>JANYBG010000058.1 GCA_025360865.1 Pseudomonadota bacterium | reverse complement strand
GGAACGTTCGTCGCAAGTATCGCGTCGCGCGAGTTTTCGGGGGTGGATAGTCGACCAGCCGATAACCGGATACAACTCGAAACTGTCGGCCAGAGAATCAGGTAGCCGGGCTGCCACATTGGCCAGCGCAACCACTTGACGGTTCCGACAGGGCGCCTAGATCCATTTGTCTTAGGAATTGCGTAAAGGAATTCGGACGGACGATTCACTCACGACAGGAGACTTTCCATGAAGAGAAATCGACTGCTCTTTATCGCGCTTAGCTCACTGCTTTTCGCCGCTCCAGCCGTCGCAAGTGAACCCGAGGCGACCACCGAAACCCCCACAAAGACTGAAACCAAAACTCCCCGGAAGATGAAGCACAACAAAACGGCGGATGGGGCCAGCGATGTTCGCGCGGGCGCCGACAACACGGCGACCAACAAGCGGGATCGCGAGGCGAGCGAATTGACCGCCGATCAACAGGGCAACGGCAAATCAGATGTCGCCCTCACCGCGCAAATTCGCCGTTCCATCATGAAAGACAAATCGCTGTCCACCTACGCTCACAACGTGAAGATCATTTCGCAAAACGGAATGGTTACGCTGAAGGGCCCCGTTCGCTCCGACGAAGAAAAGAAGAGCATCGAGACCAAGGCGAGCCAAATAGCGGGTGAAGGCAAAGTTGCTAGCGAACTAGACGTTAAACCTAAGAGCTAACCGACCAGAATCGAAAAATCAAACAGGAGGATCTAACATGGCAGGCAAAAATACTTCCGCATTTGGTATCTACCCCACACGTGCCAGCGTAGAGACCGCGGTTGACACTTTAAAACAAGCAGGTTTCCGGAACACGGATATCTCCGTATTGTTTCCGGAGGGCTCCGGCTCGAAAGACTTCGCCCACGAAAAGAACACCAAGGCCCCAGAAGGGGCTACGACGGGCGCTGGGACGGGAGCAGTTCTCGGCGGCACTCTAGGATGGCTGGCAGGCATCGGTGCCCTTGCAATCCCGGGCTTAGGGCCTTTCATCGCCGCTGGCCCCATTATGGCTGCCCTGGCTGGAGCCGGAGTGGGAGGCACAGTTGGAGGACTCACGGGTGCTCTGATTGGAATGGGTATTCCGGAATACGAAGCGAAGCGCTACGAAGGTCGCGTGAAGAACGGTGGAACGCTGCTTTCAGTGCACTGTGATACGTCGGACCAAGTGAAGCGCGCAAAAGATCAGCTCAAAGCCACCGGAGCCGAGGATATTTCCTCCACTGGTGAGGCAGCGGCTGCGGAAATGCCAAGGGCGAAGACAGCGTACTAACCCTCGGGAACAGAACCGAACCGACCCACAAAGGGAGCCCGACCCCGGGCTCCCTTTCCTTACAAACTTATTGAAGCAGGGCACCAAATTATGAAAATCGCAATTGTTGCTGCACTCGTTGTCACGCCCGCGTTCGCGTTCATGAACGCGGGCAACTGCCAGTCGACGGACATGAACGCACAAGTGTCATCTGGAACTCCCGCAGACAACACGAAGACCAATCAGGCAGATCTCAAGGCCATGCATGCGACTGCGGATGATCAAAAGAACAATACGTCTGACCTCACAATCACGCGGGAAATAAGGCGTAGCGTGATGGCCGACAAGACGCTCTCCACGTACGCTCACAATGCCAAGATCGTCGCGGTCAACGGGAAAGTTACATTAAATGGGGTCGTGCGCAGCGAAGCGGAGAGAACCAGTCTGTCGGAGAAGGCTGCGCAAGTAGTGGGCCACGAACACGTGGTTAACGACCTCAAGGTCAAAGCACCGAAGTAACCTACCCAGGTTTTCGTGGCATCGGTTCGGCCTGAGCCGACGTTAATTTCCCCTCTCGAGCAGTCTTAAGTGGACCAACCTGTATGACGAGAACCCCAAAGCGTGGGTCTAAACAAGATCCAGGTGGTATCGGCCGCACCGGCAGCCTCAATGCGCTCGGAACAACCTCGAGCGGCCCGTCATTCCCCACCGATGGGAAGGCCACTGAACTTGCCGCGCATGCGGCGGAGATGGAGACAATAGTCGGGGCAATTCCGGCGAATGCCGTTAAGCCGAAGGAGTATGGTGCCGCCAACGCAATGAAGCCGCCCATGGGCACTCACTTAGGGATGCCGTCACCGCAGACCGGTGCGAGTACGTTAAGCGAAACGAACGAATCGGCAAAATCCGGCGCTCCACAGATCGATCCCAGCGCTCCGGACGGGTCGCTGCGGGGGAAGCGCGGCAATTCCGCCGATCAAGTTCTGACCACGAATCAAGGCGTGTCGATTTCTGACAATCAGAATTCGCTCAAAGCGGGACTGCGTGGTCCGACACTCCTCGAGGACTTCGTGCTGCGTGAGAAGATCACGCATTTCGACCACGAGCGCATTCCCGAGCGCATCGTCCATGCTCGCGGGTCAGGGGCACATGGGTACTTTGAAGCCTATAAAGCGATCCCGCATTTGACCAAAGCCGCTCCGTTCGCGGCTCAAGGAAAGATTACCCCCGTATTCGTGCGCTTCTCCACTGTTGCGGGAGAGCGCGGATCGGCCGATACGGCGCGGGACGTGCGCGGGTTTGCGGTCAAGTTTTATACGGATGAGGGAAACTGGGACTTAGTTGGGAACAACATCCCAGTGTTTTTTATCCAAGACGCGATGAAATTCCCCGATCTGGTTCACGCGGCAAAGCCAGAGCCCAATAATGCGATGCCGCAAGCCGCGACCGCTCATAACACATTCTGGGACTTCGTGTCGTTGATGCCCGAGAGCACTCACATGCTGATGTGGGTGATGTCCGATCGGGGTATTCCGCGGAGCCTGCGCATGATGCAGGGGTTTGGCGTCCACACGTTTCGCCTGATCAACGAAGCGGGGAAATCGACGTTCTGCAAGTTTCACTGGAAGCCGGTCCTCGGGACGCATTCGTTAGTCTGGGACGAGGCAGTGAAAATCGCAGGTGCCGATCCGGATTTCCATCGCCGCGACTTATGGGAGGCCATCGAATCAGGAAACTATCCGGAATGGGAACTCGGGCTGCAGACCTTCTCTGAAACGCAGGCTGAGAGGTTCAGTTTTGATGTTTTAGACTCGACCAAGCTCATTCCCGAGGAACTGGTGCCAGTTATGCCGGTGGGGCGCATGGTCCTCAACCGAAACCCTGATAATTTCTTCGCCGAAACAGAACAGGTCGCATTCTGCACGGCACATGTGGTTCCGGGAATCGACTTTAGCAACGACCCATTGCTACACGGGCGCATTCATTCGTATCTGGATACCCAGATTTCGCGGCTGGGTGGGGTTAACTTTCATGAGCTGCCCATTAATGCTCCTCTCGCACCCGTGCACAACAATCAGCGCGATGGCATGCACCGCCAAGCCATCGCGCGGGGCGCGGTTGCCTATGAGCCAAATTCCCTGGGAGGAGGGTGTCCCTTTCAGGCGGGCGGCGCCGGCTTCATGTCATTCCCGAAGGCGATTCAACCTGACAATGATCCTCTGGAGAAGTTGCGGGGCAAACCCGAAAAATTCGCCGAACACTACACCCAAGCGCGCTTATTCTTCGACAGTCAGAGCCAAACGGAACAGGCGCACATCATTGCGGCGTTTCGGTTCGAGCTAAGTAAAGTAACAGTGCCGGCTATTCGCAAGCGCATGCTTTCTTCACTTCTCAACGTATCCGCCGACCTCGCGTCGCGCGTTGCCGAGGGCTTGGGTATGAAACTTCCGAATGCGATGCCCCGCGCCGCAAAGCACGTCCCAAAACCGGAGATCGCCAAGTCACCGAAGCTGTCCCTGCTCGCGCTGCCCGGCGCGGGGGGCATCAGGACGCGTAAAATTGCGATGCTGGTCGCGAATGGGATGGATGCGGCTTCGACATCGACCATGCTGAAAGCGCTCACTAAGGCAGGAGCGGTCCCGCGGTTGCTCGGCACCACGTTAGGAGCTGTCGAGGCGGAGACCGGCGAGGAATTCGAGGCGGATGCCACCCTGGAGAACTCACCTTCCGTGTTGTTCGACGCGCTCGTGCTGCCTAACGGAGCGGCGGCAGTGGCCGCACTCTGCGCCGACGGCCATACGATGGAGTTCATAAAGGATCAATATCGTCACGGCAAGACCATCGCTGCCTTTGGTGATGCGTCGGAGATTCTCAGTAAAGGCGGAATACCGCCAAAAACTCCAAAGGGGGAAGATGACCCTGGGATGTTCTTGGGGTCGGCCGGCGATGCGGGCATCGAGGCGTTCATCGCCGCGGTATCGCAGCACCGACATCCCGACCGAGAAACCGATCCTCCGCGCGTTTAGCCTGCGGGATCTGAGCGAGCGGCGCGTGGTGGCGCATCATCAGGGTGACAAGATGCGCCACGCGATGGGCGAACTGCCAGACGGTTATGCGCGTGTGGTTGCGGATGGCTGCTCTGGCTGGCGGTAGCAACGCTATGGGCACGAGTCGGCTATCGACGCCGATAGTTCGAGGGACGCCCGAGGTCCAAGGGTGCAAAAATCACCCGCCCGATCACACGCGGCCCGGAAAGTGTCCAGATGGGCTCGGAAACGCCGACGTTGGCCGGTGATAACCGGCTGGACTTGCGGAACGCCACCCCAGCGGATTTGAGAACCGGTGACCTTTCCCCGCGCGCCTTCGCTTTCGCGGCAGTGGAGGAATTCCTTGATTACTCTACCGGCGACGCAGCAGACCCAAGTGCCCGCCACAACCTAAGTTGGTTTTCCAATCTGACATGCAAGGACTGATAGAGCGCCAGCTGCTGACTGGTCGGCGACGCATCGGCATCGACGAGGGTACCTGCGAACGCCGCGTATTGTTCGTTGAGCATCCCGGGGAAAGCGAGATTGGCTTCTGAGCCTTTCATATTTACTTGCATGAGCTCTTCCTCGATCGCAGCGAGCTTGGCATCGTCGGCGCGAGATCCGGGAGTGGCATCGAGCTTTTGCCGCCTTGCGCGGATGTCATTCACCGCTCGGTGCAACGTGTCGATGTCGGCGGCGGTCGCTATGGCCAGCTCAGTCTTCGCGGCGATGGCGGGCCCGCTACCTGGAACGCGTGGATCGGCAATGACCGTGAGTGGTGCGTTTCGGCTCTGGCCGTCCACCGTCAGGCGCACTTGGTACCGGCCCGGCGCGACCAAGGGCCCCCGTGGCGCCTGGTCTTCGTAAAAAGCGCCAGGAATTTGCACTGGATCATTCATGCGCAAGTCCCATACCAGGCGATTCATGCCGGGTTTCGCCGGGATCAGATCGCTCGGGACGAGTCGATCCGGCCATTCCGGAGGTTGCGCTTCCTTGTCGGACTTCGTGCTCGATAAGTGCCGCATGATCGCCCCATGGGCATCAAGAATATCCACCGTGAGCTCACCCTGGGGAGCGGAGGCAAGCACGTAATCAATGAGCGCACCCGCCGGTGGATTCCTGCCCACGGGACGGCGGGTATTGACCTCATCGGGATAGTAGAGCCGGGTTGCCCGCCGCGGTTTATACAATATAACCGGGTCTTCGGTCAGGGACGCTTGGCGTAGCGGGGTAAGGTCATCGAGGATCCAGAACCCTCGCCCATGTGTTGCCGCCACGAGATCATCACCCGCCACGGTGAGATCATGAACGGGGGTAACTGGCAACCCTTGTTGCAGGGGGGCCCAGTGCTCCCCATCATCGAAGGATACAAAGACGCCCAACTCGGTACCCGCGTAGAGAAGGCCGCGCCGCACTGGGTCGTCGCGTACCACATGGACGACCGCACCTGCGGGCAGCCCGGCGGTGATTGAAGACCACGAGCGGCCGTCGTTCGACGTCTTCCACGCATAGGGAGCGATGTCATCGAGCTTATGTCGATCCACTGCGATGTAAGCCGTGGCGAGATCATGGTGAGACGGCTCTACCGTGCTCACCGTGCTCCATGCCGGCATCGCTTTGGGCGTGACGGCATGCCAGTGCGCGCCGTCATCATCCGACATCTGCGCGAGGCCATCGTCCGTACCTACCCAGAGTTTCCCGGCGCGCAGCGGCGACTCCGCGAGCGAAAAGATGGTGTCGTAGTATTCGACACTCGTGATGTCCTTGGTAAGGGGTCCGCCGGACGGGCCTTGTTTGGATTTGTCATCCCGGGTCAGGTCCGGACTGATGATCGTCCAGCTCACTCCCTGGTCTGTGGATTTCCAAACAGCCTCGGATGCCGCGTAGAGCGCTCCGGACCGGGGGGAGAGTACGAGCGGGGCGGTCCAGTTGAAGCGGTGCTTGAGTTCGGAGGCAGGATGACCAGAGTTGTCCGTCGGATCTGGACTGATGTTTTGCGATTGACGTGAATCCTTGTCGAATCGAGCGATTTGATTCTCGGCGTTGCTGTAGATAGTCGCTGCGTTTTTTGGGTCAGGGACGACAAATCCGGATTCGCCGCCGCCGGCGGGAAACCAATCGCGCGGCCCGATCACGCCCTCGTCGTCGAAACTCGCGATCGCCAGGTTGGAATTGTCCTGCTGCGCGCCGTACACAAAGTAAGGAAAGCGGTTGTCGGTCGCCACATGATAAAATTGCCCCGTCGGCTGATTCTCCTGGCTCGACCAGGTCTTGCCGCCGTCGAGTGACACACTCGCTCCGCCGTCGTTGGCGTTAATTAAGCGATTAGGATTATTCGGGTCGATCCAGAGAGCGTGATGATCGCCGTGAGTCGCCGGCACCAGATCGAACGATTTCCCACCATCGGTTGATTTGAGCATGCCAGTGTTGAGCGCGTAGAGCGTATCGACGGACTTAGGGTCCGCGTAAATCTTTGAGAAATACCACGCTCTCTGGCGGAGGCGCCCGTCTTCATTCACCCGTCTCCATTGCACGCCTCCGTCATCCGAGCGGTATAGGCCTCCTTCCTTGGCTTCGATCATGGCGTAGATACGCTTCGCGTCCGCCCCCGAAACGGCCACATCGATGCGACCGAGAATACCCTCCGGGAGCCCGTGACCGCTCAAGCGCGTCCAACTGATGCCGCCGTCGGCGGAACGGTAAAGTCCACTCCCCGGACCGCCGCTCGAGAAATTCCATGGCTGGCGACGTGCTTGCCACAAGGCTGCGTAGACGATCCTGGAGTCATGTGGATCAAAGGTGACATCAATGGCGCCGGTCTGATCGTCTCGATAGAGCACGCGCTTCCAGTTCTTGCCGCCATCGGTGGTGCGGAACACCCCGCGCTCGGCATTTGGGCCGAACGCGTGCCCAATCGCGGCGACCAGCACCGTGTCCTTGTTCTGTGGGTCTACGATGAGTGCGCCGATTTGCCGCGAGTCCTCAAGACCCACGTGAGTCCACGTTGCGCCTCCGTCCGCGGACCTGAAGACTCCCGCGCCCCAGGTCACATCACCGCGCAGGTCGCCTTCGCCGGTGCCTACGTAGAGGACGTTAGGATCACTGGGCGCAACCGCGATCACACCAACCGAGGCGACCGGCTCGCCATCAAACAGCGGGTTCCACGTGCCTCCTGCATCCGTCGTCTTCCAAACCCCGCCGGCCACGGCACCAAAGTAGAACATGTTCGGCGAGCCGGACACTCCGGCGACCGTGACGGCACGGCCACCGCGGAACGGCCCGATGCTTCGCCACGAGAGGGCACTGAAGGCGCTCGGCGGAACGGGCGGGGTCGCCTGGACCAGAGTGGCAGCTTGATCGAGCGGGCTCAAGGCTAGCAGTGCCAGTGCCGTGAGCGGCAATGTTGCGACATGACTCGTCATCGTGTGGTGTCTCCTCAGTGCGTCAGTTCTGCAGTCATGCTGGGCAACCTGAAGGCGGTTTCTCGAACCTTAGGTTTTCATCTCTAGTATAGACGTCCACGCCGATCCTTTGTACGCCGTGAGGCGGTTGCCTCTCAAGAGCGCGCACCGCGATGCTCTTCTGATTGCCTGTTATCGGTCGCAGGGACAGCGCCTTCCCCCGCAAAGCGCCGAAAGACGATCATTGGTGGTAGCCATACTCGGCAGCTAGACTCTCGCTCCCCTCACTCTTTGAGGAACTCGTGCGACGTAGCGCATCAGCGGTTGAGATGAGAAAATCCGAGCAGGGCGGGCGACGGCAAATCGACATCGGGTTCATTGCCGGAGTCGCCTTCCTCATCGGCGTTTTAGCGTTCTCGATGCGGGCCGAAGCTGAACCTCTCGATACCATCGTCGTCACGGCAACCCGAGTTCCTGAATCCGCGGATCGGATCCCTGCCGCCATTTCGATCGTTCCCGGAATCGAGATGGTCGTTCGGGGCGCTGCGGACATTACCTCAGCGTTGGCTCTGGTTCCCGGCGTAGAGTCGCCCGCCGGCGGTGATGCGGGTCCGTCAAGCGCTGTGCCCGCCTTTTTGGGGTTGCACGAATTCGACGCTTTTCTGCTCGTCGTCGATGGCGTCCCCTGGGGGGGCGCCTTCAATCCGGCGATTAGTGGCTTGAATTTCAACGACATCGAGCGCGTCGAGGTTGTGAAGGGGTCGGCGCCGGTGCTGTACGGTGCCACGTCCTTTGTGGGAGTCGTGCAGGCGATTCATTATCCGGCGGGCGCTGCGACCAACGAGGCCGACCTCGCGTACGGCGGCTATGGCTCAGTGCGGGGATCGGCCGCATACGCGCTCCCACAGGTCGGGAATTACCGGCAGTCGATCGCGGTCAACGGACAAAGCCTGGGATTCGCCGACGCGCGTGAGGCGCTTAAGAACGAAGCGGCACTCTATCGGGGTGCGCTCGATCTGGGCTCCGGTACCTTCCGGATCGACGCGGACGTGAACCTCGTCAGAGACGCACCCGCGAGCCCTGTGATCCGCACCGGAACGGGGTTGACAACGCTCACTCCCATCGACGCGAATTTCAATCCAGCGGACGCGCGCATCGACGAAAATAGGTACCATCTGGCGGCTGGTTATTCTCAGCCGGCGGCCTGGGGTACCTGGGACACGCTCGCGTCCTACGCTTACTCAAGCGTCACCGACGTGCGGGCTTTCCTGCACCGGGATTTGAGCGGTACCGCCGATACACAGCATCAGGATCGCCACATCGAAGATGGCTATTTCGATATTCATTTGACCAGCCAGTGGTTCGGCGAAATGACGCTGATTGTCGGCGCCGACCTTCTTTATGGACGCGGCCGGCAGAGGACGTCGAACGGTAATGGCGGTTACACGGTCCCCCTGGACGGCTCGGTCCTGCCCCCACCGACCACGGCGGTGCCGGTTAACGAAACTGGCACGCTTGATGACAAACGTTTGTTCGCTGGTCAGTACGCGCAGTACGATTGGAAGCCAGATAATCGTTGGGACCTCTTGGCGGGCGTGCGTCTGAATGAGGCTTACGAGCGTAAAAGCTCCAGCGATCACACGCTCCCCCCGCCGGTGCTCATGTCCGAAGTCGTGAGCAATACCCGTGTAAAACCCACGGGAACCCTCGGTGTCAGCTATCGACTCTGGGCCGCTCGCAAAGACGAGGCCGTCGTTTACGCGGATTATCGCAACGCCTTCAAGCCGGCTGCGATCGATTTCGGCCCCGACTACAGACCTGATCTGCTGAGTCCGGAGACGACACAAAGTTATGAAGTCGGTCTAAAAAGCGCCGCCGCCGAAGGTCGGCTAACTTACCAAGCTGCAGGCTTTCTGCTGAACTTGGATAACATAGTCGTGGCGACGAGTTCCGGGGCGCTTGCAAATGCCGGGCGTGAAAAACTTCGGGGAATCGAAACCGAAGTGCGGTTCGAAGTCGTGCCAGAGTTCGCGCTGGTGGCCACTGCGTCCTACCATGACGCTCGCTTCACGAATTTTCTGTTTTTCGATGGCGCGTCGAGTGTGGATGTCAGAGGTCGGGAATTGCCGCTGTCACCTCACATGCTTACCTCAGCGGGACTGCTTTACACCCCTGAGCATGGATTCTTGGCAACGGTGGTCGCGCGCTATATAGGTCGTAGATTTCTAGATGACGAGAACATCTCCCCTGTCGGGGGCTATCCGACGTGGGATGCGAACGTCGGATATTCGTGGAGTCGAATTCGGGTTACTATCGACGGTACAAACCTCACCAATCGACGAGATCCCTCCATCTCGAGCGAGTTTGGAAGTCAATCCTTCTATCTCGTGCCAGCGCGGATGATCTGGTTGCGCGCAGGATATGCTCTGCGCTGATGGGTCGTGGCCAGAACGCGCGCGATGCCTCTCGCTCGCTTTGGGTTCTAAGAACAGTGCGAGGAAGTAACTCGCGTGCTGGAACCGATCAACTGCGCGCACATTTCTTCGGTGCCCGTTCGGTGAAATCTCCAGGCCGGTAGATGCGTACCGAAAATACGCAGCCTCTTTGTCGCTATCGCCTGCGGTCGTCCGGACCGCTGGCGGCGTGGACAAAGACCACTGTGACGGACCGTGCGGATAACACGACTGATCGCGCCCGTACTCGACTCAAGAAACATTGGCACGCGGTCAGCCGCGCCGCGCGCGCCTGCGGGCTCGCACTGACGAGGATGGCGAGCGCTTCCTCTCAATACCTAGCCACTGCTCACTACGCGCCCCGATGCGTTTCCGCCTAAGCGGTAGCCGAAAACCGTAAACACTTGAATATTCCGGGAAAGATCTCGCGGACCCCGAGAAGACATTCTGTCGAGCGGTATTGACACTTATGAGGCAAGCTAACCTTGTTATCCGAGAGAATCCTAGATGGCCGACCAAGCCACTGCGCAGCAGAATCACATTTTGGACGCATTTCCGGTGGAGGAGCGTGAGCGGATATTCCCGCATCTGACGCTGGTACCGCTGCCTCTTGGACACGTCATTTATGAGTCGGGCGACACCCTGCGTCACATCTACTTTCCCACTGATTCGATCATCTCGCTCCTGTATGTGCTCGACGATGGTGC
>JANYBG010000040.1 GCA_025360865.1 Pseudomonadota bacterium | reverse complement strand
AAACAGGACGGCGAGTCCCCAGCCGTGCCGTTGCGCCTGGCTTAATCCGCTCTCCAGACTCTGTTCGAACACCACACGGTTGGGAAGCCCGGTGAGTGCGTCATGCAGCGCCATGTGTTGCGCTGCTTCCGCTTGGCCATGAGCCTTTGACAAATCGTCGCGAACTTCGGCCAAGTCGGTCTTCGTTGCGGCGAGTTCGGACTCAATGACCAGTCGCTCAGCGATCTCTTCGGTGAGTTTTACGTTCACCACCTTCAAATCGTCTGCGGCTTCCGCAATCGTCTCTTCAACATTTTCATTTTGAGCCACGGCCTGCATGACAGCCTGATCGGGAAACTTCTCCTGCTTCAGGACGTCATTGACCTCACCGAGGTCACCAGCAGCGCTGGTGACCTTTTGTTTGATTTCCTCATTCTGCTTGAGCACACGTCCGAGCGATACGTCTTCGGTGGATGCGGGTTGCTTGAATTCTGTTGAGCTCACCGGTGTCTCCGTCCTTCTGCTGAAGGCCTAGTTGATCAGGTCTGCCGGCACCTTGCCGCCGTTGGCGGCGACCTTGGCCATGACCTGTTTATGCAGCCAGATGTTCATCGACGCCGAGTCGTGCATGTCGCCGGTGTAGTGTAGTTCCTGCGCCAGCGCCTTGCGTGACTCGAGGGACGTGTCCAAGTCGAGCAAACTCATCAGGTCGACGATTGAGGTGCGCCAGTTGGACTTCACGCCGCTTTGGGCCACCTTCGCGTTCAGGATTGCCTCTACATCGACCTCGCTGACCGCGGTTGCCGCACCCGGGGCGGCCGGCGTGCTCGGCATGCCCGGCATGGCGACTGGATTGTCGTGGTGCGGGAAGATTTTGCTGAAGATGCTGCTCAAAATGCTCATGGTACCCCTCCGTATGCATGAACCAGCAGGAAGAAACGGGACACGGGGCGGAGTTACTCACCCCGTCTGCTGAAGACGATGCATCGGGACGCATTCGCACACCGCCGCGTCGTTCAACAACCGTGAGGGTGCGCTGCCGGTGAGGCAAGCCATGCCCGGATTGCTTGCGCGACCTGCAGGGATGAGCGGGCCCTCAGTGGCTGGCGGGTGTCAGACAGCATTCGGCCGCTACTTCTTGAGCAGTGCAGCCTCAGTGCTGAAGGCCTGGTGCAGTCATCTGGGATCTCCACTTCGTCTGCGCAGAGGCCAGGTGTGGCCGCCGCAGCGCCTGAATACATCGCGGCCGCCCACCTGTGGGATGTGTTCACTTGGCCTCTAGTCCGCGTCCCCACGTGTGTACGCCTGATGACACCGCGCCTAAACCAGGGAGAAGTATCGTGAGCGAGGACCAGAGGGGTTACAAGCACAACGCCAGCGACAAGGCGCTCGACGCCGCAGCGCAATCCGACAAGGGACACACGGATGCGACCTCGCATCGCCACCCGAGCCATGACAGCCACGAGATCAGCGAGCACGACGACAAGGGACACGACAGGATGTTCGAAGGTCGCGAGCAGCACGACGAGGCGGACATGAAGAGTGAAAAGAATCGACTGGCAAAAGATCAGGCACGCCGTGATCACCCGGTTGAGGGGGCGGATGCGGTCACCGAGTCGAACATGCACGTGAAACGAAAGGACTGATCGACACTAATATCTCAAAGTCGGCGACGAAGAGCACGTTGCGGCGGTCGGCGCCGAGCCGCCTTGGCCTCGCCCGGAGAAAGCGCGGGTTAGGCCGTCATCGACGCGACCCCACCGGCATGCTCTGGCCAAGGAGGGAAGCCCGAGGAAAAAATCCGCTCAACTCCAAACGGCGCTCAGCGACAGCAGGAAGCTCAGATATTGTTCTGGGGACGGAAACGACGGCGGATGGTGCCGCGCACCGTAATCGAGTCTCGTTGGGCACTCAGCGCCGACGCGGAACGCACAATTGCCAGAAGTGAACGGAATGCCAAGTTCACAACTTCACCTCATAGATCGGCCCAACGCCCCAGCCAAGCTGCAAGGGAATCAATTAAGGGTTTGCGGCGCAGCCGCAAGCAATTCAATAGCTCCTTTGTCAGCTTCAGCGTTCGTCAGGCCGCGGCGTAACAGACGTCAGAAACGCGCGCATTCCATCGGCGGTCTGGCGCGGATGAGTCAGAAACAAGTAATGCCGCCCGCCAGCGATGCGGACGACTCGCGCGCCGCGAACGTGGTCCATGAAGGTCTGAATATGCTCCCGGCGCACGGTCATCTGATCCGTGAACGACTGGTCGAGGCGCGTACGCTCCAGTGAGTCGAGTGCGCCGCGATAAGGGTACCACTCCTGCGCCGATCGCGGCGCCGCCCAAAATGCAACGACGGGCGTCGTGATACGGGAGAGCGCGGTCGGGTATGCGCCGCG
>JANYBG010000031.1 GCA_025360865.1 Pseudomonadota bacterium | reverse complement strand
TGTCGGCGACCTCGAAGCGGAGCGCGGCTCCCGCGTTCGATTCGTCGTGGACGCGCGCGCTGGCGGGACCGGGTGTCTGAGTAAGCGGGATGCCCACCACCGCGAGCCAGCGACCTTGTTCGCGCACCACCAGCACCCGTCGGTCGTTGAAGGTGACGCGCGGCGGCTTGCCCCCGGGCGCATCGAAGGGCAGGATCGCGACCCCGCCGGGGACGAGTTCGGCCTGTGGCAGCCCCGCATCCGGCGCTGGCGCCTGCGCCCAGCCGCGTGAGGCACCGCACAGTGTCAACAGGGCGGCGAACATGGCGCGCATGCTTAGTGATCCTCCTCGTGTCCGATTACGCGGGCGCTGAGCGAACCGCGGGCCAGGCGGGCACTTATCGCCTGCCCGGGCTTGACCGCGCCACCATCCGTGATGACGGCGCCATCAGCGCCCGTGACGATGGCGAAGCCGCGTGACAGGGTGGCAAGCGGACTTACGGTATTCAGTGCGCGCCGCGCAAGGGCCAGCCGGTGGCTCACGAGCGCAAGCCGCTGGCCAATGCCGGCGCGGAACCGCGCATGCATCGTCTCGTACCGCGCGCGCGCGTCGCGCAACAGGTGGCGCGGTGAGGTGCGCTCAAGCCGCGCACTGCCGTCAGCGAATCGGACACGGTCGCGGTCCACGCATGCGCGCATCGCGCTACCCAGGCGCTGCGCGAGGTCATCCAATCGCTGGACCTGCTGGTTGAGCCGCACGCCCGGGTGCGCCAGCGCGAGCCGCCGCTCGGTGGCCGCAAGACGCACCGCGCTCCCGCGAAGTTCGCGCCGCATGCCTCCTATCAGGCGTTGCGCCGTGCGGCTGACGGCGTCCAGACAGGCGAGCCGGTCCGGCACCACCAGTTCCGCGGCGCCGGAGGGCGTGGGTGCGCGCACATCGGCGACGAGGTCCGCGATCGTGAAATCGATTTCGTGGCCCACGCCGCTGATCAGCGGCAGCGCGCAGGCGTGGATGGCGCGCGCCAGGCGCTCGTCGTTGAAGGCCCACAAGTCCTCAAGTGAGCCACCACCGCGAGCCAGGATCAACACGTCGCACTCGGCCCGGCTCGAGGCGGCTTCCACGGCCGCCACCAGGGCGGGCACTGCCGCCGCCCCCTGCACCGGTGTTGGGTAAATGAGCACGGCGGCCGGCGGGTAGCGCCGCGCGAGTATGTTCAGGACATCGCGCAACGCCGCGCCGGAGGGCGAGGTGATGACCCCGACGCGCCTGGGGAAGCGCGGCAGCGGCCGCTTGCGCTCGGCCGCGAACAGGCCCTCGGCGGCGAGCTTCACCTTCAGCCGCTCGAACTCGCGCTTCAGCGCTCCAATGCCGGCTTCCTCGAGATGCTCGACGATGAGCTGGTACTCGCCGCGCGCCTCGTAGACGCTGATACGACCGCGGGCGATCACCTGGGCGCCGGCGCGCGGTGCAAAGCCGACCCCGGTGTTCCTGGTGCGGAACATCGCGCAGCGCAGCTGGGCGTCCCGGTCCTTAAGCGAAAAATACCAGTGCCCTGAAGCGGGTTGCGAGAAGTTCGAAAGCTCCCCCTCGACCCAAACAACGCCCAGACCCCGGTCCAGGAGCACGCGCACTTCGCGCGTCAGGCGCGAGACGCTGTACAGGTCCCGCGGCGGGGCGGTGACGCCACTAAGTTCAGGAATCGCAGGCATATGGCACGATAGCATGAGGTTTACCGGGACGGCCCAGACGCATATACTTACGCATGCGCATTCTCGAAGAAGCTCTCACCTTCGACGACGTCCTCCTGGTTCCGGCTTATTCGGAAATTCTGCCACGCGAGGCCGATCTCTCCACCCGCGTCACGCGACGCATCCGCCTGAACGTTCCCTTGATCTCCGCCGCCATGGACACGGTCACCGAGGCGCGCCTGGCGATCACGATCGCCCAGGAAGGTGGCATGGGGATCATCCACAAGAGCATGACCATCGAGGCGCAGGCGCGCGAAGTCGACCGCGTCAAGAAGTTCGAAAGCGGCGTCATCAAGGACCCAATCACGGTCTCCCCTTCGATGAGCATCCGCGAGGTGATCGAGCTCACCCGGTCCCGCGGCATCTCCGGCGTCCCGGTCGTCGTGGGCCGCAAGGCCGTCGGGATCGTCACGCACCGTGACCTGCGGTTCGAGGATCGCTTCGATGCGCCCGTCTCCAGCGTGATGACGCCGCAGGAACGGCTCGTGACGGTTCGCGAAGACGCGCCCAAGGACGAAGTACTCAGCCTGCTGCACAAGCACCGCATCGAGAAGCTACTCGTGGTCAACAAGGCGCACGAGCTCGTCGGCATGATCACTGTCAAGGACTTCCAGAAGGCCACTGAATTTCCCCGCGCCTGCAAGGACGACGGCGGCAGGCTGCGCGTCGGCGCCGCGGTGGGCACCACCCCCGACACGATCGAGCGCGTCGCCGCGCTGCGCGAGGCGGGCGTGGACGTGGTCGTGGTGGATACCGCGCACGGGCACTCCAAGGGCGTGATCGACACTGTGAAGAAGATCAAGGCCCGCTGGGAAACCTGCCAGGTCATCGCCGGGAACATCGCGACCGTCGAGGCCGCGCGTGCACTCGTGGACGCGGGTGCGGACGCGGTGAAGGTCGGCATCGGACCCGGTTCAATCTGCACCACGCGCATCGTCGCAGGCGTTGGCGTGCCGCAGATCTCCGCGGTGGCGAACGTCGCCGAGTCGCTGCGCGACACCGACGTGACCGTGATCTCCGATGGCGGAATCCGCTTCTCCGGCGATATCGCCAAGGCGATCGCCGCGGGCGCGCACGCGGTGATGATCGGCGGACTGTTCGCCGGCACGGAGGAATCACCCGGTGAGGTAGAGCTCTACCAGGGCGCCTCCTATAAGACCTACCGCGGCATGGGCTCGCTCGGAGCCATGGGCGAGCGGCACGGCTCGGCGGACCGCTATTTCCAGGACGCCGCGACGGAGCTGCAGAAGCTGGTACCCGAAGGCGTCGAGGGCCGCGTGCCCTACAAGGGCAGCGTCGTCACGATACTGCACCAGCTCTCGGGCGGCCTGCGCGCGGCAATGGGTTACACCGGCAGCCGCAACATCACCGAGATGCGCACGCGGCCGGTCTTTGTGCGCATCACCACCGCGGGCGTGCGCGAAAGCCACGTACACGATGTCACCATCACCAAGGAGGCACCCAACTACCGGGTGTCCTAGCACTCTGCTTCCGACATGGCCAGCGTTCCCAGAACCGCCGATCCCGCCACCGCCGGCCCCGCCGCGCCTTGTGACATCCACGCGCACCGAATCCTGATTCTGGATTTCGGCGCGCAGTACACCCAGCTGATAGCCCGCCGCGTGCGCGAGCTCGGCGTTTACTGCGAGATCTTTCCCTGGGATGTCACCGATGCGGAAGTGCGCGCTTTCGCGCCACGGGGCGTCATCCTGTCCGGCGGCCCGGAATCGGTTACCGGCCAGGACCCGCCGCGCTCACCGCAAGCTGTTTTCGAACTGGGCGTGCCGGTGTTGGGAATCTGCTACGGCATGCAGACCATGGCGCAGCAGCTCGGTGGCCGGGTCGCGCGCTCCACCGAGCGCGAATTCGGTTATGCCGAGGTCACCGTCACGGGCGGGTCGCGGCTGCTGGATGAACTCGCCGATCGTCGCGACAGCCGCGGCAATGCCGTGCTCGATGTCTGGATGAGTCACGGCGACCGCGTGGATGCCTTGCCGACGGGCTTTGTGTGCACGGCGGCCACCAGCACCATTCCGTACGCGGCCATGAGCGATGAGACGCGCCGTTTCTACGGGGTCCAGTTCCACCCCGAGGTGACCCACACGACCCAGGGCACGCGCCTGCTCGAGAGGTTCGTCAGCGAGATCAGTGGTGCCAACGCCCTGTGGAGCGTCGGCAACATCATCGATGATGCTGTCGCGCGCGTGCGCACCCAGGTCGGCGCCGATAAGGTGCTGCTGGGACTGTCAGGCGGGGTGGACTCATCCGTCGTCGCCGCCCTCTTACATCGCGCGCTCGGCGCGCAGCTTACCTGCGTGTTCGTCGACCACGGGTTGCTGCGGCTGGGGGAAGGCGACCAGGTGATGAGCACCTTCGCCCAGCACCTGGGCGTGCGTGTCATCCGCATCGACGCGGAAGCGCGGTTCCTCGCGGCGCTCAAGGGAGTCGCTGACCCCGAGGCGAAACGCAAGATCATCGGCCGGTTGTTCGTCGAGGTGTTTGACGAGGAGGCCCGGAAACTGACTGGCGTGAAGTTCCTGGCCCAAGGCACGATCTACCCGGACGTCATCGAGTCCGCGGGTACCCGCACGGGCAAGGCGCACGTCATCAAGTCGCACCACAACGTCGGCGGGCTTCCTGAGAAGATGAATCTCAAGCTCGTCGAGCCGCTGCGCGAGCTGTTCAAGGACGAGGTGCGCAGGCTCGGCGTGGAACTCGGCCTGCCGCGAGAGATGGTCTACCGCCATCCCTTCCCCGGACCGGGACTGGGCGTGCGCATCCTTGGTGAGGTGCGCAAGGAATTCGCGGATCTGCTGCGCAAGGCGGACCACATCTACATCGAGGAACTGCGCAACTACGACCTCTACGATAAGACCAGCCAGGCGTTCGCGGTGTTTCTGCCCGTGCGCTCGGTCGGGGTCATGGGTGACGGGCGGCGCTACGACTATGTCATCGCCCTGCGCGCGGTCGAGACCATCGACTTCATGACCGCCCACTGGGCGCGGCTGCCGTACGACTTTCTCGACCACGTCTCGCGGCGGATCGTGAACGAGATCACCGGTATCTCGCGCGTGGTCTACGACATCTCGGGAAAGCCGCCGGCCACCATCGAGTGGGAGTGAGGGGTGTTCGCTCTCATGGTGCGCCAGAGTCGTAAGAAATTCAGCGCGCGGATTCCGGGGAGAAACAGGCAATACCCGCGCGGCTGGATCGTTCCTATCAGATCGACTCACTAAGGGTGACTGAAACGCGAGCTCCATAAACCACCTGCATCGCCGTGCACCGCTGGCAGGCGCTGAGCTTTGTCAAAACATAAGGCTCGCCACCCGAGCAAGCCTTCGCAGGATAGGCGTTTGAACTCCCTATCAAAATGCCATCAGCGTCTTGGGACTTCGCGTCGTCATGCCACGTATCCCGTGTGGACAGCCCCGATTCTGCAGCCGCCTGGATACTACATTCGTCGCGAGCCCGATTGAGTACCAGTATCCGGAATGCGCCTCTGGAGCGGCTTTCATCCGCGGAGCGTTGCAGCAGGCACATGTCAGGCAGCATCGCCTGCGGACGGCGCGGCCAAACTCGAGATGCATGCGCGCAGCGGGCTCAGGCCGCGAACTGTCGTGCGCTATGGCTGTGGGCGCGGGCTAAGGGTATGCACCAGGAATCCTCGACCTGCCTGCCATACAGCCTGTCTATGGAAACGATTGGAATTGCGCATGATCTCGGAAATGTCGCAGGTGTATAACTCAACAATGTACTGCCAAAAGATGGCGGGTCTGGGGCCTGCTTCTGCAACAACGTCGCAAATGACGAGGATCTGGAAACGAAAAACCCAAACACTGCCGGCAAGTGCCCGGTGATGCATGCTGGGGCGACAACGGCCCGCATGTCGAACATGGACGGGTGGCCCAAGGCGCTGGGCCTAACCCAAGGCAAGACCGCAGACAGGGCCCGCTGTGAAGATTTACTGTGATACCGCGCAACGCCAGCTTTCGCGGTAACAAGGCCGCGTTGCCCAGCAAGCCCTGCGCGGGCTGCGGCCGGGCGATGAGTTGGCGGCGTCGCTGGGCAAAGAACTGGGCCGACGTGAAATTCTGCTCCGACGCCTGCCGGCGCAACAAGGCTGTACATGGCTAAGCTGCGCTCGCTGATCGTCGTGCTGGGCGACCAGCTCGATCTCGACGCATCGGGCTTCGATGGCTTCGACGCGGCGCTGGACGCGGTGTGGATGGTCGAAGCGGCCGAGGAATCGACCCATGTATGGTCAAGCAAACCGCGCACAGTGATGTTCCTGGCGGCCATGCGTCACTTCGCGCTGGCCTTGCAGGGGTTGGGCCGCCCGCTGCACTACACGCGTTTGGACGCGCCTGGCAACGCGGGCAGCGTGGCGGCGCAGTTGCGAGCGGACAGCATGCGCCTGAAGCCCACCCGGCTGGTGATGACTGCTCCCGGTGATTGGCGCGTGCTGGAAGCGATCAAGACCGTGGCTGCGGCCAACAAGCTGCCGCTGGAGATTCGCGAAGACCGACACTTCTTCAGCAGCGTCCGCGAATTCGCAGCGCATGCCAAGGGCCGCAAGTCGCTGCGATTGGAGTACTTTTATCGCGAGCAGCGCAAACGGCATCAGGTTTTGATGCAGGACGATGAGCCGGTGGGCGGCCAGTGGAATTTCGATGCCGACAACCGCGAGGCATTCGGCGCTGCCGGGCCTGGCAGCGTGCCAGCGCGCGCGTCGTTCGAACGCGATGCCCTCACGCGCGAGGTGATCGCGCTCGTCAACCAGCGGTTCGCAGACCACCCAGGCCGGTTGGACAGCTTCGCTTGGCCGGTAACGCGCGGACAAGCCCTGCAATCCTTGCGGGCGTTCATCAAGGAGCGGCTGCCGCTGTTCGGCCGTTACCAGGACGCGATGTGGCCGGGCGACGCGTGGCTCTACCACTCGCACTTGTCGGCCGCACTCAACCTGAAGTTGCTGAACCCGCGCGAAGTGGTGGCCGCGGCCGAAGCGGCGTACCACGACGGGCGCGCGCCGCTGGCCAGCGTCGAAGGTTTCATCCGCCAGATCCTGGGCTGGCGCGAGTACGTGCGCGGCGTCTACTGGACCCAGATGCCGGCCTACCTGGTACGCAATGCGCTGGGTGCCCAGGAAGACCTGCCCGCCTGGTTCTGGACTGGTGCCACCGACATGGCTTGCCTGCGTGACGCGCTCGCGCAGACGCTGGAGCACGGTTACGCCAATCACATCCAGCGTCTGATGGTGACCGGCCTGTATGCGCTGATGCTGGGCGTTGACCCGAAACAGGTACACGCCTGGTACCTGGCGGTCTACGTCGATGCGGTCGAGTGGGTCGAGTTGCCCAACACGCTGGGCATGAGCCAGTACGCCGATGGCGGCGTGATGGGCAGCAAGCCTTACATCGCCACCGGCAAGTACATCCAGCGCATGAGCCCGCACTGTAAGGGCTGCCGATATGACCCGGCGCAGCGCAGCGGAGACAGCGCCTGCCCCTTCACCACTCTCTACTGGGACTTCCTGATGCGGCATGAGGGCGCGCTGGCGCGCAACCCGCGCATGGCACTGCAGGTCAAGAACGCGGCGCGCCTGACCGCAGCGCAGAAGCAGGCAGTGAACGAACGTGCGGCGGCCATCCGCCGCAGTGAGGTGGGTGTCGCGCATGAATGAGAGCTTCACGCCCGGGTTCGCGCCCACGTTCGTACCCACACTCGCCGCGGCGCGGGCCCGCATCGCCGCCGTGCGGCCGGCCGCCTACGTTCGCACACGTAACGCGCTCGGCGGCGCGGTCAGCCAGCTGTCGCCGTACATCACGCATGGCTTCGTCACGCTCGCCGACGTGCTGGGCGGCGTGGCCCAGCGTCATGCGCTGGACGTGCAGCACAAGTTTGTCTACGAGCTCGGCTGGCGGGCCTACTTCCGCCATGTCTGGCAGCACCGCGGCGACGGCATCCTGCGGTCGCTGCATGAAGGTCTGCTGCCCGACGCCGCCTACGCCCGCGAGCTGCCGGCCGATATCCGCGAGGCGAACACCGGCGTGCCCGCGGTGGACGAGGCGGTGCGTGCGCTCCACGCCACTGGCATGCTGCACAACCACGCGCGCATGTGGCTGGCCAGCTACGTGGTGCACCTGCGTAAAGTGCACTGGCGCTTCGCCGCAGACTGGCTGTATGGCCACCTGCTCGACGGCGATCTGGCGAGCAACCACCTCAGCTGGCAATGGGTGGCAGGCACCGGCAGCAGCAAGCCTTATCTCTTCAATGCCGAGAACGTGGCCCGCTACGCGCCCGAGCCGTGGCACAGTCCCGGCAGCGTGATCGATACGTCCTACGAGGCACTCGACCGCTTGGCGCGCCAGAGTTTGCGGCAGCACCCAGGCGCACACCGCGTGCTGCCAGGCAACCCGTCGCTGGTGGAGCCCCGGCTGACCGCCGATCCGCCCGCTGAACTCGGCCTGACGCCTCCTGACGCCGCTGAAGTTGCTGGCCGCGATGTCTGGCTGGTGCACCCCTGGAGCCTGGGAGAACTGCCAGCTGCGCTGCCGGCCGAGACGCGGGTGATCGGCTTCTTCGTCACCGACTTCCACCGCGCCTGGCCGTGGAGCGAGCGGCGCTGGCAATTCGTCGGCAGCCGCATGGCCGAACTCGCTTCGCAGCGCTGGCACGGCGACGCGGGCGCTATCGGTGCTGCCTTGAAGTGCGCCCGCCGGGTGCGCGCCATCGACGAACCTCACCTCGCGCCTTGGTTGGCGCGCTGGGCCGAGCGCGAGGCCGTGCCCTCGCTATTCCCGCCCGTCGATCGGCGCTGCGACTCGTTCTCGCAATGGTGGAACCGCGCCTCGCGAGGGCTGAACTCGGCCGCCGACCTGCTGGCCGTCAACGAGGTGCCCGAATGCTGACCGAAGCCGCGAATGAGAACGTCAAGGAGGCGTACGACGGCGCGTGTCCGCTGTGCCGGCGCGAGATTGGCGTGTACCGCGGCCTGCAGCCACTGCAGCCCGATGCGCCGGTGTGTTTTGTCGATGTCAACGATGCCGCGCTGCCGCTGGCGCCCGGCACCACGCGCGAGCAACTGCTGGAGCGCTTTCACGTGCGCGGCCGCGGCGGTGAATTGCTCAGCGGCGCGCAAGCCTTCCTGCCGCTGCGGGCCGCGCTGCCTGGCTGGTGCTGGCTGGTCTTGGCGGGCCGCCTGCCGAGCGCGGCCTGGGTGATGGAGTGCGGCTACCGAGTCTTTCTGCGGTTTCGGCCTATGTTGCAACGGTGGGCGTTTCGTCTGGACCCGGCCTGCGCCGGACGGCCGAACAGTCGCGACGCCGGCTCGTGACGACCCCGCGGATCGCGACCCCGCTACAGCGTTCGAACCATGACCGCAACCGCCCTTGTCACCGATGCCAGTGGCGGCATCGGCCGCGCCCTTGATGGCGTAAGGATGTGCCGCCCTGCCTTGGACAGCCCGGCTGCAGCAACAGCGCCGGAGCCGAAGGACGCGGACTGATGACGGCAGACTCAGCGCGGGCCGTTCGCTTTGGGCGCGGCGCCTGGGCTTTGGCGGGCTGATTCCGTTCGTGGGCTTGGGGGTGGCGCTTTGGCTGGCGCCCGCAGGTGATTGGCCGCCTGCAGGAATGGCACTCTTGGGGTACGGCACCGCCATCTCCAGCTTTTGGCAGCCATCCATTGGGGCTTGATGCGAGAGGGGGCCCGTCCAGCCCTTGCCTTCGCTGCTTTGAGGCGTGGTGCCCAGCGCGCTGGGCTGGGTGTTGCTGCTGGGCCCTGCGTCCGGACTGTTGCTGATCGCGGCTTTGCGGTGGGCCTGCTTTGCGGTGGACCGGGTGCTGTATCCGCGGTAGCAGCTGCAGGCATGGCTGCCCATGCGATGGCGGCTGACGTTGGTGGCCAGTATCGGTTGCCTGGCCGGGGGGGGCGGCGCTGTGGCACTGAGCGCGACGTCATGCGCGAATATAAAGTCATGCTGCACGGGGTTCGCACGGTGATCGGCTCAATCGCACTGTTGCGCTGGCACATGCTCCGGTCTTCCCGAGCCCGATCGATATCATCTATCACATCTATTTAAAAGAACGTCAGCGCTCTATCGGGCACCGGAATATAGTGAGGTCTTACCTACAAGGCTGGAGCGACCCGTGAGCAACGAAACCGCAGCGCAGTGCCCCTTCAATCACACGGTCGGCGGCGGCACGTCCAACAAGGACTGGTGGCCGAAGCACCTGCCGCTTGAGCTCCTGCAGCAGCATTCGTCCAAGTCGGACCCGATGGACGCGGGCTTCGACTACGCCAAAGCATTCAAGAGTCTGGACTTCGCGGCGCTGAAGAAAGATATCGCGGCGCTCATGACGGACTCCCAGGACTGGTGGCCGGCGGACTTTGGCCACTACGGACCGCTCTTCATCCGCATGGCCTGGCACAGCGCCGGCACCTATCGCACCGGAGATGGCCGCGGCGGCGGCGGCAGGGGCCAACAGCGCTTCGCGCCGCTGAACAGCTGGCCGGATAACACGAACCTTGAGAAGGCGCGGCGCCTGCTGTGGCCGATCAAGCAGAAGTACGGTCGCGGGATTTCCTGGGCCGACCTCATGATCCTTACCGGCAATGTCGCCCTTGAAACGATGGGCTTCAAGACCTTCGGTTTCGCCGGCGGCCGCGTGGACGTGTGGGAACCTGACCATGATGTCTCCTGGGGCGCCGAGACCAAGTGGCTGGGCGACGACACGCGCTATTCAGGAGACCGGGAGCTCGCCCATCCGCTCGGGGCCGTCCAAATGGGCCTCATCTACGTGAACCCCGAAGGCCCCGGCGGCAAACCGGACCCGGTGGCCGCGGCGCGCGATATTCGCGAGACCTTCGCCCGGATGGCGATGAATGACGAGGAGACGGTGGCGCTGATCGCCGGCGGCCACACCTTCGGCAAGACCCATGGCGCGGGTCCCGCCTCGCACGTCGGCTCGGAGCCTGAAGATGGCGACATCGAGGCCCAGGGCCTGGGCTGGAAGAGCACCTTCGGCACGGGCTGGGCCGGAGACGCGATCACCAGCGGCCTGGAAGTCACCTGGACGACGACACCGACCCGGTGGAGCGGCGATTTCTTCAAGAACCTGTTCGGCTACGAATGGGAGCTGACGAAGAGCCCCGCCGGCGCCCATCAGTGGCAGCCGAAGAACGGCGCGGGCGCCGGCACCGTGCCCGACGCCCACGACAAGGCGAAGCGCCGCGCGCCCGCCATGCTGACGACTGATATTGCCCTGCGGCTCGATCCTGCCTACGAGAAGATTTCGCGGCGCTTCCTCGAACATCCGGAACAGTTCGCGGACGCCTTCGCGCGCGCCTGGTTCAAGCTCACCCACCGCGACATGGGCCCGCGCGCCCGCTACCTCGGAGCGGAAGTCCCGAAGGAAGAACTCCTTTGGCAGGACCCGATTCCGGCGGTGAGCCATAAGCTGATCGACGAACAGGACATAGCCTCCCTGAAGGGCAAGATCCTGGCTTCGGGCCTTACAGTCTCGCAGCTCGTCTCGACCGCCTGGGCCTCGGCGTCCACGTTCAGGGGCTCCGACAAGCGCGGCGGCGCCAATGGCGCGCGCATCCGTCTCGCCCCCCAGAAAGACTGGGCGGTCAACCAGCCGGCCCAGCTGGCCCAAGTCCTGAAGACACTGGAAGGGATCCAGAGCGAGTTCAACAAGGCGCAGACGGGGGGCAAGAAGGTGTCTCTGGCGGACCTGATCGTGCTGGGCGGCGGTGCCGGTGTCGAGCAGGCCGCGAAAAACGCCGGCCAGGGCGTGCAGGTCCCGTTCTCACCCGGACGCATGGACGCCTCGCAGGAGCAGACCGACCTGGCGTCCTTCGCCGTGCTGGAACCGCGCTCGGACGGCTTCCGTAACTACCAGCAGGACCGCTCCGCGGTCGCCGCCGAGGCGCTGCTGCTCGATCGGGCGCAGCTGCTCACGCTGACGACCCCTGAGATGACCGTGCTGGTCGGCGGGCTGCGCGTGCTCAACACCAATGTCGGGCAGAGCAAGCACGGGGTATTCACTAAGAGGCCGGAAGCACTGACAACCGACTTCTTCAAGACCCTGCTGGATACAGCCACGCAATGGACGGCGACATCAGAGGCCAAGGACGTATATGAAGGTCGCGATCGCAAGAGTGGCGAACTCAAGTGGACAGCCACACGCGCGGACCTCGTCTTCGGTTCCAACTCACAGCTGCGGGCGCTGGCTGAGGTCTACGCAAGCTCGGATGCGCAGGAGCAATTCGTACGCGCCTTCGTGGCGGCCTGGACCAAGGTCATGAACCTCGATCGGTTTGACCTGCGGTAGCCTGACTGGCCACCCCTGGGCCGGAGATTCTCCAGCCCAGGGGGTGTCCATGAGTGATTCGCGGGCGGCATGGGCACGCGCTCGAGGAACGCCGCGAAGCGGATCGCCGCTTTCGTGAATGAATGCGCTGTCGCTGTGCGCCGCATCCCCGCTCCGCCGATATGGTGATGCCGGTACGCGCGGTCCAGGTCGCGGCGACGGAACGAACCATCATGGGAGCATCGCTCCCCCGGTGCGATCGGGCGCCGCCCGACCTAGGGCGCCCCGCGAGCGATCCAGACGAGCAAGGCGAGCAGCGATGCCGCGCTCACGGCGATGCTCAGCAAGACTTCGGGCCACTCGAGGATCGGCGGCAGTAACAATAGGTCAATCCGGCCGCGAGTGATCCGGGTAAGCGCCGTGTAGATCACTCGCCGGAGGGGGCTCATCGCCCAGTTGGCGGTGCGTGTCAATTCATAGTCGAATCGGTAGTAATCGCGATTCGGGTAGCCCGCGGAGCGGATCCTCGCGCTGTCCTGATACCGCGCGATATCGTCTAATACGAAGGATTCGATGACCGGGACCACCCCGCCGCGCAAACCCACGATATCAACGGCCGACCCGTTGGGGTGGCGGAGCCACACCCCGTAGTCGACATCGATCAGCAGCCGCTCGCTATCGACGCAAACCTGCGCCAGACAATGAGCATTGACCGGATCAACGCGCCTGAACACCGTGACCTGGGAAGCCGGAATTCCGATCGTGTCGAGCGCGGTGATGAACAGGCGATGCAGCCCGGAGCAACAGCCCCCGCCTTCCAGCACGGCCACGGGCGAGGCGCCCAGGGGCGCAAGCAGCCGCGAAAGGAATATAGGATTTTTCTTGCGCCGCTTTGTGCCACTAAACACGGCACGCCCGAGCGCGAATGCCGCCTCGCGCGGCGAGCGGCTCTCACGGGTCGCCTGGCGGGCAAACCGCGCTATTCGCCTGCGCCGAAATACGTAGACGCAAAGCAGAGCCGTGGTGGCCACGGACGCGGCGCTCAATACCTGGAAAAGCATTTCGCCATTTTTCGCTGGACGTCGACCGCGAGTCGGGGTCGGGTGGCGATTATGCGCCCGCAACGGTTCGATATTCACTCCCTCCCAACGCCCCGGGGGGGGGCGGATCAGACCAGCCCCGCCATCGCGAGTGCGGGTCAGGCGTGCTATTACATTGCCCGCACGCGGGCGCGCGCGGCCTCGGAGCGTGAGCTAGGCTCTCGCCGGAGATCGCGGCGGCCTATCATCCGCTTTGGAACCGCGCTAACAACGACCATGAAATAGCCCCGCCCAATGGCCAAGACCTCCGGACACCTGATGTTGTCGCCACCGCTTCGGCGCGGCGCGGCTATAGACCCCGATGATGCGCGCTGACGAGCGACTTACCAGCCAAGGGGATACGCGCCGGCTGGAGGCGCGAGGGTTCCTCGAGCGTCACGCGATAGCCGTCCTCGCCTTGTGGACACTCTCGTTACTGTGCGTGTTGCTCCTGGCCGGGGAAGCGGTGCTGCGCCGCGCCGCTCTCTACAGGATCGACTACTACGTCGGGGTGAGGATCTCGAACCGACTCATCGTCTACCCCTTCGGCGACATGCCGTTCAACTCGAACGGCTATCCGGACCGTGACTGGGACTTGCACGACCCGCGGCCCCGCGTCGGCTTCTGGGGCGACTCGATCACGAGCGGCGTAGGCGCCGGCTTCGGTTACCGCTACAGCGACATTATCCGCTCCGCTCGCGGCGACCAGTACTACATGAACTTCGGGGGCGTACTCGAGGATGGCATCGCCGACGCCGCCGCGGCCGACAGGATCATCGCGACGAGTGAGCGGTTTGGTCTCAGGCGCATCGTGTACGCGATGGATCTCAACGACATCTTGCCGGACAGGGGCACCGGCGCGTCCACCCCCTCGGCCCTTCACCTCCTCAGACCGTGGATCAAGAAGTATCTCGATGTGCTGAGAACCCGCTCCTACCTCTACAACTTCCTGCGCGCCAAGGCTGCCATCGTGGCAGCGCGCCTGGGATGTGGATATCACGGTGACGAGGCATTCGAACTTCATCCGGCTCGCAACGAGGTGATCGTCAACCAGACCGTGGGGCGGATCAATGGGCTTTGGGTGCGCTTGAGGGCCAGGGGGATCGAGCTGTGCGTTGTCGTGTTTCCGTACGAGATGCAGATATCAGATCACGCGGCCGACACCTATCTGGCCTCGGGAATCCGGTGGTCGGACGAGCTGCTGCGCGGACAGCCACAGGGGATGGTTCGCAATGGGCTCGCCCCTGGGATCGCGTTCGCGGACGCGTCGGAGGCGTTCAGCGACGTGGATGGGCTTCGCGGGAGTTCCGCCGTCGGGGAGTACTTCGTCTACAACAAGGGAGACGCGCTTGACTGGGAACACCCGAACCGCGCCGGCCACCGGCTGATCGCCGACTACCTGCTGAGCAAAACGCGCTCGTGCCTGTAGTGCTCCTTGGACAGCGGACCCACGGGTTCCTTCACGCCACCGCTGAACGAGACGCCTGGGAAACCGCTGGCGGCGATCAGCAGGCCGCCGATCGCCATGAGCACGAGGACCACGGGAAGCAGCCAGAATCTCTTGCGCACACGCAAGAACGACCAAAGCTCCGCGATAAACGCCATGGTGCTGCGGCGCAATTGGACGGCCTGGCTAACGCGCTCTAGCGCCGCTTACCCGGCGGGGGCTTTTTCCGAGTGCCACCAGGACCGCCACGCCTTGACTTGTTGTCCGCGCGCGGCTTCACCCGCCTCTCCCTCAGGAACGGATTCGAGTCGGTGCGGTACTCGACGAACACCGGGGTCGCGAATAGGTCGAACTGCTTGCGGAAGACATTCGCGAGGTAACGCGTATATGCGTCGGGTACCGAGTCCGTCTGGTTGCCGTGGATGATGATGCGGGGCGGATTGCGACCGCCCTGGTGCGCATAGCGCAGCTTGATGCGCCGGCCGTTCACCATGGGTGGCTGATGCACCGTCAGGGCATGCTCGAGCGTCTTGGTCAGTTCACGGGTCGGCATGGCCTTGAACGCGGACTCGTACGCCCGCACGGTGGACTGCATCAACTCCCCGACCCCGGTGCCATGCCGCGCTGAGATGAAGTGCAAGGGAGCGAAGGGCACGAAATCGAGCTTCAGCCCGAGCAGCCGCTGGATGGTGTCGCGCTCATCCTGCTCGATCCCGTCCCACTTGTTGATGGCGAGGATCAGGGCACGACCACGCTGCAGGGCGACACCCAGCACGCTCGCGTCCTGCTCGGCGATGGTATCGTGCGCGTCCAGCACCATGATGACCACGTGCGCCTCGTCGATCGCCTGCAGTGTCTTGGCGACGCTTGCGCGCTCGACCACGTCCTCCACCTTGGAGCGACGGCGCATCCCGGCCGTGTCGATGAGCATGAATGAGCGCCCGTCGCGCTCGAACGGCACGAGAATACTGTCGCGCGTCGTGCCTGGCATCTCGCTAGCGATCACGCGCTCATCGCCGATGAGGCGGTTGACGAGGGTCGACTTGCCGACATTCGGCCGGCCAATGATGGCGATGCGGATCGCGCCAAACTCGTTGTGCTCCGACTGCTGGGCCTCGAGACCCTCCAGCACGTGCTCCATCAATGACTCGCAGCCCTCGCCATGGCTCGCGGAGATGGTCAACGGTTCACCGAAGCCCAACGAGTGGAAGTCGGCGGCGACGACGTCGGAGTCCAGTCCCTCGGCCTTGTTGAGCACGAGCGTCACCGGCTTGCCTGAGCGACGCAGCTCGCGGGTGACGAAGTGGTCCTGCGGCGAGAGTCCGGCGCGCGCATCGGCTATGAATACCAACCTATCCGCTTCCGCGACCGCGCGCTCGGTCTGCGCGCGCATCTGCGCCTCGATGCCCACCGGGTTCTCGACCAGTCCGCCGGTGTCGATGACGACGTATGGAACAGGGCCCACGCGGCCAAAGCCGTACTGGCGATCGCGCGTCAGGCCAGGCACGTCGGCGACGATCGCGTCACGCGTGCCGGTGAGGACGTTGAAGAGCGTCGACTTGCCGACGTTCGGCCGTCCGACCAGTGCGATGACAGGCAGCATGAATGGGGCGCGAACGGCTCGCGCGACTCCGTTCAGTGAGCCTGCGCTGGCGCGGGGTCCGACTCCGGCGCGGTCCCCGTGGCCTGCGCCTTCTTGCCGGCCGCGGCCAACCGGGTAACGCGATAGACGTTGATCTGGCCGCGGTCGTCGATGATCGCGACCATGTCGCCGAAGATGACCGGCGCGTTGCTCACCCGCGTCTTGCCGCCGCGCACGCGGGCGATGATCGCCCCGCTAGACTTGTCGAGCCAGTGCACGTAACCCTCGAAATCCGCCAGCACCACGGCCTCTTCCATCGCAGCGGCGGCCGACAGGCGCCGGTAGAGCAGCGCGTTCTGCCGCCACAGTTCAGCCCCGGTGCGCGCACGCAGCGCGAGGACCTCGCCGTCGGAGGTGGAGACGTACAGCGTGTCCGCGTCGATACTCATGCCGCGCGCGCTTGAGGCCTCGTGTGACCACCAGACCTGGCCTGTGTCGAGCGCCAGCATGGCGACCTTGCCCTGGAAGCCCACCGCGTAGACGTCCTGTCCGGAGACGATGACGGCCGAGTCGATATCGGACAGGCGTTGAAGTTCAGTGCGTCCGTGCGGCGGGGTCACCGTGACCTCCCACTGCACCGAACCGTCACTGGCGTTCATGGCCATGACCTTGCCATTGTCGAAGCCGCACAGCACGCTATCCCCGGAGATGACCGGCGTCGCGGTACCGCGCAGCGACAGCCGCGGTGGCTGTTGATCCTGCTGCCACAGCTCGTGCCCGTCCGCGGGAGACAGCGCCCGCAACTTGCCGTCACCGGTGCGCACCGCGATCAGTTTCTCCGAGATCGCCGCTGGCGAAAGCACTTCGCCGTTCAGGCGCGCGTTCCAGCGGACCTGGCCGTCGGCGGCGCCGAGCGCGAACAGGTAGCCATTGCTCGAGCCAATCAGCACGAGGTCGCCGGAGGCGGCGGTGCCCCCGGAGAGCAGCGCTTTCAGGTTCTTGCGCCACAGCACCTTGCCGGTCCGCGCGTCGAACGCGGTGACCTCGCCCTTGTGCCCGGCCGCGTACAGGCGGCCGTCGGCGATCGCGATACCCAGCCCAAGGCGCAGGTGGGCCGCCTTCTTGTCGTCCACTGAGGCGCCCCACAGGCGCTGCACGTGGAGCGCGGGGGTGAACACGGTGAGCTTCGCGGGCTCATCGATGACCTTGTCCTTGGAGCAGGCAGCGGCCAGGAGGATGGTGAGCAGCAGGATCGAGCGTCGCAGGTAGCGCATGGACTTCACTTGGCGAGCGCCGCCGGCGCCGCGCTGGCCGCGGGCGCGGTGTCGCCGGACAGGTCGGCGATCTTCAGATCGAGCAGCGGGTTGGACATGCCGGGACTGGCGGCCTTGGCCGCGCGGTACTCGGTGAGCGCCTCGACCTGGCTACCCTTGGCGAAGTAGGCGTCGCCGCGCACTTCGTGGGAGCGGCCGGCGAAGGCGGTGGCGTCGTTGGGGCCGAGGGTCGCCAGAGCCGCGTCCGCCTTGCCCTGTGCGACCTGCACCCGCGCGAGGCGCAGCCGCGCGACGTCCGCCAGGTTGTGGTCGTTGGATTGGGCGGCGACCGTGCTCAGCTCGTTCGCGGCCTTGTCGAGCTCACCCGCTTCCATGTACACGCGCGCGGCGAGCATCTTGGCCTGGTCGGTGTATGAGGAACCGGCGCTCTCGCGCTCCAGTTCGCCCAGCAGCACCATCGCCTGGGCGTGGTCGCCGTGGTCCAGGGCCTCGACCATCTTCATGTAGCGGCCGCCGGCGGCGACGCGGGCGGAGTCCTGGCGCTCCTGCCACCAGCGCCAGCCGGCCAGCGACCCCAGCACCACCACCGCGGCCAGGATCACGGCCGGGGCGTTCTCGCGCACCTGTGCGCGCACCCACTCCCAGCGTTCTTTTTCGGACAGATAATCTTCCACAGAATCCTCCCCAACATCATCCCGCGGGCGCGCCGCCCGGGTGGGCGAGCAGCGCCAGCGCCGCATCCACGGCCGGGGCGAGATCCCCGACCGGGCACTCGGTCTGACCCGACTGCTCGCGTAAAGGTTTCATGGCGACCACGCCCCGGGCGAGTTCGTCCTCGCCGACGATCAGCGCCAGCGGTGCTCCGCTCTTGTCGGCCCGGCGAAACTGAGCCTTGAAGTTGCCGCCACCGAAGCTGAGCTCGATCCGCAGGCGCGGCCGCTGGGTGCGCAGGCCCTCGATCAGCTTCAGGGCCTTGGCGGCGGACTGCTCGCCACTTACGACCACGAACACGTCCGGGCGGGGTGGCGGCGGGGCCTTGCCCGCGGCCGTCAGCAGGGTCACCAGGCGCTCGACACCCATCGCGAAACCGATCGCGGGAGTCCCATCGCCACCGAGTTGCGAAATCAGCCCATCGTAGCGGCCGCCGGAGCATACGGCATTCTGCGCGCCGGTGGACTGCGTAATCCACTCGAAGACCGTGCGGTTGTAGTAGTCGAGTCCGCGCACCAGCCGCGGGTTGATCTGGAAGCTCACACCCACCTCGCGCAGCATCGCGCACAGGGTCTGAAAGTGGTCACGCGACTCCACGTCCAGGTGCTCCGTGAGCTCCGGTGCCCCGCGGATCAGTTCCTGCATCTCGGGATTCTTGCTGTCGAGGATGCGCAACGGGTTCGTGCCCAGCCGTCGCTGACTGTCGGCATCGAGGCGGGACTCGTGGCCGCGCAGATAGTCGCTCAGGTGAGCCCGGTAGGCGCGCCGGCTGTCGGGCGTGCCCAGGGAATTGATCTCGAGCTTGAGCCCCGTGATACCCAGGCGCTGCCACAGGCGCGCACCGAGGGCGATCAGTTCCGCATCGACATCCGGGCCGGCGCAGCCCACCGCCTCCACGTCGACCTGCCAGAACTGCCGGTAACGTCCAGCCTGCGGGGTTTCGTGGCGGAACATGGGGCCGAGGCACCACAGCTTGTGGCGCGCCCCGCGAAGCATCCCGTTGGAGATCAGCGCGCGCACGATGCCCGCGGTCGCCTCCGGCCGGAGCGTGAGGCTGTCGCCCCCACGGTCGGTGAAGGTGTACATCTCCTTGCCAACGACGTCGGTGTGCTCACCGATCGCGCGCTTGAACAGCTCCGTGCGTTCGACCACGGGCACGCGGATCTCCTCGTAGCCATAGCTGGCCAGGAGCTCGCGCGTGCACGACTCGAAATGCTGCCATGCGCCGATCTCGGACGGCAGCACGTCGTTCATCCCACGGATGGCCTGCAGCTGCTCGCTCACGTCACTGGCCGCGCGCTGGCTGTGGGGTCGCCGAGAGCTGGCCCGCCGCATCCACCGTGAAGCGCGCATCACCGCGCCGCCGCACGAGACTATCCAGATTCACCAGCTGGCCGTTCACCGCCAGGCCCACCGCGTGCGCGTTGCCGACCACGACTCGCAGCGGGGCCGCGCCGTCGACCACGCGCGAGCTGCCACTCGCCATCATCGTGTCGATCAGCGCCTTGTCACTGGCGTCCCAAACTTTGATCCAGCTGGGTTCGGCCACCTTGAACGCGAGGTGCACCTGTCCGTCCGGCGCGGCGGTCGTGGGCGCCGGGGTGGTGGCGATGACTGGCGCGGGCGCGCCCGCGGTGCTCCCCGCCGAATCGGCGCCGACCCCGGTATCCTTCAGGTCGGGCACGAGCGCGGAGTGCGCAGGTTCAGGGCTTATTCCCGCGACCGTGACGGAGTTTGCCGGCTGCGTCGTGGCCGCCACCGGATGCGCCTTGGCACGCGGCAGGCTCCCCAGCCACCAGACGACCCCGGCGAGTGCGAGAGCGACGACGGTGATCAGGGCCGGCAGCAGCAGGGGCGAGGCCTCCGGGTTGTGATCCGCCCGGGGTATACGCGTCAGATCCGGCGTACTCGCCGGAGTCACCCCGGAATACAGCGTCTGTAGCTCCGCGCCGGACTCACCGACCAGATCCGCGTAGCGCCTCAGGTGGCCACGCACATAGACGTCAGCACCCAGTGAGGCGAAGTCACTGGCTTCGAGCGCCTCGAGCAAGCGCGCGTCCATGTGCAGCTTCTCAGCCGACTGCAGGACCGTCAAACCCTTGCGTTCGCGCGCGGCGCGCAATCGCGCGCCGATGTCCGCGCTGCCCTCTTCCTTGGCCATGGTGCTTAGCCGGGAGGGTGATCGACCGCGGACAGGGCACGCGTCTGTTCGGATCCGGCGAAGTCTGTCTGCAGCTTGCGCGCGAACCTCTGGCCGGCGATCGGGTCGCCTTGCGCGCGCGCGACGCGAACGCCGAGCAGCAGAAGGTCCGCGGTCTGCGGGAAGTTGGCGAGGAAGGCATCGATCAGCGCGCGCGCCTGCGGGTATTCCTTATGCCGGAACTGGAGGTTCGCCAGCTGGTAGGCCGCCTCCGCGTTGTCCGGGCGCGTCTGCAGCGCCTTAACGAATTGTGCCCGCGCCTCCTCGTCGCGCTTGGCCGCGCTCAGGCACACGCCAGCGTTGGTGTAGGCGGCCTCGGGTGTCCGGTACAGCGGGTTGCCGGCCGCCTCCAGGAATCTCTTGACGCCCTCGTCCGTGCGGCCGTTCTGGCAAAGGTAAACGGCGTAGTTGTTGATCATCTCCGGGTCATGCGGCGCCAGATGCAAGGCCGTGCGGAATTCGCTGTCAGCCACGTCGGGCTTGCCCAGACGGTCGTAGAGACTCGCGCGCGCGCTGTGCGCCGGGGCGTAGTCCGGATTTTGCTTCACCGCGCGATCCAGCTTGTCCTTGGCGACAGCCAGCTCGCCCTGGTGCATGTAGGTGCTGCCAAGCTGGGTGTTGTAGACGGCCGCGTCCTGGGTCTTGATTCGGCTCTGGTTGCCACCCCCGCCGTCGCAGGCGGTGAGCATGGCGGCGAGAATCGCCATCGCGGCGAACGCCCGCATTGCCGGCGCGACGAAGTTCTTCAGTTGTTTCATGCTTGAACCGCCACGCCGATGACCTTGTTACCCAATCGCACGGTTACCCGATCAATGACGCGCCCGGCGAGTTGCCCGCAGGCCGCGTCGATGTCGTCACCACGCGTGCGCCGTATGGTCGCCAGTACACCGCGCTGCAGCAGCTCGTCGCGAAAGCGCTGGATGATGGCTGTCGGCGAGCGGCGGTACCGCGTACCCGGGAAGGGATTGAATGGGATGAGATTCACCTTCGCGGGGTGACCCTTGAGCAGCCGCGCGAGTGCCCGCGCCTGCGCGGGCGAGTCGTTGACGCCCTCGAGCATCACGTACTCGAAGGTCACGCTGCGCCCGTTCTGCTCATCAAGGTAATGCCAGCAGGCCTGCAGCAGTTCGGCGATCGGGTGCTTGCGGTTGATGGGCACGAGCTCATTGCGCAGCTCGTCGTCGGGCGCGTGCAGCGACACCGCCAACGCCACGTTGGTCGCCTCGGCGAGCTTGTAGATCTGCGGCACGAGGCCCGAGGTCGACAGCGTCACCCGGCGCCGTGAGAGGTCGAAGCCGAAGTCGTCCAGGAAGACGCTCAGCGCGGGCACGACGTTGCGGAAATTGGCAAGCGGTTCGCCCATGCCCATGAGCACGACGTTAGTGATGATGCGCCCCTCGCGCAAGCTCTTCGCCTCGTCATCGCGGGGCCCGACTGGTGCGCGCGCCTGGGCGTCGCGCTCCAGTTCGCGTGCCGCGAGCCATACCTGGCCGACGATCTCCGCGGCGGTGAGGTTGCGGTTGAAGCCCTGCTGCCCGGTCGAGCAGAACGAGCAATCGAGCACGCATCCCACCTGCGATGAGATGCACAGCGTGCCGCGGTCGGTCTCCGGGATGTACACCATCTCGAAGGCCTGGGAGGCGTCAGCCCTGAGCAGCCACTTCACGGTGCCGTCGGTCGAACGGTGCACCGAGACGATCTCCGGGGCGCGAATCTCGGCGAGTTCGCCCAGCTTCGCCCGGAAGTCCTTGGCCAGATCAGTCATCTCATCGAAAGAGCCGACGCCGCGCTTGTAGATCCAGGCCATCAACTGCTTGGCCCGGAAGGGCTTGCTGCCCAGCCGCTCAACGAACGCCTCAAGTCCCGCGCGCGGCAGGCCGAGCAGGTTGGTACGTTGTGGAGTCGCGCTCATCGTGCGTTCCTGCGCGCTTTCAGCCGCGCGGGTGCAGCTCTGTGGCGCTGAAGAAGTAGGCGATTTCCTGGACGGCCGTTTCCGCGCCATCGGATCCGTGGACGACGTTCTGCTCGATGCTCTTGGCGAGATCGGCGCGAATGGTCCCCGGGGCGGCCTTCTTCGGATCCGTCGCGCCCATGATCTCGCGGTGCCGCGCGATCGCGTTGTCGCCTTCGAGCACCTGCACGATCACGGGACCGGAGGTCATGTAGCTGACCAGGTCCTTGAAGAACGGGCGCTCGCGGTGCACCGCGTAAAAGCCCTCCGCCTCCAGCGGCGACAGGCGGCGCATACGCGCGGCGATGATCGACAAGCCAGCCGTCTCGAACCGGCGGTAAACCTCGCCGATGAGATTGCCTCTCACGCCGTCGGGCTTGACGATGGACAAAGTGCGCTCAAGCGCCATGCGGGTAAGCCTTTCAAAAAACTTGGAGGGGAGATCGCCCGGGTAACGGTGTCGCGGCCGGGAGCCAGCCGCGAAGTGTACGCCGGCAGAGGTCCCGCCGGCAATTCGAAACGGGCCGGAAGTGCCCGTTTGGTAAGGCTTTTTTGCAAGAGGGGCGCACGAGGTCCGCGCGCGGCGGCGACTCAGATTGAGAAGCTCTCTCCGCAGCCGCATTCACCCTTGACGTTCGGGTTGCGGAAGCGGAAGGCCTCATTCAGCCCCTGCTTCACGAAATCCACGATGGTGCCATCAAGCAGCCCCAGGCTCGCGGCATCCACGAACACCTGCACGCCGCGATCCTCGAAGATCGCATCGCCCGCTTCCGGGCCGTCGGCGTAGTTGATGACATAGGCGAAGCCTGAGCAGCCGGTCTTACGCACTCCAAGGCGCAGGCCAATGCCGTGCCCGCGGGTCAGGAGGAAGCTCTTGACCCGCTCAGCGGCGGAGTCGGTCAGGGATATGGCCATCAGTGCTCGTATTGTAGCGCCTCAGGCCCAGCGCGCGAGGCATGCCAGCAACGCATCTTCGACAATCAGCAGTCGCCCTAGTTTCTCGGCGGGGACCGAGCGGGAGGCCGCCCACACCGCCGGCACACCGGGAATCAGCCTCTCACGGGTCCGGCCGGGCAACTGCTCGCACAGCCACGCGGCCGCATCCAGGGTATGGGGGCACCCAAGCGCTTGAAAACGGGCGTCTTTCACCCGTAACCCATCCACCAGCAGCTGGAACCTGACCCAGGTCCCCAAGTCGGCGCCGCCCGCCTCGCCAGTGACCACCCGCCCACTGCCCTTCTGGGCGGCGACCCACGCTTCAGGATCAATCGCCCCCCCGCGCGAAACCGACGCCGCCGGCGACAGGGCGCGCAGCCGCACGACCTCCTGGCGCACGGTCGTGACCGCGTAATCGATATCGGGGGCGGTCGTGAAGCGACCGAGGCTGAAACGCAGCGAGCTTTCAGCCAGGCGGCTGTCGCGCCCCAGAGCGCGCAGCACGTACGAGGGTTCACGGGTCTCGGAATTACAGGCCGCGCCGGTGGACACCGCGAGGCCCGCCACCCCGGCGATCAGGCTCTCCCCCTCCACCCCGCCGAATGACAGGTTGAGTATCCCCGGTACGCGCGCCGCGCCAGCCCCGTTTAGGTACACCTCACCCAGGGACGCAAGCCCCTCCCACAAGCGCTCGCGCAGCCCGGCAAGCCGCGCGCTCTCCGTGTGCAGCGCGACCTGGGCGAGTTCGCAGGCGACCCCGAAACCCACGATCTGGTGCGTGGGCAGCGTGCCAGGACGCAGCCCGCGCTCCTGGCCCCCGCCGAAGCTCACCGCTCGCAGCAGCGGTTGCGCGCGACGCGCCACGTACAGCGCGCCGATTCCCTTCGGGCCGTACAGCTTGTGCGCGGTGAACGAGAGCAGGTCCACCGGCAACGAGCGCACGTCCAGTGGCACCTTGCCCGCGGCCTGGGCGCAGTCTGAGTGGAAAGTGACATCCCGCTCGCGGCACAGCGCGCCGATGGCCCCGATGTCCTGCAGCACGCCGGTCTCGTTGTTCGCGTACATCACCGATACCAGCAGCGTGTCGGGGCGCAACGCCCCGGCCACCGCGGCCGGCTCGATCAGGCCGCTGCGCGCGGGGGTGAGGTAGGTGACCGTGAAGCCTGATTTCTCGAGGTGGCGGCACGGATCGAGCATGGCCTTGTGCTCAGTGCGCATCGTGACGATGTGGCGACCGCGATCCGCGTTGGCATGCGCGATACCCAACAGCGCGAGGTTATTCGACTCGGTCGCCCCGGAGGTGAACACGATCTCCTCATCGGCGGCCCCGATAAGAGTCGCAACCTGAGTGCGCGCCCGCGCGATGCGCGCGGCGGCGGCGGCGCCCGGGGCGTGGGTCGAGCCGGAGTTGCCGAAATCCCCCTCAAGCGTCAGGCACCCTCGCATGGCCTCAGCTACCGCTGGGTCCACCGGCGTGGTGGCGGCGTAGTCAAGATAGACCGCCGCGACACCGCTCACGGCTTTGGGCCCGCCGCGCGACGCTGGTTCTGCACCGCGGTGAGGATGCCGCGCAGGATGTTGACCTCGTTCTCGTCCAGCTCCGCGCGCTGCAGAAAGCGTCGGATGCGTGACATCAGGTGCGTGCCTTTTTGCGTGCGATCGCGGAAGTCCACCTCTTTGAGCACCGTGCTTAAATGCACGTAGAGCCGATCCATCGCCTCCGCGGAAGCCAGCGGGGCGGCACCCGGCACGGCCGGCGGTGGCGTCACGCCATGGGCCCGGAAGATCTCGTACGCGACCAGTTGCACCGCCATGGCGAGATTCAGCGAGGGGTAGACCTCACTGGCCGGAATTCGAATCAGCGCATGCGCGGTCTCCAACTCCTCATTGGTCAGTCCGGTGCGCTCTGCCCCGAACACCACCGCGGCCGGGGAGCGTCGCGCCTCGGTGACGATGCGCGCAGCCGCCTCACGCACGTCGACGACGCGAAAGTACTGGTCGCGATCGCGCGAGGTGGTCGCGGTGATGAAGCCGCATCCCCGGAGCGCCTCCGCCAGGCTCGCCGCGACACGAGCGCCGCTGAGCACATCGACGGCCCCTGAGGCGCGCGCCGTCGCCTCCGGATCCGGAAACTGGCGGGGCCTGACCAGCACAAGCTGGGTTAGTCCCATGTTTTTCATGGCGCGCGCCACCGCCCCGATGTTGCCCGGGTGCGAGGCGGCGACCAGCACGATGCGAATGTCGGGTGAGTCCATCTGTTACGCTAGGGCTTGAATTTTCCGGCCAGACGCGGGTAACCGCCGGCCATTTGAATTACGCGAGCTTAGTTACCGTGCAGCCGCTTCTCAACATCGCCGTGCGCGCGGCCCGTAGCGCCGGCGAAGTCATCATCCGCAGCCTGAACCGCGTGGAGTCCCTCAAGGTCACCGCCAAGGGGCGCAACGACTTCGTCACCGAGGTCGACCAGGCCGCGGAAGCCGAGATCATCGGCCTTATCAAACGCCACTACCCAAGCCATGCCTTCCTCGCCGAGGAAAGCGGCGCGACTGGTGACAGCGACACCGTCTGGATCATCGATCCGCTCGATGGCACCACCAATTTCCTGCATGGCTTCCCCGTTTTCGCGGTCTCCATCGCCTGCCAAATCAAGGGACGGCTGGAGCACGCGGTGGTCTACGACCCAATGCGCGGGGAGATCTTCAGCGCCACCCGCGGCAGCGGCGCGCACCTGGAGAACCGGCGGATGCGCGTCAGCAAGGCGCGCGGACTGGAAGGCAGTCTCATCTCCACTGGCTTCCCCTTCAAGGACAATATTCGCCACCTCGATGCCTACATGGCGATGTTGCGTGGAGTGGCCGAGCAGGCGGCCGGCGTACGCCGCCCTGGCTCCGCGGCGCTCGACCTCGCTTATGTCGCCGCGGGGCGGGTGGACGGATTTTGGGAAATCGGTCTGTCGCCATGGGACACCGCGGCCGGGACGCTCCTCATCCAGGAGGCTGGCGGGCTCATCGGCAACCTGAGCGGAGGCGAGTACCGGCAGGAAGGTCACATCATCGCGGGCAGCCCAAAGGTCTACGCCGCCCTCGTGGAACTGATCGGTCCACACATTCCTCCGGAGCTGCGCGCGCCATAGCGCCCGCGCGCGGACGCGGCTCTCCGCGGGCCGCTGGCTCGCTTTCACTGAAGTGCTTGTGTAGAGTCCCAGCGAAATTCCCGGGGGTTTCATGGGCTCACAATTACTCGCCACCAAGTCCATCGATGAGCTGCAAGCGCAGGAGGCCTCCGGCAACGAACTGCGGCGGGCGCTCACCGCCACGCAACTGACGCTGCTCGGCGTCGGCGGAGTCATCGGCACCGGCATCTTCGTGCTCACCGGCGTCGCCGCCGCCCAGAACGCCGGGCCCGCGCTGGCGCTGTCATTCATCTTCGCCGGCATCGGCTGCCTCTTCGCCGGTCTGTGTTACGCGGAATTCGCCGCGATGATCCCGGTATCGGGCAGCGCCTACTCTTACTCGTACGCGACTCTCGGGGAGGGCGTCGCCTGGTTCATCGGCTGGAACCTGATTCTGGAGTACCTGTTCGCGGTCGCGACCGTCTCGGTTGGCTGGTCAGGCTACGCGGTGAGCTTGCTGGAACAGCTTAACATCCATATCCCGCCCGCCCTCTCGCACGCGCCGTTCGACCAGGACAAGATCACCGGGCACATGATGCGTACCGGAGCGATCATCAATGTGCCGGCCATACTCATCGTCGCGGCTATCGCCACCATCTGCTACGTCGGCATCAAGCAGTCAGCGGCCTTCAATTCGGTGATCGTCACCATCAAGGTGACTGTCATCATCCTGTTCATCATGTTCGGGATCAGCTTCATCAATACGGCCAACTGGCACCCGTTCGTGCCGCCCAACGAGGGTCACTTCGGCGCCTACGGATGGAGCGGCGTACTCGCGGCCTCGGGGGTGATCTTCTTCGCCTACATCGGCTTCGATGCCATCTCGACGGCCGCCCAGGAGGCCAAGAACCCGCAGCGGGATATGCCTGTCGGCATCCTCGCGAGCCTTGTGGTCTGCACGATCCTGTACGTGGCTGTCGCGCTGGTGCTCACCGGAATGGTGAGCTACAAGGAACTCAACGTCGCCGCTCCGGTGGCGCTCGCGCTGGATAAATACTCCGGCCTGCACTGGCTGGGCTTCTGGGTGAAGCTCGGCGCCGTGGCCGGCATGACCTCCGTTATGTTGGTGATGACCATCGCGCAGGCGCGCATCTTCTTCGCGATGGCGCGCGATGGCTTGCTGCCGAAATTCTTCGGCAAGGTTCACCCGAGATTTCGTACCCCATCCACCGGCACCGTCGTGACGGGAGCGACCGCGGCCATCATCGGCGGCCTGTTCCCCGTCGGTGTGCTGGGCCATCTGGTCTCGATCGGCACGCTCGCCGCCTTCGTGACCGTCTGCCTCGGCGTGCTGGTGCTGCGCAGGACGCGGCCGGACCTGCCGCGCCCGTTCCGCACGCCCGTGCCGGGGTTTACCTGTGTGGCCGGCGCGGCGGTGTGCGGGCTGATGATGCTGTCGCTCGGCGCTGCCACTTGGTGGCGCCTCGCGATCTGGACGGTGATCGGGATCGCGGTGTACGCCTTCTACGGCTATCGCAACAGCCGCCTGCACCGCGCGGGCGCGTCCGCGAGCGCGGCCTAGGGACGGCGGTCGAGGCGCTTCCGCAATCTCACGTTGATCAGTTCCACGCCGACCGCGAAGGCCATCGCGAAATACAGGTAGCCCTTCGGGATCTCCAAGTGCACGCCTTCCGCGAGAAGCGCGAAGCCGATCAGCATGAGAAACGCCAGCGCCAGCATCTTAATGGTGGGGTGGCGGGCGATAAAGGCGCCGATCGAGCGCGACACGACCATCATGACCAGGATCGCCACCACGATCGCCGCGGCCATGACGACGACGTTTTTCACCAGGCCCACCGCGGTGAACACCGAATCGAGAGAGAAGACGATGTCGATCAGAGCGATCTGCACGATCACCCCGGTGAAGTTCCCGCGCGCGGCGGGCCTGGCGCCGCGCGCGGCGCCC
>JANYBG010000014.1 GCA_025360865.1 Pseudomonadota bacterium | reverse complement strand
GTCCGCTGCCGCCTGTGCGGGCAGTTAAGGGAGCGCCGTAATGAACAGCACAGAACAGGGCTTCCTTATGCGTGTAACTCACCTATTCGCCCGCCGCGCCGCCGTTGGTCGCGGTGATCAGCGGCGGGTTGCCGTTGGTGTCGGTCACGCTGCTGCGCGCGAAGCCCTCGTACTGCGTGACATCCTGGCCGAGCGTCGCATCACGCGTGGTGTTGCTGCCGGAGTAGCTGACGATGTAGGCGTTGGCCTGCGTGACATTCGCCGGGGCGACCCACGCCTCGATCGAGTACTCGCCTGAGGCCTGGAGCATGGTGGCGATCTTGGCGCTGGCGCTGGTCGGGGCTTGCGCCTTGCCGCCCGCGGCCAGGGTGATGCCCCAGCCGCCGGCCCAGGTGACGTTGCCCGAAAGCGCGAGATCCGCCGCCGGTGTCACGCCACTGGTGTCGTATGCGGTGCTGCCCTGGCCCGTCTGGAACATGTACTTGGCGACGAGGTTGGCCTCGTAGCGGTTGCCGCCCTCGGCGATCGTGCCCTGCTGCAGGGTGAGCGCCCGGGAGATGACCAGACTCGGGTCGATCGGGGTCACCGGTATGCCGTTGGCGAAGGCTGTGATCGCGGCGAGCATCGCCGCGGCGCTCCCTGGGCAATCCGGGGCACCGCCGCTGCCGCTGGTGGGCCAGCAGTGGTGGAACTCGGTAGCCAGGCGCTCGTAAAAGCGCGACTGGTTGGGCTGCGACAGGTTCATCTTCGACTGCGCGGCCGCATACGCCTCGGCGGGGTTGGCGCTGGCGAAGTACGGCTGCTGCGCGCTGGCGGAGCTCGAGGTATGGCAGCCCACGCAGTACTGCTTCAGCAGCGGGTAGACCGTGCTCTCAAAGGCCGTGGGATCGGCCGGATACTGTTTGCCACCGCCGGCGGCCTGGTCGACCGGCGCGGTGAGCTGGATGCTCGTGCTTGAGGCGGAACCGGCACCGATCCAGGCCTGGATCCACACCAGCAGGGTCGAGGCGCAGGCTGAAGGATCGGCGACCCAGCAATTGTGGCCCCCGCCCACCTTCAGGACCATCAGCGACTGGTCAGGCCGCGTGAGGTTCACCAGCGGCAGCGCCGCCTGATAGGCGAGGTTCACATCGTCCGAGCGGGCGAATTGCGGGGACTGGCCCCCCTCATGGTGACAGGCACCGCAGCGATTGGAGGCGCGGATGTTCTGCCACAGGTTGATCTTGAAGGCCTGCACGTCCGCGTTCGCCGGCGGCGGGCCTGTGTAGGCCTGCGCCGTGTCGGTCGGGGGCGTGGCCTGCTGGTTGACGGTGGTCGCCGCGCCACCGCCACTGCAGGCGGCGAGCGTGGCGAGCAGCGCGACGGCGGCGCCGCGGGCGAATAGGTGAGTTACACGCATAAGGAAGCCCTGTTCTGTGCTGTTCATTACGGCGCTCCCTTAACTGCCCGCACAGGCGGCAGCGGACTGCTGGAACACGGATTTGAGCTTGTAGCCACCGGCCTTGAAGCTCGTCTTGAGCGTGGTGACGGTCGCCATGTCGGCGGCGCTGGTGGGCGCGCGGAAGCACACGGCGGTGAAAACCTTGGTCACCTGGCATTGCGCGAAGGCGTCACTGGAGGCGAGCTCCATGCCAAGCGAGGCGGCGCCCGTGCCGCTGCCCGGCAGCGTGGCGTCGAATCCGAGCGCCAAGGCGTTGGACCCGGCGCGCCAGCGGTTCGACCAGCTGTTGTCAGGGGTGACGAAACCAAACGGGAAGTTGGTGGCGTTGATGAAGTACTTCGGCTGGACCTGGCCGGCGGTGTAGACCATCTGGCCCGCGGTGGCGTCGTAGTTGTAGTACGCGAAGGCCTGGGCCATCGGGTCCATGCCACTGTGGCAACCCACGCACTGGTTGACGAATATGCGACTGTCGCCGCCGGGCGAGCGCGCCACGTCCTGGCGAATGCGATCCGACGGACGCGTCGTGTCCATCACCGTCTGCATGTCGTTGCAGAGGTGGTTGATCATGGTGAAACGGAACATCGCCCGGTTGGTGCCGTTGATGAAGAAGGCGGAAGCGGCGCCGCGCGTCGTGATCAGCCCGGCGGTGGCCGCCGCGGGCGTCCCGTAGGTGGCCGACTGCGTGGTCCTCACCAGATACTTCTGCAGGTCGACGCCATTGCTCTCGGCCGTGGCGTAGTGGTTGTTGTTCATGTTCGAGGGCGCCGGCAGGCCCGCGGGCGCGCCCGGCCCGGTCACCGTGTAGAGAATGTCAGCCGAGAGCGCGGTGTGGAAATCCACATCATCGCGCACCATGCCGATGACGGTCGCCGCGTAGTCATTGAGCGGCGCGAACACGGTCTGGTCCCGGTTGGTCCAGGGGATGACCATGTTCTTCAGGGTGACGTTGTAGAACCCGGGGGCGGCGACCGCGGTCTGCGCGGCGCTAACCAGGCCCGGGCTGCCCGCGGCGCAGCCGCCACCGCCGCACGCGGCGGTGATGGCGCCGACCATCGCGCTGAGCTCCGCCTGGGTCGGCGGCTCGCCGGCGATGCGCTCGTAGATGCGCTTCGCCTGCTCGTTGGGTCCGGCGTGCGCGGCCGCGGCCAGCTGCATCACCAGCAGCACGGAGGCTGCCACCAACGCGCCGCGTGCGCGGCCTGAACCGACCTGTGCCAACTTGTTTCTAACATTCATGGGCTCATCAACTCCCAAAACTCGCCCGGTACGCGGACCGGACTATAGGGTCAAAAAAATCCCGCCCCGAATGTCTCAATCAAGTGACGTCGCCGTTGACCGACAGTTTGATGGTTGTTGTCCCGCGCTGCTCAAAGCGCGGCAAACTGCGTAGTCGGTCACGGCGTGGGTCGTGTCGAAACGTCTACCTAGTAGTGCGATCGGCTTTGCGCCCACGGAGGCAATGAGAACCGCGTGGCGCTCCGCCGCGGCGTGATGGAGTCGGCGGTATGGCGATTAGTCATCGAATTAGTCCTGAATTACGTTACATTCACACGCGAGAAAGCATCCGCGTGATGACGGAGACGCAAATGCACGCGCAGTGCGGCTGGCAGATTTTGAAACAGTGGGCGCACAGCGCCCGTTCGACTGGTGTGGCGGGACTGATCGCCGCGTGCGCGTGCGCGCTCGCGCTCGAGGCGTGCAGCGGCGGTGGCACCGTTGGCCTGGGGGGCGGCGGCCAAGCCAAGGATCCGGCGACCGTCGACTACCCGATCTTCTACGTGAAGCGCCAGGTGCCGCTCGCGGCCGACGGCACCTTGACGCAGGACGACCTGCGCATCCAGAACGACGCCTTGCAGGGCACCCCGACCGCCGACCTGTACATGCGCGCCAGCGCCTCACCGAGCGCGGCGGAAACCAACATCACCACGCGCATCACGGGCACCGGGACCTGGGACGTCAAGGACGTCGATACCTCTCCTGATGGCAAGGCCGTCGTGTTCGCGATGCGTGGACCGCTCGCCGTTAAGCAGGACGTCAAGAAGCCGCCCTCATGGCGCATCTACGCGTACATCATCGCCACCAACGACCTGCACGCGGTCATCAACCCGGCCAACGACCCGGACCCGCCGACGGTCAACGACGTCTCGCCGCACTTCCTGCCCGACGGGCGCATCGTGTTCACCTCGACACGGCAGACCCAGTCGCAGGGCATTCTTCTTGATGAGGGCAAGCCGCAGTTCTCCGCGCAGGATGAGGCGCGCAAGGAACCCGCGTTCGTGCTGCACGTCATCAACGCCAACGGCACCGGACTGCACCAGATCTCCTTCAACCAGAGCCACGATCGCGATGCGACCGTGCTCGCAAGCGGCCGCGTGCTGTGGAGCCGCTGGGACAACGCGCTCGGCAAGGACGCGATGAGCCTGTACACGGCCAACCCGGACGGCACGGACCTCCAGCTCTATTACGGGGCGAACAGCCACAACACCGGCACGAACGGCACGGCCGTGGAATTCGTGCATCCCAGGCAGATGCAGGACGGGCGCATCCTCACCCTCGCCCGCCAGTACACCGGCGTCGACGACGGCGGCGCGCTCATCATCATCGACGGCGCGAAGTACGTGGAGAACACGCAGCCGCTGCTCACCAACGCCGGCGGCGCCGGCCCCGCCCAGAGCGCGGCGACCACCAACGATGTGACGACGATCCCGGGCCCCTCCGCCGGTGGCCGCTACACCTCCGCGTATCCGCTGCATGACGGCACTAACCGGATCCTGGTGAGCTGGACGCAGTGCCGCCTGCTCGACAAGACGCAGACCCCCCCGCCGATCGTGCCGTGCAACTCGACCACGCTCAACGTGGCGAACCCGACCGTCGCCCCGCCGCTGTACAGCGTGTGGATGTTCGACCCGGCGCAGAACACCCTGCTGCCGATCATGACGCCTGTCGAGGGCCTCATGATCACGGACGTGGCGGTCGCGCAGCCGTATACGCTGCCGAACATCATCCTCGACAAGGTCCCCGGCGTTGACCTCGACCAGAACCTGGTCGACGCCGGCGTCGGCGTCATGGACATCCGCAGCGTCTACGACATCGACGGGGTGGATACGGCCAACCCGAACATCCCCACCGTCGCGGATCCGGCGAAGACCGCGGCGAACGCGCGCCCGGCGCGCTTCCTGCGCCTGGAGAAGGCGGTTTCGCTGCCCGACAAAAAGATCGTGAACCTGTCCGGATCCGCCTTCGGCACGACGAATTACATGCTCGAGATCCTCGGCTACGTGCCGATCGAGCCGGATGGCTCGGTGCGCGTGGAAGTGCCGGCCAACGTCGCCTTCCGCATGAGCATCCTCGATGCGAACGGGCGGCGCCTATCGACCGAGCAGCGCGCGTGGCTGCAGGTGAAGCCGGGCGAGATCCTCACCTGCAACGGCTGCCACCGGCCGGCGACCCCGGCCCAGCCCGTCTCCCACGGCCGCAAGGGGCTGTTCAACTCGGCCTGGCCAGGCGCGGCCAGCGGCGGGGTGGCTTTCCCGAACACCCTGTCCTCGGGAACCGGCGCGTTCCTGCCCAACCAGGGCGAGACCATGGCCCAGGCGCGCATGCGCGTGAGCTGCGCGAGCGACTCCCCGCCCTGCAAGCAGATGGTGCCAGGCGTGAACGTGGTCTACACGGACGTATGGACCGATCCGGCGCTGGCCACCCCCGGCGCGCCAATCAACCTGCGCTATGACGACGCCACGCAGTTCATGACCGCCTTCCCCACCAGCGCGACGTGCGTGACGGCGTGGTCGGCCGGCTGCCGCATCGTCATCAACTATCCGCAGCACCTGCAGCCGCTGTGGGACCTGAAGCGCCAGGTCATCGATCCTGTGACCCTGCTGGTGGTCTCCGACCACACCTGCACGCAGGGCGGCTGCCACAGCCCGAAGAACGCGGCCGGGGCCGCCGCGATGCCCGCGGGCAACCTGGACCTCACCAGTTCCGCCTCGGTGGATGATGCGAAGCAGCTCACCTCGTACCGACAGCTGCTGTTCCCCCACAACATCGTTATCATGGCGCCGACGCCCACCGACCCGACCGCTACCCAGGTGGTATCGGTCGGCCCGTATCTCAACGCAGGAAGCGCGAATGGCGGACTCTCGGCGCAGTTCATGAACAGGTTCGCGGCGGGCTCGGCGAGCACCCATGCCGGCTGGCTGACCCCGGCGGAGCTGCGCCTGGTGTCCGAGTGGCTGGATGTCGGCGCGCAGTACTTCAATAACCCCTTTGATCCGGCGGTACCGGTAAATTGAGTGAAGGACGGCATTGATCAGGAGCGCGCACCAGCTTGCGCTCGCGAGCCTACTGTTACTGGCGGCACTGTTCACCCCGCGGGTGGGCGCGGCGAGCGAGTACCTGCAGCTGTTCGTCACCGAGCCGTACCTGGAACTGCATACCGGGCCCGGCCGCGGCTATCCGGTCTTCCACGTGGTGCCGCGCGATGCCAGCGTGGACGTGCTGTTCCGGCGCACCGACTGGTTCAAGGTGCGCACCGAGCAGGGCGTCGAGGGCTGGGCCGCGCAGAAGGACATGCAGAAGGCGGTGCTGGCGGATGGCACGCGGTTCGTGTTCCCGCTGGGTGACCGCGCCGGCTTCACCAATCACAACTTCGAGATGGGCATGTTCGCCGGCCGGTACGGCGGGGCGACGGAGGTCTCCGGCTACGTCGCGGCGTACTTCAACTCGCAGCTGGGTATCGAGGGCACGTTCGGGCAGTACCTGGGCACCTATTCGAACGGCGTCACCGCCCAGATCGGCCTGATTCACGTTTTCGCCCCCGAGGCGCGCTGGTCACCGTTCGTGACGCTCGGACTGGGAGTGGTGCGCACCCAGCCCAAGGCCACCCTGGTGCAGACTACGGACCGGACGGAGGACACGGCGTACGCGGGGCTCGGTGTACGCTATTACCTGACGCGACGGTTTTTCCTGCGCGGCGAATACAAGACGCACTTCGTATTCACGACGCGCAACCAGAACGAGGAAGTGGACGAATGGAAACTGGGCTTCGCGTTTTTCTTCTGACGGTGGCGCTGGCGCTGCTGCCCGGCTGCGCCACGGTGCGCGGCTGGTTCCACCACAGCCACACCGCCGCCGAGCCCACCGAGGCCCAGGCGATCGCCGAGGAGAACGCCGCCCCGCCGCGGGTGGTGGATCCGGAAGTCTCGCGCCGCACGATCAAGGTTCCCAGGGTCCGCGGCCGCAACCTCGAGGTGGGGCTGGACTATGGGGTGATATCCATCGAGGACTTCGGCACGAACCCCTCCTATGGCCTGGTCGCCGCCTACCACGTCACGGAAGACTTCTTTTTCCAGGGTGAATGGGGCCGCTCGACCGCCGGCAAGACGAGCTTCGAAACCCTGAATGGCGGGGTGCAGCTGCTTACCAAGTCTGAGAGGCGCTTCACGTATTACGATTTGTCCCTCGGCTACAACTTCCTGCCTGGCGAGGCCTATCTCGGTCGCGGTCACGCCCTGACGAGCGCGTTCTACCTCCTGGGCGGAATCGGGGCCACCGAGTTCGCCGGGGACAAGAAGTTCACGGTGAATTTTGGCGCCGGCTATCGCGTCGTACCGACGGATTGGCTGGCGGTGCACATCAGCGTGCAGGATCGGGTGTTCAACTCGAACCTGCTGGGCACCACCAAACTCACCAACAACCTCGAGGCGCGGATCACGACGACCGTCTTTTTTTGACAGAGGCACGCACCATGAGGAATCACATCGTCGCCGTAGTCGCAGCCCTTGCGATCGCCGTGCCCGCGCTGGCCGGCCCGGGCGCCATCGGCGCCCCGGCGCCCCCGTTCAACCTCGCCTCGCAGGCGGGCAAGAACGTGAGCCTGAGCCAGTACAAGGGCCAGGTCGTCATGCTCAACTTCTGGGCCAGCTGGTGCGGACCGTGCCGGCAGGAGATGCCCCTCCTCGAGGGCATATATAAGAAGTACAACAAACTTGGCTTCACCATGCTGGGCGTGAATGTGGAACCGGATTCCAACGCCGCGGTGGACTGGCTGAAGCAGACCCCGGTGAGCTTCCCCATCCTCTTCGACAAGGACAGCAAGGTGAGTCAGCTCTATGACGTGACCGGGATGCCGAGCACGGTCATCATCGACCGCGCGGGCAAGGTGCGCATGCTGCACCACGGCTACAAGCCCGGCGACGAGAACGAGTATCTGGACAGCATCCGCGCGCTGGTGCGCGAGTAGGACACATGGGATCAGCGCGGCGCGGCATGGACGGCAGGAGCAGGTTGATGGCGGCGATCCTCGCCGCGACGCTCATGATGCTGGGCGGCTGCGCATCGCTCCCCAGCGTTCCGCTCACCCCCTGGGTGAAGCCCTACGAGCGTGAGCACTTCGCCGACCCGATCATGGCGGCCAACCGCCAGCCGATCTCGAGCATCTACTTCGAGCACGTATGGGAGAGCCGCGAGGACGCCCGCGGGGCGACCGGCGCGGTCGGCGGCGGCTGCGGATGCAACTGATGAGCGCGGCGCCGGGCGCGCTCCGCCGGCTGCGCCTGAGCTCCTTCGCGCGGACGTTGCTCGCCCTTTGCGTGATCACGGTGCCGGTGCTCGGTGGGGTGTTGCCCGAGGACGAGGCCGACGTCATGTATCACAGCTACAACGGCGGCGGCATCAGCGTCGTGGGCCCCTCGGTGCTGGTGCGCAAGAAGGTTGGCGACAGCCTGTCCTTCACGGCCAACTATTACGAGGACATGATCTCCAGCGCCTCGATCGACGTGAAGCTCTCGGCGAGCCCATACAAGGAGACGCGCAAGCAGTGGAGCGGCGGCGTCGACTACCTGCACGGCAAGTCCACCTATAGCGCCGGCTTCATCAACAGCGTCGAGCCGGACTACAAGGCCAATACCGCCTTCGTCTCGGTCAGTCAGGACATGTTCGGGGACCTCACGACGCTCACGCTGGGCTTCCGCCGCGGCTGGGACGATATCTACCGGGACATCAAGAACCCCGACGGCCGAATCATCAATGACCCGACCTTCCACGAGAAGGCGGATCACCGCGGCTACTCGCTGTCCCTGAGCCAGATCCTCACGCGCAACACGATCGCGAGCTTCAACTACGAGCTGCTGACGGACATGGGGTACCTCGCCAGCCCCTACCGCAAGATCCGCTACCTGTCCCCCGGCCAGGGCAATGGCTACACCCTGGCCGACCAGATCTACCCGGGCACCCGGACCAGCAACTCCGCCTCGCTTAGCCTCAAGCACTACCTGTCGTGGCGCGCGGCGGTGACCGGCCAGTACCGCTATTACCGCGATACCTGGGGGGTCGTGGGCAATACCTTCCAGCTGGAGTACGCGCAGCCCTGGCGTCAGCTCACCTTCGATGCGAGCGTGCGCTATTACAAGCAGAACGCCGCGGACTTCTTCAGCGATCTGTTCCCGCGCGCGGACTACCAGAACTTCGAGGCGCGCGACCGCGAACTGGCCGCCTTCCATGACTGGACCCTCGGTGTCGGCGCGCAATACCAGTTCCCGCACGTGTCGTGGGCGCCGTGGGTCAGCAAGAGCAGCTTCAGCGTCAACTACAAGCGCCTGATGATCAACTACAGCGACTACCGCGACGCGCTGCTCGCCCCCCAGTACGGCGCGGGCAGCGAGCCGCTCTACAAGCTCGACGCGAACATCTTCACGGTGGTCTTCTCCCTCTGGTACTAACGCGCATCAGCGCCGCGCTGCGAGCTCGCCGGTACAGAATTTGACCTGTATAAAAATTAACCAGCTGCCCCCAGCTGAGTTAACATCCCCGTCCAATCGTTGATCGCTCCCGTCGCAAGTGTCGGCGGGCAGCGACAGTTCACGACAAGGGGAAACCTCCACATGCGCATCTCCACTTCCGTGTTCACGCTGATCGCGGGCATCGTCCTTGGCTTCAGCGGCTCCATGGCCCACGCCCAGGCGCGGCTCGAAGGACGCCTCCTTGTCGCCAGCGAGGTCCTCGAGGAACTGAGTGGCTCACGCGACCAGGCCATCCCGGACCGCCTGCTCGAGCGCGCCTACGGCATCGCCGTCATTCCCGCCCTCACCAAGGTCGCATTCTTCGCCGGCGGCCGCTACGGCAAGGGCGTACTGGTGGTGCGCGAGCCCAACGGCGAGTTCAGCTCCCCGATTTTCATCAGCATGGCCGGCGGCAGCTTTGGCTGGCAGTGGGGCGTCCAGCAGACGGACATCGTCCTGGTCTTCACCAGCGCCAGGGGGGTCGAGGGCATCAACGGTGGCAAGCTCACCCTCGGGGCCGATGCCTCGGTGGCGGCCGGCCCGGTCGGGCGCAATGCCTCCATCGCGACCGACCCGAGCTTCAAGGCCGAGGTCTACTCGTACTCGCGCAGCAAGGGACTGTTCGCCGGCCTCGCCCTGGATGGCACCGTCATCAACATCAATGACGATGCGAACGCGGAGTTCTACAAGAAGCCCGGCATCAAGTCCCAGGAGATCATCTCCGGGACCGTCACCACGAATGATCACTCAGCCGAGCGCTTCATGGCCGCCGTCGCCACCAGCACCGGCACGCAGCGCTCGGCCTCGGCCGGGAATAACAGCGTCGTGAATGGCCCGATGCCCGCGGCGGCGGCCCCAGCGCCCCCCGCCCCTGCCCCCGCGGCCGCCGTGCAGTCGTTCCCGCTGTCGGACCCGCGGCCGGGAACCGAGCCGAAGACGAACTGATTTCCCGGTGATTCCCCTCAAGGCCCCGGCCGGGGCCTTGAGGGGTGGCCGCATCCGCCGCGGCGATCGCACCGGCCGCGGATGACGGTAACCTGCGGCGGAACTCCCGCCGCAGCAGCAGCCAGCTGATAAGCCCCTGGAGCGCCACGGTCGCCACGGACAGATGGCGTTCAGGACCACGCTCAGCATCTGCACCAGCATCGCCGGCCGCACGATCCCGGTGCCGCGCAGGGCCGAGGCCATGGCCACCAGGGCGAACTGCAGGGCGAGCCCCCGGGACGTACCAGTGAAGGTAGGCGGTGCCCGCGGCCGCGGCGGCCGGATCCGCCGCGACGGCGCGCACGAACGGGCCCCCGAGCGCGTAGCCGGCCGCCAGCGTGACCAGACCGCAGATCCCCGACAGCAGCACCGACTGGTTGAAGATGAGATTGGCGCCGGGCTGGTCCTTGGCGCCGGCCGCGTGCGAGACCAGCGCCACCGTGCCGACGCCGAGCATCTGGGTGAGCGCCAGGATCACGAAGCTCACGGTACCCGCGGTGCTGACGCCTGCGATCACCGCATCCCCCAGCCGCGAGACGAAGTACAGGTCCACCAGGTAATACAGCGTCTGGAACATCATGCCGATCGCGATCGGCACCGCCATCGCGACCAGATGCCGCGTGATGGATCCCTGCGTGAGATCTTTCATGGTCCCGTCCGGTGCCAGGCTTCAGTCATCGCGCGCGATCCTGCACCACTTGCGCCAGTCGCGCGCCACGGTCTCGCCCATGCGAGCGGCGGCCTTGACGAGCCACGGGTTCTTGCGCCGCGCGAGGTCGGTGAGGACGGCGCGACGCTGTTTCGGGCTGCCGAGGTGGATGTTCGCCGTCTCCCATCCCATCATCCACAGCAGGCGGCTCTCGTCATGCCCGCGCGGCAGGCTCCCCAGGAGTATGCGGCCGCAGTCCGGCGCGAGGCGGCGCACGAGCCAGTCCCCATGCACCGCGAGGCACGGATCGGGCACCCGCACGGCCGCCTTCACGATCTGCGCGTAGCGCGGGCGGCTGGCGCGGGCCTTGTGCGCCCACAGCCACGCCGAGGGCGCGAGTGGCTTCACCTCGCGCGCGACCATGCCACCGTTCCAGTCCGCCAGCGCCACCAGGCGCAGTCGCCCCAGGCTGCCGAGCCCGGCCTGGCGGTGCGCGAAGCGCAGCCGCAACCCGCGCGCGGGCATCGCCGCCGCGAGCAATGCGCGGGCGCGCGGGTTCGCCCGGTTCGAGGCCGAGCGCAGCCCGCGCATCGCCTCCCAGTAGGGGCGCTGGTCCTTCAGGCGCGCGATGGCGAGTTCGCGCAACCAGCGATAGCGCTCCGCGAGCACCGCGGCGCCCCCGCCGCCGCGCATCGATTCGGTGTAGCCGGCGATGATCGACTCGCAGGCGGTGCGGACCGAGAGCGCGAGGCGCGATTCGCCGATCGCCAGTTGCGCGCTGCACGCCAGTCGCACCAGGTCCTGGGTGTAGGGCAGCACCGCGGCCTCGTCGAAGTCGTTAACGCCCCAGATGAGCCGCCCTTCCGCGTCGCGCCAGGTGCCGAAGTTCTCCACGTGCAGGTCACCGACCGCCAGGAGCGCGGGGGCGCCGGCGCACTCGGGGCAGGTCTCGGGCCACAGCTGGGCCCATCGGTAGAAAGTGGCGCGGAAGAAGGAGGACGCGTCCGCGGTCATCAGGCGGTGCTTCAGGTCGAGATCCCCGCGCAGCACCGGCAACTGATGCATCAGCCAGCGTTCATAACTTCCGGAGGCCTCGCGGATGTCCACGCGCTCACATTAGAGGAGGCCCCGGCCGGTTGCCACTTGAGGTTACCGGCACACCGCGCCGGCCGCGGGGCCAACAGGCGGCGCGCTCCTGCCTCGAAGGCACCCCACCACCGCTCACGGGCGCGATAACCGTGATCAACGCCCGGGATCCCGATGAAGATGGCATTCGGGATCGCGCGGGTGAAAGCTTCGCCGGCGTCCGCGGGGCACACCTGGTCCCCGAGTCCGTGCACGGCGATCCACGGAGCGGGCAGCGCGCCGCCCGGGCGCAGCTGGAATCCGCCGGAAAGGGCGGTGCCGCGCAGCGGGTCCGCCGGACACAGGGGCCGCCTCAGGTCCAGTTCGGTGCAGAACGACAGAGTCAACGCACCGGAAAAGGCGTCGGCGGGTGCCTGCGCGAGGGCGACATAGGCAAGCGTCGCCCCCGCGGAATGCCCGACCAGCAGCGGCCGGATCTCCCGCGGCAGGTGATAGCGCTCCCGGAGGAAGCCGGCCAGACCCAAAACTCTCTGCGCTGGTGATGCGCATCCTGTGCCCCCGCGCTCCAGGGCCCGCAGGAATCGCGCGCCATCAATGCCGGCGACGAGGGTGTCATCCGCGGTCAGGCCGCGCGCGATGCCGCTCATGCTCTCGCCCCAGCCGCCATCACCGGAGATCAGCAGCACCAGGTGTCGGATCGCGCCCGGCGGGAGATAGACGCGCACGTCGAACTCCTCGTGAGTGGCCCGTTCGGGTAGGCGATTAGCCTCGCCCGCGCCGCACTGGCACATGAGGACGGCGCACATCAGGACAAGCGCCATCGCGACGGTTCGGGACAGCCGGACCCACGCTTGTTGCGCGGGACTGACACATTGGTTGTATTGGCGTCCCACGCGGCGCACTCTTGCATCGAGATCGTGAGATTACAACCGCTGCCAGCCCGTGAACCCGTCTGAGGATGATCGTGGTAGATTTGTGACATGAGTGGCGGCGCCGCAGCGGAACCTGTCGAATCGGTCGATACCGCGCTCGCCCATGCGCTGCGCTTGCTTGAACGAGACCCCGGGCTCGCGGCCGAGCAGGCGACCGAGATTCTGAAGTCAGTTCCCGCCCATCCCAACGCCACCTTGGTGCTGGCCATGGCGCGCCGCGCCAGCGGTGATCCCGCCGCGGCACTCGCCCTTCTCAGGCCACTCACCACGAGTCACCCGCGCTGGGCGAACCTGCGCTGCCAACTTGGGGTTACCTTGGGATCCCTTGGCCTTGGTGAGGAGGCGGTTGCCGAGCTGCGCCAGGCGGTGGAACTCGATCCGGAGGCGCCGAACGCGTGGCGCGCGCTGGCCGACCATCTGGCGGCGATCGGCGACGAACGCGGCGCCGAGGCGGCTCGCGCGCGCATGCTCAAGACCTCGACCCGCGACCCGCGGCTCCTCGCCGCTGGGAGCGCGCTGTGCGAGAACCGCATTCCAGAGGCCGAGACGCTGCTGCGGCGGCACCTGATGGAGCATCCGACGGACGTCGCCGCCCTGCGCATGTTCGCCGAGGTCGCCGGCCGCATCGGCCGCTATCGCGATGCGGAGCACCTGCTCGCGCGCTGCCTGGAGCTGTCGCCCGGCTTTCTCAGCGCACGGCACAATTACGCCGTCGCACTGCATCGCCAGGGCAAGCACACCGCGGCCCTCGAGCAGATCGAACGGCTGCTCGCAGCCGATGCGCACAACCCGAACTACCGCACCCTGCATGCCGCGGTGCTGGCAGGGATTGGCGAGTACGACCGCACCATCGGCATCTACGAGGACGTGCTCAAGCAGTACCCGCGCCAGGGGAAGATCTGGGTGAGTTACGGCCATGCCCTGAAGACCGCCGGTCAGACCGCGCAGGGCATCAGCGCCTACCGGCGGGCAATCGAGCTGGATCCGCGCCTGGGCGAGGCTTGGTGGAGCCTTGCGAACCTCAAGACCTACCGCTTCGAGGCGGCAGACCTTGCGAACATGCGCGCGCAGCTTGGACGTCAGGACCTGAGCGCCGATGACCGGGTACACCTGCAGTTCGCACTCGGCAAGGCGCTGGAGGATGCCGGCAGCTACGCGGAATCCTTCGAGCACTATCGGGCTGGCAATGCCCTGCGTCGTGCCCAGGTCCCCTACGACCCGCAGCGCATGCACGAACACGTCAAGAACTCGCGCGCGCTCTTCACGCCGCGGTTTCTGGCTGCCACCGCGGGCCAGGGTGCGCCGGCTCGCGATCCGATCTTCATCGTTGGCCTGCCGCGAGCAGGCTCGACACTCATCGAGCAGATCCTCTCGAGCCACTCCCAGGTGGAAGGGACGATGGAGCTGCCCGACCTGCCCGCGCTTGCCCAGAGCGTCGTCGGGCGTGCCGGCGAGCCGTCCGTGCGTTACCCCCAGGCCCTCGACCGCCTGCCCCCCGGGGAACTGCACGCCATGGGCGAGGAGTACCTCGCACGCACGCGTATTCAGCGCAAGAGCGAACGCCCGTTCTTCATCGACAAGCTGCCCAACAACTTCATGCACGTCGGACTCATCCACCTGATGCTGCCCAACGCGCGGATCATCGACGCGCGCCGCCACCCGTTGGGGTGCTGCCTGTCCGGCTTCAAGCAGCACTTTGCACGTGGCCAGCCTTTCACCTACGACCTTAGTGACCTGGGCACCTACTACCGCAGCTACGTCGAGCTCATGGCGCATTTCGATGCCGTGCTCCCGGGGCGCATCCACCGGGTCCTCTACGAGGACATGGTCGGCGACACCGAAGCCGAGGTGCGCCGCCTACTGGACTACTGCGGTCTGCCCTTCGAGGCCGGCTGCCTGCGGTTCTACGAAAACGAGCGCGCGGTGCGCACGGCCAGCTCCGAGCAGGTGCGCACGCCGATCTACCGCGATGGCATGCAGCAGTGGCGGCACTACGAATCGTGGCTCGAGCCGTTAAAGAGTGCGCTCGGGCCGGTGTTGGACGCGTATCCATTGACGCCAGATTTTGTCGATAATCATCACCACGGCTGAGCACACAGCCACCGTGTATCAAGGGGAGATCTCATGCAGCGCAGTCGAATCCGCAAGCTAAAGAACGCGGCTACCGCCCGTCCATCGCCCGCACACGTGGTGCTCAAGCGGGCGCCGATCGCTGCGGCAATCTTCGCCGCCGTACCCTCCGCTTACGCGGCCGACACGACCGCCAACGGCGGTGCTCTCCAGGAGGTGGTCGTCACGGCCGAGAAGCGCACCGAGAACCTGCAGGACGTGCCCGTGTCCATCACCGCGCTCGGCACACAGCGCCTGGAGCAGCTGGGGGTGCAGGACTTCAACGACTACGTGAAGTACCTGCCGAGCGTGGCCTACCAGACCACCGGTCCGGGCTTTGCGCGCGTTTACATGCGTGGCGTCGCCAGCGGTGACAATGGCAACCACTCCGGCCCACAGCCCAGCGTCGGTGTGTACCTGGACGAGCAGCCGGTCACCACCATCCAGGGCGCGCTCGACATCCACATCTACGACATCGAGCGCGTCGAGGCGCTGGCAGGCCCGCAGGGCACCCTGTACGGGGCCAGCTCCGAGGCCGGCACGGTACGCATCATCACCAACAAGCCCGACACCTCCGGGTTCAAGGGCGGATACAGCCTCGAGGGCAACACCGTACGCGGCCAGGGCGGGTACGTCGCGGAGGGCTTCGTGAACTTCCCGCTCTCCAGCACCGCAGCGGTACGCCTGGTCGGCTGGGCACAGCGCACCGGGGGCTACATCGACAACATCCCCACGACAATCGATTACCCGAGCGATGGCTGCCTGTCCAACTTCTCCCCGGCGGTGCCTGGCTGCGAGATTTCACCGACGCATGCCAAGCAACGCTTCAACCCGACCGAGACCTACGGTGGCCGCGGCGCGTTGAAGCTGATACTCGGCGACAACTGGACCATCACGCCGCAGCTCATGGGACAGAGCACGCGCGCGGACGGCACCGCGTTCGTCGATCCGAGCATCCCCGGCAGCCTGTCGGTGCAGCGCTTCTACCCGGATTCCATCTCGGATCAGTGGTGGCAGGCAGCCCTAACGGTAGAAGGACACATCAGCAACTTCGACATCACATACGCCGGCGGCTATCTGGACCGCAATGACCATACGCAGGCGGACTATAGCGACTACTCGCTGTTGTATGACCAGCACACGACCTACACCGCGTACCTGATAGGCAACGTCGGCCATCAGATCAATCCGTCGCAGCACATCGACGGCCGCGACCGGTACCGCAAGATGAGCCACGAGCTGCGCCTGACGACACCGAAGGAGAACCGCCTGCGCTTCATCGGCGGCCTCTTCTACGAGCGCCAGGAGCACTACATCTTTCAGAACTACCTGATCGATGAGCTGCCGACGGTTAACTCGGTGACCGGCTGGCCGCAGACGCTGTGGCTTACCAACCAGATCCGCGTCGACCGCGACTACGCCGTGTTCGGTGAGCTGAGCTACGACATCACCCCGAAACTTGCGGCCACTGTGGGCTACCGGTTCTTCCGCTACGATAATTCGATCGACGGCTTTTTCGGATTCGGCAAGAACAACCCGAACGGGTCTAACACCGGCGAGAATGCGACCGTGCTAAACCGGGGAGTCGCCTGTATACAACCCGGCATCCTCGGCAATCCCTGCACGGATCTTCACAATTCGGTGCAGAAGAATGGGTCGACGCCGAAGTTCAACCTCACGTACAAGATCACAGACGATGCGATGGTTTATGCCACCTTCGCCCGCGGCTACCGCCCGGGCGGCATCAACCGCCGTACCCAGGCGCCGCCGCTGCCATCTTTGGCAACGTACGATCCGGACTACCTCACCAGCTACGAGCTCGGCTACAAGACCAGCTGGCTGAACAACCGGCTGCGCTTCAATGGCTCGTTCTTCTATGAGGACTGGAAGAACTTCCAGTTCGGCTTCCTGGGGCAGAATTCCTTCACCATCATCCGCAACGCGGGATCTGCGCGAATCAAGGGCGCCGAACAGTCGCTCGAATGGGCGCCGGTCATCGGACTGAACCTGACTCTTGCGGCCACAGAACTGGATCCGAAGCTGAACAAGGATTTTTGTTACGACGTCGACCCGGCTACCGGACAGCCGCTGGCGCTCGGGGCCGGTGGCTGCCCCGGCTACGACTCGGTACCCAGTGGCACGCAACTGCCGACGGTGCCGAAATTCAAAGGCAATGCGACGGCACGCTATTCTTTCCCGGTCAGCGGCGACCTGGACGGGCACGTCCAGGCGGCGTACGCGTATCAGAGCTCAAGCACTTCCACTCTGTCGCCGTACCAGAACAACCTGATTGGCACGGTGGGCGCGTACGGGACGCTCGACCTGCTGGCCGGTCTTGCTAAGGGCAACTTCACACTTGAGCTGTTCGCGCAGAACGCCCTCGACAAGCGGGCTGACACCTATCGCTTCGCCGAGTGCACGATCGTGGGTGGCCTGCAGACAACCATCCCCGGGGTGACCGTGTGCGGCGCGAAGCCCCTGGCGGTGATCACCCAACCGCGCACGATCGGTATCCGCTTCGCACAGACGTTCTAGCCTCAAGCGACCGTCGCAAGGCTCTAACCAACGCGGTGCACCTTCGGGTGCACCGCGTTGTTTTCGCACCGCTCCACCAATGGGAGATGGCCTTCACGCCACGGGTGCGCTTGAACGTTGCCTCGATGGCGGAGACGTTCGCGCCCTGGAACAGATCGCCGGTGGCTGCGGCGACG
>JANYBG010000237.1 GCA_025360865.1 Pseudomonadota bacterium | reverse complement strand
CGCGCGCCGACCCCGCGCGGCGCCTTGACCTGCGCGCATGACGGTCCAACCGGCTGGCCATCGCCGTCAGCAGCTGGCGCGCGTTGTGGAAATCTCCGCGCCATAGCAGGGAAGTGCCCTGGCCTGCGAGCCCATAGGCCTCCTCGGCCCTGGTGCGGTCATCGACGACGACCAGCTTCGCGGGCACCGGCGCCCCGCTCTCGCTCAACCAGCGGGCACGATGGTGCTCACCGTCCTCCGTCCAGTTGACCCTGCCAGCCTCGCTCATTCGTGGTCAACGCCTCGGGTGTGATTCGAGGCGGGCATCTTTGCACAGGAGAACCCTGATGCGGAAAATCACGGTCGCGCCAGATGCCCGCGATCGGGCTAGAAGACCAGACATGTGGCGCGGGTGGCGCGCGGATGGCCGAAGGCCGCGTCACTGGCGCGCGATGGCGGCGCGGCGCGCCGGCTACCGGATGATGCCCGAGCGGGGCGTCGCTGGTGACGTCCAGGACATCGGCGCGCTCCGCTGCCGGCACACAGCGACGCTTCACGTACCTGAGTCGGAGGAACGCCGCGAAATACCCATGCGCCACTCCACCATCGGAGGGATGTGAGTGGCTGGCATCTCCCGTGTACTGTCCCGCGCGGCACAACGCCTTCAAGTCGGAATCACGGAGCGCGAATGATCAAGTTCTACTACCACCCCTCGCCCAACCCGGCCAAGGTCGCGCTGTTCCTGGAGGAAGCCGCCCTTCCCTACGAACTGGTGCCGGTCGATACCCGCAAGGGCGAGCAGTTCACGGCGGCGTATCTTGCGATCAACCCCAACGCCAAGACGCCCTCGATCGTCGATGGCGACACCGTTGTGTTCGACAGCAACGCGATCCTCCTCTACCTGGCCGACAAGACCGGAAAGTTCCTGCCCCCGAACACCCCGAAGCTGCGCGGGGAACTGCTGTCGTGGCTCATGTTCGTGGCTTCGGGCGTGGGCCCGTACTCAGGCCAGGCGGTGCACTTCAAGCACTTCGCGCCCGAGAAGCTCGAGTACGCGGAGAAGCGCTACACCTACGAGACCGATCGCCACTGGGGCATCATCGAGGCGCGCCTGGCCAAGCGGCGCTACTTGGTCGGGGACAGCTACACCATCGCCGACATGGCCCTGTGGGGCTGGGCGCGGGTGGTGCCGTTCCTGTTCGGGGAGAATGGCTGGGCCAAGCTGCCGGGAACCAAGCGCCTATTCGATGAGATCAACGCGCGCCCCGCCGCGGCCCGTGCCGAGGCGCTCAAGGACCGCTTCGCGTTCAAGTCGGAGCTGGACGAGGAAGCCCGGCGCGCCCTGTTCCCGCACATTCACGCCAAGGCAAGCTGAACGAGGCAGAACCCGCCAGCCGGTGAATGGCCGGCTGGCGAAGGATCTCAGTAGCGCCAGCTTTTCAGGTCCGCCCCGGCCGGGGCGCTGTCTGCGATCCGCTTGAGGATTACCGGCAGGTACTGGAAGTTGTAATGCAGGCGCGAGTAGGCGTTTGGCAGTTTCGGGTCGCCATTCCAGCAATGCTCGGCCCGGTCGCCGTAGGCGATCGTGCCCTCGTACGCAGGCTTGAGCGTCTCCAGACGCTCCTGCGCGAAGTACACCCCGTCAGTGAGGTAATACGTGTCGGCACTGCCCACGTAGATGTGCATCTTGCCGCGCAGTTTCGAGGCAAGCCTCGCCCAGTCGCGCTCGATGATGTGCGAGAGGTCGAAGTTCTCGCGCCAGTAGGCGGCCACCTGCGGGTCGATGACACCGGTTATCTTGTCGAACAGCGGCGCGGGATAGCCATCTTTAGCCACCGGGCCGAAGACCGCCGTCCAGATGTCGTACTGGCCGCCTGAACGCCCCAGGTCTCCCTGCGCGAGTTCCATGTAGTTCGCATCTCGCTGCGTGGTGAACACCTCGCCGAGGTAGTTGCGGTTGGCCGGGCGCTCGACACTTGCAGCCTCGCCCTTGAGGACGTAGGCGTTCTTGTCCTGGTAGATGTTGATCACGGTGTAGGCGCGGAAGTCGATCGGGTCCGGGCAGGCGGCGAAGGCGCCGTTGTACATGTCCGGGTAGAACACCTGCGTGGCCAGTGCCTCCCAGCCACCGGTCGAGCCACCGTAGGTGAAGCGCGCCCAACCGGCGCCGATCGCGCGGAAGCGCTTCTCGATCTCCGGGATCAACTCCTGGTTGATGGCGTCCCCGTAGGGCCCCAGGTTGGCGGAGTTCACCGCGTAGCTGTCGTCGTAATACGGGTTCGCGTGCTCGATCTCGATCACCAGGAAGCGCGGGAAGTCCGCGGAGATCCACTTCTGGTAGAACGCGTAGCTTTCCTGCTGCTGAATCCTGTTGTAGCCGGCAAGGTGGAAGCGCGCGGAGTAGTCCGGCTTCAGGTCCGGATCAGGCGGCGTCACGCGGAACTCGGAGATGTCATCCGGGTAGTGCCCGTGGAAGACCATGAGCGGGTAGTGAGCCTCGGGATGCTTGTCGAAGTCCTTCGGGACCAGCACGTGGGCGCCCAGGTACACATCCCGGCCCCAGAACTGCGACAACAGCTCGCTTTTGATGCGGATGTGGCGGATGAACTCCGAGTCGGTCTTGGGCGTGATCGGCCCGATCTCGTTGCCTAGCTCCAGCGCGGTACGCACCGGGTGCGCGGGATCGAGGTGCGCGCGCACCGGCGTCGAGTACAGGTTGCCGGGCTTGGATGCCCATTGCTGGCCCTCTCCCTTGTCGGGTGCGAGCTTGAGGGTGCGCCCATCACCCATGTGGTAGGTCTCGTAGCGGTTGAGCACCGCCTGCACCAGATAATCCCCGGCGGGGACCTGCGAGAGCTTGCGCGCGGGCCAGCCAAAGGCGCCCTCGTCGAGCACCACCGCGTGGCCACCCACCATGCCCTCGACATTGAGGCCAAAGATGTAGGGACTGTCGAGCGGCTCGTCGGGGCTCACGTGAGCGCGGGGCTCACGCGTGAGGTCAGGACTCAACAGCAGGATGATGCGGCCATCGAGCGCCTGGGGGCCGCGCCCCACCGGGTAGCTGACCGCGAATGTATTCGCACGCAGCGGGCTGGCGGCGTGGCCGGAGGGCGCGCGCCCCGGATCGGCGGTGCCGGACGCGGCGCCCAGTGAGGCGCCCAGGCAAAGGACCACGAGGGCGAGAGTCTTCGTTGTTTCCATGACTGACCTTGAAGGCATGCGGGGCGTATCCGGCGCGGTACGAAGACTACCGCAAGACCGGTCCGCGGAGCATGAGCCGAACCGGCGAGTGCCGGCCGACCGGCGGGCATCGTAGACTCACCCGCAGGCGCACCCGCCGCGACCCCAAGGGCATGTTATGGATGGCTGGCAATTACCGTGGCAGGGAAGCTGCCGCTGCGGGGAGTCCGGCCGCATATCAGCGCCCCCACTCCTGCGCATGGCCTGTCACTGCACCGGCTGTCAGCGTACGAGCGCAAGCGCCTGCTCACTGAGCCTCGCCATTCCGAGCGAGGGTTTCAGGGTGTCGCAGCGCGAGCCCGTCATCGGCGGCCTCCGCTATCCGCGCTTTCGGTCACCGGAATCGCTCCTGCTGGAAGAGTTCGCGCCGTGGCGCGCGGCCCAGCCGACGAATCGCCGATGATGACCCGTCCCGCCGCCGGTCGTTCCTTACTGGCCTTCACGCCGAAATCCGTCACGCTTTGGCGCGAGGGCGAGATCGGTCGGAGCTGGCGCACCGATGCCCTGGCCGGACTCACCGTCGCCATCGTCGCGCTCCCCTTGGCCATGGCGCTGGGCATCGCCAGCGGGGCGACGCCCAACCAGGGACTGGTGACCGCGGTGGTCGGCGGATTCCTGATCTCGCTGCTCGGCGGCTCGCGCGTGCAGATCGGCGGCCCCACCGGGGCGTTCGTGGTGATCGTCGCCGGCATCATCGCCGCCCACGGCTACGCGGGCCTGGTGCTCGCGACGCTGCTTGCGGGGTTCATCCTCATCGGGGCCGGCTACTGCGGACTCGGGCGCCTCATCCGCTTCGTGCCGACGCCGGTCGTCACGGGCTTCACCGCGGGAATCGCGGTCATCATCGCCTCAAGCCAGGTGGGTGACTTCCTCGGGCTCACCACCGGCGCGGTCCCGGCGGCTTTTCTCGCCAAGTGGACGGTGTACCTCGCCGCGCTGGGGACGACGAGCCCCGCGACGCTTGCCATCGGCGCGGGCACGCTTGGCGCGATCCTCGTGCTGCGACGCTTCGCCCCGCAACTTCCAGCCTTCCTGATCGCGGTGCTCGGCGCGACGCTTCTGGTCATGGCGCTGCATCTGCCGGTGGCGACCGTGGGTGACCGGTTCCCCGGGATGCACGCGGGCATACCACCCCCACACGTGCCGGCTTTCTCGGTCGCGCTGCTGCAGCAGATGCTGCCATCCGCGTTCACGCTCGCCTTCCTGGGCGGGCTCGGGGCGCTGCTGTCAGCCGTCGTGGCGGACGGGATGACCGGATTCCACCATCGCTCGGGGCAGGAACTGGTTGGCCAGGGCGTCGCCAACATCGCCTCGGCGCTCTTTGGAGGGCTCCCCGCCACCGGCGCCCTCGCCCGCACCGCCACCAACATCCGCGCCGGTGGACGCACGCCGCTGGCGGGCATTTTCCACGCGGTATTCCTGCTCGGGTTCCTGGTGGTCGCTGGCCAGTACATCGCGCTCGTGCCGATGGCGGCGCTTGCCGCGATCCTGGTGGTGGTTGCCTGGGGCATGAGCGAGATCGACCGCTTCAGGAGTCTGTTGCATATGGATGGGGGCGAACGCGCGCTCCTCCTGCTGACGTTCGCGCTCACCGTGCTGGTGGACCTGACCGTGGCCATCGGCGTCGGCGTGACGCTCGCCTCGCTCCTTTTCATGTCGCGGATGAGCGAGACCGCGGGCGTCACCGCGGAGGAGTCTGGCGTCGATGACCCGCAGCAGCGGGCATCGCTGCCCAGGGGGGTGGAGGTCTTCCGCTTCTCCGGACCGATGTTCTTTGGGGTGGCGGGGGAGATGATGGATGCGCTGCGCCGCTCGGGCCGGACGCCACGGGCCATCATACTGCGCATGGACGCGGTGCCCTACATCGACTCCAGCGGCGCCGCCGCGCTCGAATCATTCGCGCAGCGGGCGCGCGCCAACGGCACGCACGTGATCGTGTGCGAACTGCGTGAACAACCGCGCCTGTTGCTCGCCAGGCTGTGGCCGCGGGAAGCGGACGTGACACTGTTGCCGACATTCCAGTCGGCGCTCGATCAGGTGCCTAGAGATAAGGCATGAGAAGGCGTGACGCCCGGTCCCGGGTAGACGTCGCCCATGAGCGCCTGGCCAGGTCCGCCGCTGTGAGCAGCACGGTCTGGTGTGCCGTTATCTTCGCGCTCACCTGCGCCACCGTCGTGGGGTGGTAGGCCTCGAGGTCCACCTCGAAGTTCAGGCGGAAGCTGCGGGTATCCCAGTTCGCGCTGCCGACTAGGCACCACAGCCCATCCACCGCCATGAGCTTCGTGTGGTTGAACGGCGGCTCGTGCGCCCACACCCGGCAGCCGGCCGCGAGCAGCGGGTCGATGTGGGCGCGCATGGCCCAGTCGATCGTCGGGTGGTTGGTGCGCACCGGAAGCACGATGTCCACGCCCACGCCACGCATCGCGGCCAGCGCGAGCGCGGTGAGGATGCGATCGTCGGGCAGGAAGTACGGCGTCATGATCTTGACGGACGTGCGCGCGCAGCCGACCGCCTCCAGGACGAGTAACTCGATCTTCTCCATGTCATGGTCGGGGCCTGAGGTGATCACCCGGGCGGCGCAGGCCTCGCCGGTCGCCGCGAGTTCGGGGAACCAGCGCGCACCCTCGAGCGCTTCCGCGGTCGCGAAATGCCATTGCTCGGCGAAGGCATCGCACAACTGCGCGACGACCGGTCCTGCGACCCTGAAGTGCGTGTCGAGGACCGGGTGCGGCGGATTCGTCCGCACCAGGTTCTCCGCGCCGATGTTGAGGCCGCCCGTGAAGGCGGTGGCGCCATCGGCGATGAGCAGCTTGCGGTGCGTTCGCAGGTTGAGAAAGGGCATGCGCCAGGGGAGCGCGGAGTGCATGAAGCGCGCGACCGGCACGCCTGCCCTGCGCAGCCGGCGGAATGCGCCGGAACTGAGGTAGCCGCCTCCCACGCCATCTATGAGCACGCGCACCTCGACGCCGCGCGCGCGCGCGCGCACCAGGGCCTCGATGAAGGGCGTACCCGCGGGGTCCGCGCGGAAGATATAACTCGACAGGCCGACGCTGTGCGTGGCCGCCTCGATCGCGGCGATCATCTGGGGATAGGCCATGTCCCCGTTCTCGAGCATCACGATCTGGTTGCCGGCCTCAAGCTGTCTGCCGCTGAGGCGGAAGGCCGCCGCCTCGAGCGCACCCAGGTGATCCACGCGGCACAGCGCCGGCTCGCAGTGGGTGCGCTGCATGACCACCGGGCGGGTGCCGACGGCCTTGGCGCGCCGCGGTACCCGGTTCACGCCCAGCAGCGCGTAAAGGAAGCTACCGATCACCGGCGACAGCCACGCAAGGCCGATCCAGGCGACCGCGGATCCGGGGTTGCGCTTGGTCCTAAGCGCATGCCCGGTGACCGCCAGCGCGAGCGCCGCGTGCAGCACTGTGAGCGCCAGCGTGATGAACGAGGTCGACATGAGGCTTCCCGACACCCTTGAGCGGCGGGTGTCCGTAACGGACCGCCCCACCCCGTGAGTGTCCCCGCTGGCGACCGCCCCTGTCCATCGCGGAATGTCAGGCAGGCGGTAAGACGATGCGGCCGGAGGTGCCAGAACCGGGTCGATTCCCGCGCGCGCCCTTACGAGGCCCGGCGGTTTCGGGCTAGCATGCCTGCCGTCTAACTCGGGGGCTGCGCGTGATGAAGGTCGACCGTCGCGGTGTTCTTCTGGGCGCCGGGGCGATGGCCGCGATCGGCGGCTTGCCGCGGTTCGTCATCGCCGCGGAGCAGGCGGCGGGGGCAGCCGATGCCGTCGCCGAGGCGTTCCTGGCCGACACCGCGGAGGAGCTCCTCGCCGAGTATCCCGAAAGCGCCACAACGCTCGGGCTCGACAAGGATCGGCGCGCCGCCCTCAAGTCGCGACTGACAGATCGCTCCCCGGCGGGTATCGCCCGGGCAGCGGCCACCGCCAGCGCCAGACAGCGCAAGCTCGCCGCCATCCCGCGAGCAGGACTCGCCCCCGCCACCCGCCTCGACCTCGCGGTGGCCGATACCGCGTATCAGCTGGCGGCCGAGGGTTATGCGTTCCCCTTCGGGGACGTGGCCATCCTCGAGCATGAGGTCTCCTACCGCAATGGCCCCTATGTCGTCACGCAGAACATGGGCGCCTTCGTGGAAATCCCGGAATTCCTCGACAGCCAGCACCAGATCGCCGCTCCTGCCGACGCCGACGCTTATCTCGAGCGGTTGCAGGCCTACGCCGCCGCTTTGGACGGGGAGAACGCGCGTTTGCGTCGTGACGGCGCGAATGGCGTCATCGCGCCGTCCTTCATCCTCGACAAGGCGATTCGCCAGCTCAGCGGCGCGCGCGCGATCCCGGTCGCGCAGTGGGGCATCTTCACCAGTCTCGCCAAGCGCACGGCCGGCTTCCCGAAGGATTTTGGCGCGCTGGGACTGAAGGTCGCGACCGGCGCGGTCGCACCGGCCATGGACCGTCAGATCGAGGAACTGAGGCGGCAGCGGACGCTTGCCAGCGAGACCGCCGGCGTCTGGAAGCTGCCCAACGGAGATGCCTACTACGCCTGGGCGCTGCGCGCGGGTACCACGACCAACCTCGAACCCGCGCAGGTCCACCAGATGGGCCTCGACCAGCTGGCCGCGCTGCAGGCGCGAATGGAACCGCTGCTGCGCGCCCAGGGACTCACCCAGGGAACCCCCGGCGAGCGCATAATCGCGCTCGGCAAGGATCCACGCGTCCTCTTCGCCAACACGGAGGCCGGACGCGGGGAGATCCTGGCCTACGTCAACAACCGACTTGCCGACATCCGCACGCGCCTGCCACGCGCGTTCGCGACGCTTGCCCCCGGCAACCTGCTGGTGAAGCGCGTACCGCCCGCCATCGAGAACGGCGCACCGGATGGCTACGCCGGGCCGGGCACCATCGACGGCACGCAGCCGGGCCTGTACTACATCAACCTGCGCGACACCTCGATCTGGCCGCGCTACGCCCTGCCGACCCTGAGCTACCACGAGGGCATTCCAGGGCACGTGTGGCAAGGTGAGTACACCTACAAGCTCCCACTGATCCGCTCGCTGCTGGAGTTCAACGCCTACTCAGAAGGGTGGGCGCTCTATGCCGAGCAGCTGGCGGATGAGCTTGGCGTCTACGAGGGGGATCCGCTGGGCAAACTCGGCTACCTGCAGTCCCTGGCCTTCCGCGCCTGCCGCCTGGTTGTCGACACGGGCATCCATTCCAAGCGCTGGACACGTGACAAGGCGGTTGAATGGTTCGCGACCACCAACGGCTCCTCCGTCACGGAAGTGGCCGCGGAGGTCGACCGCTATTGTGTTTGGCCCGGGCAGGCCTGCGGCTACAAGATCGGGCACACCGAGATCAATCGCCTGCGGAACCTGGCACAGCGGGCGCTCGGCGCCCGCTATGACCTGCGGCTGTTCGATGACGCCGTCGTCCAGGGCGGCAACGTCCCGCTGACACTGCTTGCACAGGTGACCGACGAATATATCGCGCGGCAGCCCAAGGTGGCGAAACCATGAGACTGATGATGGCGATCGCGACCCTCGCCCTCTGCCTGGCGGGCGCCGCGCGCTCGGCCGCCGCGCAGCCACCGGCCACAACGCGACAGATGGTGCTGGAGAGGAACGAGGCGGGTCGCTACGCCTGGAAGCTGGTGCGGGTCGCGGTGCCGGCGGTTGGCGACCACGAGGTCCTCGTGCACATGCGCGCGGTCTCGCTGCAGCGTGGCGATATCGAGATTGTCGATGCGCTCAGCGCGGCCTCCGCGACCGGACGCGACCACACCGGGCAGATCGTCTGCTCCGATGGCGCCGGTGACGTGGTCGCCATCGGCAAGCTCGTCAGGGGCGTGCGCGTCGGCTCCAGGGTCACCAGCCTGTACTTCAGCGACTACCTCGATGAGCCGTTATCCGCGGAGAAACAGGCGAAGGGACACGGCTACACAGTTAACGGTGTGCTGGGGGACTACGTGGTCCTCGAGGACACCGGCATCGCACCCATGGTGGCGGGACTGACCTTCGAGGAAGCGGCGACGCTTCCCACCGCGGCCCTTACCGCCTGGATGGCCACCGCGGGCGGCGGACTGGTGCGCCGTGACGACGTCGCACTCATCCAGGGCACCGGTGGGATCTCCACGTTCGCGCTGCAGTTCTCCGCCGCCTCCGGCGCGCGCGTGATCGTGACCAGCAGCTCGGACGAGAAGCTACGGCGCGCCCGGGCGCTCGGCGCGCGCGACGGCATCAACTACAAGGACACGCCGGCCTGGAGCGACCGTGTCATGGCGCTGACCGGCGGACGCGGCGCGGACCTGGTGGTCGACATCGGCGGCAAGGCCACACTCGGGCAGTCGATGAAAAGCCTGGCGTACGGCGGGACGATCTCGCTGGTCGGCGGCCTGAGCGGCTACGGTGCCGACGTCGCGGCGGACGATCTCATCCACAAGGCCGCGCGCGCGCAGGGCATCTACGCCGGCTCACGCGCGGACTACCTGCGGATGAGCGCGTTCATCAAGAAGCACAGAATCCATCCTGCGATCGAGCGCACCTACCCCCTGGACCGGTACGAGGAAGCGCTAAAAGACCTGGCCGCCGGCAACTTCGTCGGCAAGCTCGTCATTCGCCTCTGACGGGGGTCCGCGCCTCGGCGGCCGCGTCGCGGGGCCGAAGACGGCCCGCATGCCATCCAAACGGGGCCTGTTCCACCAAATTCGCCTGGTTCCCGCCCGCCGCGGGGCTGCTAAAATGTCCCCTGACATCGTGGAGACTTAAGGCCATGGCCACCGGTTGGGCGGGTGACGGAGCAGTGCAGGACCAGATCGACGCGACCGTGAAGGACGGCGTCGACCGGGCCAAGAGCCGTCTGTCGCAGGGTCCGGGACTCACCCACTGCGCCGATTGCGGAACCGCGATTCCTGAAGCGCGCCGCGCGGCGGTCGCGGGGGTGCGCCTGTGCCTGCCATGCCAGGAAGCGCACGACCGGGATGCGGAGCTTTTCAGCGGTTACAACCGCCGCGGCAGCAAGGACAGTCAGCTGCGCTGACCGCCCGGCCGATTCAGGCCTTGATCCGGGCCATCGTCGGGTCGTACATCGGCCTGAGGGAAACTTCCGCCGGATAGAGCTTCCCGGCGACTTCCACCTCCCACTTGCCAGCCTGCAGGTAGGCCGGATCGACCACGACCTTCGGCTCGATCATCGCAAGGCCGACAGCACCGCCCAGCGTGTGCCCGTAGGAGGCGGCGCGCACGTAACCCACGGGCACGCCATCGCGGCGCACGACCTCGGCGTGGAACATGAGTGGCGCTGGATCCTTCAGCAGCACCTGCGCGAGCCGCCGCTTCAGCGGCCCCTTGGCCTTGCGGGCGAGCAGCGCGTCCTTGCCGATGAAGCCGTCGGGCTTCTTGAGGTCGACCGCGAACCCCAACCCGACCTCGTACGGCTCGTCGGTGTTGTCGATGTCATGCCCATAGTCACGGTAGCCCTTCTCCATGCGCAGGCTGCCGAGGGCCTTGAGACCCGCGTGCGCAAGACCAAACTTTTTTCCCGCCTCCACTACCCGGTCGTAGACATGCACGGCCTGCTCCGCGGGGATGTACAGCTCGTAACCCAGCTCGCCCAGGTAGGTGATGCGCACGCACAGCGCGCGGGCGAAGCCGATGTCGATCTCGCGCGCGGCGCGGAACGGGAAGGGCTCGTTCGAAAGATCGACGCTCGTGAGCGTCTGCAGCAGCTCGCGCGAGCGCGGGCCCTGCACGTTCAGCTGTCCGTAGGCGGAAGTCACATCGGTGACGAACGCGTGCGCATCGTCCGGGATGTTGCGTTTCATCCAGGTCTCGGCGTGGTGGACCATGGTGTCCGTGACGACGACGAGGAACTTCTCGTCGGCGAGCTTGGTCACCGTGAGGTCCGCCTCGATCAGGCCCTTCACGTTGAGCCACTGGGTATAGGTGATGACACCTGCCTCGCCATCCACGTGGTTGACGGAGATCTGGTTGAGCCAGCGGCCGGCATCGCGCCCCTGCACCAGGAATTTCCCCATGAACGACATGTCCATGATGATGACGTTCTCGCGCGCGGCCTTGTGCTCGGCCTGCCATTGGGGGAACCAGCTCTCCTGGCCCCACGACAGCGGGCCGGGGTCCGCCGTGACGCCGGCACCTGCGTACCAGTCCGGGCTTTCCCAGCCGCTGACTTCCTTGAAGTAGGCGCCGGCGGATGCGAGGCGCTCGTGGAACGGGGACTTGCGCACCCCGCGCGCGGTAGTGAGGGACTTGTTCGGGTAGTGCGTCTTGTAGACCATCCCCAGCGACTCGACGGTGCGCGCGCGGCGGTATTCGGGATTTGACTGGTAGGTGTGCGTACGGTCGATGTTGAACCCGGTGACGTCGACATCGGGGACGCCCTCGATGATCCAATTCGCGAGCACCCGGCCCAGGCCTCCGCCGGTGAGCACGCCGACCGAATTGAGCCCGGCGGCCACGAAGTAGTTCTTCAGCTCCGGCGCCTCGCCGACGATCGGGCGCAGGTCCGGCGTGAAGCTCTCCGGGCCGCAGAAGAACTTCTTCATGCCGACCTCGGAGGTGATCGGCACGCGCGACATGGCGCGCTCGAGGAACGGCGCCATGCGATCCCAGTCCGGCGCGAGCTCGAGGAAGGAGACATCCGGCGGGATGCCCTCGATCTTCCACGGCGCGCAGGTCGGCTCGAAGAGGCCCACCATGATGCCGCCGCCCTCCTCGCGGTAGTAGCCGTAGGCACCCGGGTCCTCGAGCACCGGCATGTTCGGTGGCAGGTCCTTGATCGCCTCGGTGATGAGGTAGTAGTGCTCGGCGGCCTGGTTGGGGATGTTCACGCCGGCCAGCGCGCCGAATTGTCGCGCCCACATGCCCGTGCAGTTGACGACGTAGTCGGCCTTGATGTCCCCGTGCGCGGTGCGCACGCCAGTGACCCGCCCGCGGTTCTGCGTGACCCCGGTCGCGGCGACGCCCTCGAAGATCCGCACGCCACGCATGCGCGCGCCTTTTCCCAAGGCCATGGTGACGTCCACCGGGTTCACCCGGCCGTCCTCCTTGACGTAGAAGCCCGCCTCGATGTCATCGACGCGGGCGAGCGGAAACATCTCCTTGACCTCGCGGGGTGAGATCTCGTGCACGTCCACACCGCAGTAACGGTTGAAAGCCGAGACCCGGCGGTACTCCTCCAGGCGGTCCCGGTCGGCTGCGACCTCGATGAAGCCTATGGGCGCGAATCCCGTGGCCTGGCCGGTCTCCGCCTCGAGCCGGCTGTAGAGGTCGCGCGTGTACTTGCGCATCTCGGTCGAGGTCTCCGAGGTCGAGCCGAAGGTGACCATGAGACCTGCCGCGTGCCAGGTCGTGCCTGAAGTCAGCCGGTCGCGCTCCAGGAGCACGATGTCCTTCCAGCCGAGCAGGGCCAGGTGATATGCCACGGAGGTGCCGATGATGCCACCGCCGCAGACGACGACGCGGGCGTGGGTGGGAATCGCGGGTTTGCTCAAGATCGGCTTCCTGTCGTGGACGTGTATCCGCCGCCCGGGCGCTCGCGCCTCTCTGGCGGGCGGCGCATCTTAAGCGAGCCCCGCGCACGGCAGTAGTCCACGCGACGCCTGAGGCGGCGCCGGCCCGCAAAGAGGTCGGGCGTTACGACTTAAGGGCGTACCGCAGCGCGAGGATGTCCTTGTGGCGGCTCGGAATATCGTCCCGGTGAGCGGCCATGCGCAGGTCCCGCAGTTTCTCCAGCGAACCCAGCAACACCGCCAGCGGTGGCCCGCTGGCGGTGATGTGCGTCAGGCGATTCTCGGGCAGGCTCGCGGATGGCGTCTCGATGAACCTGCGCACCAGCTGGTCGTGGTGCTGCGCCGCGGTCGCGCCATGCGCCTCGCAGACCTCGAGGAACATGCCCGCGTTGCGCTGGAACCAGCCCTGCGACGCGGCGGCCGGCAGCTGCGCCAGCAGCGCATCCATCAGGCTCTCCCGACGCATGCAATCACGCAGGCGCACCTGGTCCTCGGGCATCATGAACAGGAACTTGTCGACCAGCAGCTGCGAATAGGAGATGTGGTTCGCCTTGCACAGCCCGAGCAGCAGGTCTATCTCGTTGATGCCGGAGAAGTCCCCCGCGTTGGCCCCGCGATACTCCTGCTGCCCCACCCGGTAGGGCTTGTAGTAGGGACGCACGCAGTAGAAGAAGCGCTGGGTGTCCAGCGTGTCGAAGAGGATCTGGTTCCAGCTCGCCACATCCCGGAGCGCATCGCGCGCATCCGCCAGCAGGTCGAAGGCGACCGGGTGGGAGATCCCGAGCGGGAGGATGCGCACTAGGGCATCGGCCGCGCGCTTGTAGGCGAAGATTCCCCGGGTGTTGTAGTCGAGGAAGACCCGCTCGTCGGGCAGTGAGGTGAAGCACTTGTAGTCGCCGTTGATGGCCGGGTTGTGCGTCGTGAGGTGGCTCGTCGAGAAGCGCGGGGTCACCCCCATCGAGGCCCCCAGGTGCAGCGCCAGGGCCGAGGCCTCGCGAAGTGGGGAAGCGCTCTCCCCGACCGGTCCTGAGATCTCATGGCGACGGCAGGCGGCCATGTAAAGACCGACATTGGCGAGCACGGCGAACGCGGACTCGAAGCCCTCGTCCGTGTTGCCCTCCCTGAGAAGCTCGACGATGAACTCGCGGCCCTCCTCCAGAAGCCGCTTCTTGATGGAGTTGCCCACGCCCTCGACGCAGGCGCGGTCGGCCTGCGCGAAGTACAGCTCCTCGAGCTGGGTGTTCATCCGCACGAACCCCTCGCGCACCCAGCGATCGAAATGGTCGGCGTTGTGCGTCATGCGTCCATGCCCAGCCCGCGAACGCGCACCTCAGGCCGTGCGCTTGCCCGTCGCCGGCCAGCTGCCGAAGGCGCCGGCCTTCACCGTGCCGACGAAGGTGTCAGCGCTGTCCAAAGTGACTTCCGCCTCCAGCGACATCGGCATCGGCACGGTCATCTTGATCGTCCAGGTGGCGCGCTTGCCCTCCACCTTGCCGTTCTCCAGGTTGAGCATGCCGATCATGCTCGAGGTGGTGGCCCCGGTGATGGCCCCGTCGGCTTCTTTGATGTCCAGCGTCGAGCTCTGTGCGCCCATCGATGACTTGGTGACCATGTCCCACTTGCCCGAAAAACCTGCCATATGCGTGACTCCGTGTGAAAAAGCGGCCCATCCGCGCCGACTCCGCGCCACGCGGCGCGCCGGCCCGGAGGGTGGCCATTCTGTGTGATCACCTAGCCGTTGGCCAGCCTCGGGCATGTGCTCCTCACCCCTCCGATCCGCAGCTCCGTCGCGGCGCAACTCTTGATGCCGCGGCTGGGTGAGCCCGCGGAGCCGGCGCAGGCGCGCGAGCTCATTCCGTGGTGGCGCCAGGTGGACAACCCCGCGGCGATCCTCGAGCCGACCGGCATCACCACGCTGCCCGAGGCGATGCCCTGGCCGATCGACTGATGAGCGGTGCGGTCCGCTGTCAGTGAGTCTGCGTCGTCCCTCCCATCAGTCGCAGCGCTCCGAGCGTGGCCGCGATCAGCGCACCCCCGCCCACGAGCGCGATCACCAGCCACCGCAGTGGATCCGGGTCAGGGGCGCCCAGCGCCACGGCCGCGACCGTGATGAACATGAACGTGTAGTTATTGAGGAAGGTCGGAATCATCTCGCCGAACGCGAAGATGCTGTACACCACCGCTAGCACGTACAGCAGTCTCGCCCATGCCCCGACCCAGGGTGTCAGGGCGCCGATCACAGGTCCCGCGAGCAGCAGCAGCAGCAACCCCACCGCGGCGCCGACGAGGATCGGGGCAATCTTCTTCGCGTTCATCTGCTCGATGAAGAACAGCACCCAGGCAAGATACGCCGGCCACCCGGGAATCCTGAACCGCGTGGTGACGAGTTCGGTGACCACGATGAAGGCGAGCACGAAAATCCCGAACAGCAGGCGCTGGCGGTTGAATTTCATCGCGCGTCACCTCGGGGCATAGCGGTTGTGGGAGGGAATTCTCGGGCGGCGCTCGCGCTCTGCGCTGCTCTCATCCGGAAGGCAGTATCGCCTGGATGACCGCGGCGGTCCTGGCATAGGGGGAGTAGAAGATGTCGATCATGTCGCCCGTGCCGCGCACGACGACGCCGCGCGGGTTGGAGAATTCCCGGAACCCCTCGATGCCATGGTGCCGGCCCATGCCGCTGTTGCCGCTGCCGCCGAAGCCCAACGAGGGCAGCGCGCCCTGCAGCGCGCAGGTGTTCACCGCGGCCCCTCCCGAGATCGTCCGGCTCAACACCGCATCCGTCACCGCCGCATCATCGCCGAAGACATACAGGCCCAGCGGGCGTTCGCCAGCGTTGATCATCGCCAGCGCCTCGTCCAGGTCATCGTAGGGTACGAGCGGGAGAATAGGTCCGAAGATCTCCTCCCTCATGAGTCCGAGGTCCGCGGCGGGGTCGATCACCAGCGACATCGGCATGCGCCGGGTCGCCCGATCCGTGACCCCGTCGGCCTCCAGCGGCACGATCCGGCAGCCCCGCGCGGCCGCCTCGGCGAGCAGGCCCTCGAGGCGCTCGAGGTGGCGTATGGAGATGATCCCGGTGCATTCGTCGCCGCGCGAGTAACCGGGCGCCGCCTTGGACATGAATGAGACGGCGAGGTCGATGAACCGCTGCACGTCTCCGCGCGGGACTAGGCAGTAGTCCACCGTGATGCACATCTGCCCGTTCTTGATGATCTTGGTGCCGATCACAGAGTCGACGTTGCGGGGGGTGACCGATCCGGGCGTGAGCAGCGCCGGACACTTGCCGCCCAGCTCGAGGGTGACCGGTGTCAGATTGCGCGCGGCCGCCTGCATCACCAGGCGCCCGACGTTGGGGCTGCCGGTGTAGAGGAGATGGTTCCAGGAAACCGCGGCGAAGGCGCGCGCGAGTTCCGCGCCGCCGAGCGATACCGCGACGAGTGACGGATCGAAGGCCGCGGTGACCATCTCCTCCAGCAGCCCCCCGCAGGCGGGGGTGTACTCGGAGGGCTTCATGATCACGCGGTTGCCCGCGGCGAGCATCTCGATCAGGGGGCCCACCGATAGATCGAAGGGAAAATTCCAAGGCACGATGTTGCCGATCACCCCCTTGGGCTGGCACCGCACGTACGCTTGTGCCGTGCCGAACATGGCGGGGTCCGCCTCCCGCGGCGAGGGCGCCATCCAGGCCTCCAGGTGTTCCAGCGCGTAGCGCGCGCGCCCAAGCACTCCGAGTACCTCGATCAGGTCCGACATGGGCGCCGGGTGCGCGCCGAAGTCCGCGCGCAGCGCTTCCGCGATGCGCGCGCGGTTACTCAGCATCATGTGCATGAGCGACTCGAGGCGGGCGCGCCTCTCGGCAAGCGTCGGACTGCGATCGGCGCGGAAAGCTTGCGACTGCGCGGCGAAGAGCTGACCCAGCCCCGCGATCACCTCCGCATCGGAACTGGGGCCGGTCGCGGCGCTTTCGAGAATGGCCATCTCGTTTCCTCCTCGGGGTGTCTTCAGTCAACGAACAGCGGCAACTGCGCGCGCTCCTCGCGCACCGCTTCAGGCGTCGCGGTCGCCTGCAGGTCGAATTCCTTGAGTTCCGCGGGCACGTACCAGTGCAGTAAGTCGGCGTGATAGGCGGACCAGACGGCCGCGGCGACTTCTGAAGGGGGCACCAGCCGCCACATCCCCGTCGGCGGGGCGATCGCACGCATGCTTTGCGGGAGGATACTCGTATCGATGAGGCCTGGGATCAGGTCCGCGGCGCGCACGCCGAAACGCTTCAGTTCAATCGAGAGCGCCTCGGTGAGCCCGCGCACCGCGTGCTTGGTCGCGGAGTACACCGCGATCCCGGCCGTGCCAAAGATCGAGGAGGACGATGAGGTGGTGAGGCACAGCGAGCCCGGCGTCGCCTTCAGCAGCGGAATCCCCGCGCGGATCCCGATGATGACCCCCAGCAGGTTCACGTTCACCACGCGCATCAGATCCGCCCAGGCGACCTCCTCGAGGAACCCACCCACACCAGTGCCGGCGTTGTTGAACAGCAGGTCCAGCCGCCCCCCCGTGGCGGCGCCAAACCGCTCCACCGCGCCGGTGAAAGCCACCGCGCTGGAAACATCCAGTGCCGCGAAGATGCCGTTGCCCGGCCTGAGTTCGGCCTCCAGCTCGGCCAGTCCCCGCGCGTTCAGGTCGAAGGCGCCGACGAACCAGCCGCGCGATGCGAACAGGCGCGCGGTTTCGCGGCCGATCCCCGCGGCGGCCCCGGTGATGAAGATCGCTTTTCGGTCAGGGTTCATGGTTCTCCTTTGTCGGGCCGGCGTGCGCGCCATTGAGCTCAAGGCCGGCGAAATTACCCGCCGCGCGCCATTTGCGCAGCAGGTCAACGAAAACCTCAGGACCTGCGCCAAAGGGAAGGCTGCGCGCGAGCGCCTCCGAATCGTGTCCCTCGGCATTGTAATAACCAGGCGTGCATGACTCGAGGAACCTGCGGCGTGACTCGCCCAGGCTGAGGATCGTCGCCACCCACGCGTTCTCCGCCTCGGCGGTCGGTTCCTCGGTCCTCACGCCCGCGCGCAGGCAATGCGCGATCAGGTGCGCCGCGTGCCGTGCCTGCTCATCGAGCATGTGCGGAAAGTTCGGCGACATGCCCGACTGCGCGGGCCCGACCAGCAGGCAGTTCGGGAAGCCGCGCGTGTGCATGCCGTGCAGCGAGGACATTCCCTCTGACCACTTCTCGGCGAGCGTGAGCCCGTTGACGCCGTGGATGCTGAAGCCGGAACGCGCGGCCACATCACCTCCGACCTCGAAGCCGGTGGCGAAGATCAGGCAGTCCAGCGGGTATTCGCGCCCGGCCACAACGACGCCTTTTTCCGTGATCTCTTCCACTCCCCTGCCCCGCGTATCGACGAGTGTGACGTTCGGGCGGTTGAAGACCGCGAGGTAATTGTCGTGGAAGCAGGGTCGCTTGCAGAAGAGGCTGAACCAGGGCTTGAGCGCCTCCGCGGTGGCCGTATCGCGCACCGTGGCTTCGATGTTCGCCCGCACCTGCACCATCTTCTCCAGGTCCGCGCGCTCGAGCAGTGCGGATGGATCGGCGGTGGGATCGCGCGCCAGCATGGCGCGCATCGCCCGCGCGAGCACCGTCCAGCCGTCGGCGACGAGATCTGGAATCGCGAGATTGCCCGACAGCTGCGCGGTGAAACTCTCGATGCGCTGTCGCTGCCAGCCCTCAGGTAAAGCGGCCACCCACGCCGGATCCGTGGGCGCGTTGTCGCGCCGGTCGACCGATGACGGTGTGCGCTGAAACACGTAAAGGTGCTCGGCGGACTGCGCCAGCGGCGGCACGCACTGGATCGCGGTCGCGCCCGTGCCAATGATGCCAACCCGCTTGCCCGCAAGCGCGGTAAGCGGTTCCGTCGCGCTGCCACCCGTGCACGCATAGTCCCAGCGACTCGTGTGGAACGCGTGCCCCCTGAAGCGCTCGACGCCCCGGATGCCGGGGAGCTTGGGCCGGTTCAAGGGACCAGTGGTGAGCATCACGAATCGAGCCGACATCCGGTCGCCGCGATTGGTGCCCACGATCCAGCATGCTTGGCTGGCATCCCAGTCAAGCGATGTCACCTGCGTGGAAAAGCAGGCATCGTCGTAGAGTCGGAAGTGGCGCGCGACGCGCTGCGCATGCGCGCGGATCTCCGCGGCTTTTGAGTAGCGCTCGACCGGCATGTAGCCGGTCTCCTCCAGCAGCGGCAGGTAGATATACGACTCAATGTCACAGGCCGCGCCCGGGTAGCGGTTCCAGTACCAGGTGCCGCCCACGTCCGCGCCGGCCTCGACGATGCGGGTCCTCTGCACTCCCGCCTCACGCAGCCGGGCGCCGGCGAGCAATCCCCCGAAGCCGCCGCCGATGATGAGCACATCGACCGCGTCGTGGAGCGCCGCCCGCTCAAGAGGAGTCGCGTACGGATCGACCGCCAGGTGCGCGAAGCCATCATCGATGTCACGGTAGCGTCGTTCGCCCTTGCGGGGCGTCCGCCGTTCGCGTTCGATGCGGTAGCGCTCGCGCAGCGCATCCAGGTCCGTTTGGTTCGGGGCGTTGTTGTCAGCAGCAGGCATGTCCATCCCTAGCCAGGCGTGTGCGGGCATCTCCCCGGGTCGCCCGCGGGCGACCCGGGGAGAGTCCCGGCGCGGTCAGAAGCGGAAGCGGAAGGAGACGCCGTAAGTGCGCGGTTCGTTGGGAAAGCCGCTGTAGCTGCCCGACTGCGCCACCGTCGGGAACGCCGCGATGATGGTGCGGTAGTCGGTCAGGTTGCGTGCCCACAACATCACCTCCAGGTGCTGCCGGTCGGCGGTCAATCCCAGGCTGGCATTGAGCGCCTCCTGCCCGTAATTGCCCAGGTCCGGCGGCACCTGCGCGCTCAGCTGTACCTTGCTCTGCCAGTCGTACTCCGCGCGCAGGTACGTGCCGTAGCCGTTGCCAAGGTCGTACGAGAAGGTCGCCGAACTTGAGATCGCCCACTTCGGCACGCCCGGCGGGGTCGTGCCGCTGAGGTCGCGGAAGGTGGGCGTGAGGCCAGTGAGCGGGTCCACCGGGC
>JANYBG010000214.1 GCA_025360865.1 Pseudomonadota bacterium | reverse complement strand
CGACAGCGTGCAGAAGTTGTTCTACCTGCCCGAGGCCCACACCGACTTTCTGTTCGCGGTCCTGGCGGAGGAGCTCGGCCTGATGGGCGTCGTGCTGACACTGGCGCTGTTCCTGGGCCTCGTGTGGCGCAGCTTCCACATAGCGCGCCTCGCGGCCAACGCGGGCCTGAAGTTCCCGGCATACCTCGCCGCGGGCTTCGGCCTGTGGATCGGTATCCAGGCGTTCATCAACATTGGCGTGAACATGGGCGTGCTGCCCACGAAGGGTCTGACGCTGCCGCTCATGAGCTACGGACGCTCGAGCATGATCGTCGCGCTGGCGTGGGTTGGGTTACTGCTGCGCGTCTATCACGAGGCCATGCGCGAGCAGCGCGGCTCAGCAACCGTGCGCAGCGCCGCATGAGCCGGCCGATCCTCATCATGGCCGGCGGCACCGGGGGTCATGTGTTCCCGGCGCTGGCGCTGGCGCGCCTTCTGCGTGAGCAGTCCCTCGAGGTCGTCTGGCTCGGGACTGAGCGCGGCCTCGAATCGCGCCTCATCCCCGCCGAGGGCATTCCCATCGAGCGCCTGTCGATCGGCGGCCTGCGTGGCAAGGGGGCGATCGCCTGGCTGGCCGCCCCGTTCCGCCTGGGCTATGCCCTCATTCAGGCGCTGGGTGTCATGCGGCGCCACCAGCCGCTGATCGTCGTGGGCCTGGGCGGGTTCGTCACCGGACCCGGAGGAGTCGCCGCCTGGCTCACGCGTCACCCGCTCGTCATCCATGAGCAGAACGCGGTGGCCGGGTTCACCAATCGTTGCCTCTCGCACATCGCCCGCCTGGTGCTGGAGGCGTTCCCGGGCAGCTTCGGTCGCGATGCGCATGCACGCGCCATCGGCAACCCCGTGCGGCGCGACATCAGCGCACTGCCGCCCCCCGCGACGCGCTTTGTCGGCAGAAACGGCCCGATACGCATCCTGGTCATCGGCGGCAGCCAGGGCGCCGCGCGCCTCAACGCGATCGTGCCGTTCGCGCTCAAGCGACTCACCGGTGTGGCCTTCGACGTGCGCCACCAGGCTGGCGAGCGCTGGATCGACGCCGGCAGGGCGAGCTACGCCCAGGCCGGGGTGCGGGCCGATGTGCGTCCGTTCATCGATGACATGAGCGAGGCCTACGGCTGGGCCGATCTCGTGATCTGCCGCGCCGGTGCGCTCACGGTATCCGAACTCGCCGCCGTGGGCGTCGCGGCGATCCTCGTGCCGTTCCCCGGGGCGGTGGATGACCACCAGGCATTCAACGCGCAGTATTTGGTGCGCGAGGGCGCCGCGATCGTCATCTCGGATCGCGAGCTCACGGCCGAGCGCCTGGCGGCCGAGCTGGAGCGCCTGTGCGCGGGTCGCGGCAAGCTGCTCGCCATGGCCGAGCGCGCGCGCCTGCTGGCTAAGCCCCGCGCAGCCGATGAGCTGGCCGCCTCGTGCCTGGAACTGGCGCGGAGCGCGGCGTGAATCCCGGTTCACGCCAACTGCCCGAGGCGCAGGCGCTGGAGCGCGTCGCGAATCCGGAGCGCCGCGACCGCATGCGCCGTATCAACACGATCCACTTCATCGGTATCGGCGGCAGCGGCATGTCGGGCATCGCCGAGGTGCTGCTGAACCTCGGGTACGCGGTGCAGGGCTCGGACGTGCGCACGAGCGCGGTGACCCAGTGGCTCATCGGCCTGGGCGCGCGCGTCACCATCGGCCACGCGGCGGGGAACATCGCCGGTGCCGACGTGGTGGTGGCATCCGGCGCCGTGGCCCGCGACAACCCGGAGGTTGAGGCGGCGCTGAAGGCGCGCATTCCGGTGGTGCCGCGCGCCGAGATGCTCGGCGAGCTGATGCGCTTTCGCTATTCCATCGCGGTCGCCGGCACGCACGGCAAGACCACCACCACTAGCCTGATCGCCAGCATCCTGAGCGAGGGCGGCGAGGATCCGACCTATGTCATTGGCGGCCGCCTGAAGAGCGCCGCGAGCAACGCGCGCCTGGGCGCCGGACGCTACCTGGTCGCCGAGGCCGACGAGAGCGATGCCTCGTTCACGCATCTGCAACCGATGATCGCGATCGTAACCAACATAGACAACGACCACCTGAGCGCCCACGGCGGTGACTTCGGTCTCCTCAAGCAGAGCTTCGTTGAATTCCTGCATAACCTGCCGTTCTACGGGCTGGCCGTGCTGTGCCTGGACGATGAGCACGTCGCGAGCATCGTCCAGGACGTGGGCCGGCCGATCATCTCCTACGGACTTGCCGACGATGCCGACGTGCGCGCCACCAACATCCGCCAGGCCGGTCTTAAGACGCACTTCGACATTGAGCGGCCGGGCGCGGCGCGGCTGAACATCACCCTGAACCTGCCCGGCCTGCACAACGTGCGCAACTCACTCGCCGCCATCGCCGTGGCGATGGAGCTTGGCATCGCCGATGCGGCGATCAAGAGCGCGCTCGCCGCTTTCCAGGGCGTCGAGCGCCGCTTGCAGCACATCGGCGACGTGGTGACCGCGGTCGGCAAGGTGACGATCATCGATGACTACGGACATCATCCCACCGAGATCAACGCGACGCTGGAAGCGGTCCGGCAGGGCTACGCCGGGCGGCGCGTGCTGCTCGCCTACCAGCCGCACCGCTTCACGCGCACGCGCGACCTGATCGATGACTTCGGCAAGGCGCTCTCGGCGGCGGACCTCTTGTGCGTCACTGAGGTCTACGCGGCGGGCGAGACGCCCATCGCAGGCGCCGACGGTCGCGCGATCTGCCGCGCCGTGCGCAGCCGTGGTCTCATCGAGCCCTTGTTCGTCGAGAAGGTGGAACAGCTGGGTGATGCGCTCAAGGACGTCATTCAGGACGGGGACGTCATTCTCGCGATGGGAGCGGGCAATATCAGCGCGGTCGCCCACGCGCTGCCGCATACCTTGGCGGCGCTGTTGCCGCCGGGAAGGGACGCGTGATGGCGCTCGCACCGGAATTCGCCCCGCGCGTAAGGCGCGACGAACCCCTGAGCCGCCACACTTCCTGGCATGTGGGCGGCCCCGCGGAAGTCTTCTTTAATCCGCGCGACCGCGCCGACCTGGCCTCGTTCCTGCGCAGCCTGCCCGCCCAGGTGCCGATCACCTGGATCGGCCTTGGCAGCAATCTCCTGGTGCGCGACGGTGGGCTGAAGGGGATCGTCATCAGCATGCACGGCACGCTGGATGCGCTCGTGCGCCTGAGCGAGACGATCGTGCGCGCGGAGGCCGGCGTCGCCTGCGCGCGCATCGCGCGGCAGTGCATCAGGTGGGGCTTGGGCCCCGCCGAGTTCTTCGCCGGCATCCCCGGCACCTTGGGAGGAGCCCTCGCGATGAACGCGGGCGCCTTCGGCGGGGAGACCTGGACGCACGTCCGCGGCGTCGAGACCATCGACCGCGCCGGGCGCACGCAGCTGCGCGCGGCGGCCGAATACCAGGTCAGCTACCGCCAGGTCATCGCCCCGGCGCCCGATGAATGGTTCATCGCCGCGGAGCTCTCCTTCGAACGCCGTCCCGCCGCCCACAAAGCCGAGGTACGCATGCTGCTGGAGCGCCGCAAGGCGACGCAGCCGATCGGGGAGTGGAGCTGCGGCTCGGTGTTCACCAACCCGCCGGGAGACCACGCCGCGCGCCTGATCGAGGCGGCCGGCCTCAAGGGCTTTCGCATCGGCGACGCCTCGGTCTCCACCAAGCATGCGAACTTCATCATCAACCACGGGCAGGCGAGCGCGAAGGATCTCGAGGCCCTCATCGCGCACGTGCGCGAGACCGTCAAGGGCGCGCACGGAGTGGAACTGCACCCGGAAGTGCGCGTCGTGGGGGAGTCCTAAGCCGTGCGCCTGATCCAGGATCCACAAGGGCCGCGCGGCATCCAGGCGGCGACCGTCTTTGGCCGCGTCGCGGTCCTGTTCGGGGGCGATTCCACCGAGCGCGAGATCTCGCTGCTCTCGGGTAACGCCGTGCTGGAGGGGCTCAAGCGGCGCGGCGTCGATGCCCACGCCTTTGATCCGGCCGAGCGGCCCCTCGGGGAACTCGTCTCGCAGCGTTTCGACCGCGTGTGGATCGCGCTGCACGGTCCCGGTGGCGAGGACGGCACCTTGCAGGGAGCTCTCGAGTACCTCGGCGTTCCCTATACCGGCAGTGGAGTCATGGGCTCGGCCATCGGCATGGACAAGCTGCGCACCAAGCGCCTGGCACTCGCCGCCGCCGTGCCCACGGCTGACTTCCTCGTGCTGCGCGGGCCTGAGGACTTCGCGGGCGCCGTCGAGCGGCTGAAATTGCCGCTGATTGTGAAGCCAGCGACGCAAGGCTCGAGCGTCGGTATGACGAAGGTTGAGCGCGCGCAAGACCTGCCGGCCGCCTTCGCCGCCGCGATCGCCATCGAGCCCCTGATTTTCGCCGAGCCCTGGATCCCCGGCAATGAGTACACCGTCGCGATCCTGCAAGACCAGGCGCTGCCCTCGATCCGCATCGAGACGCCCAATACCTTCTACGACTACGAGGCGAAGTATTTCCGCGACGACACGCGTTACTTCTGCCCGTCGGGACTTAGCGCGAGCGCCGAGGCTCGCATGGCCTCTCTCGCGCTGGCGGCCTTCGAGGCGGCGGGCGCCTCCGGCTGGGGCCGCGCGGATTTCATGCTGGACGCGGGAGCGACGCCACTGCTGCTTGAGATCAACACCGTTCCCGGAATGACCGGCCACAGCCTGGTGCCGATGGCCGCGCGCGCGGTGGGCGTCGACTTCGATGAACTCGTGTGGCGCGTGCTGGAAACCAGCTTTGGCCGGCGGCTCGGGCCAGCCCCGCTGCCAAAGGCGTAACACGATGCTCGGACGTCCCAAGAACCGCCGCAGGAGGATCGAGAGCCGACGCTTCAAGCTGCCGGCCATCAACTGGCGCTATCTGGGCATCGGCGTGGGCGTGCTCGCCGCCACCGGCTGCGCCACGCTGGGCGTCATGTGGGCCTTCAACCAGCCCATCGAGACGGTCGCGGTCGAGGGACGCTTCCAGCGCGTCGCGCCGATGGACGTCGAGCGGGTGGTGAAGGAGCAGCTTCACGGGGTGGGCCTGCTGTCGGTGGACCTGACGTCAGTGCGCGCCTCCATCCACACGCTCCCCTGGGTCGATGCGGTGAGCGTGCAGCGCGCGTGGCCGCGCGGGCTCACGGTGCTGGTGATCGAGCAGACCGTCGCCGCGCGCTGGGGTGAGCGTGGCCTCCTCAATACGCGCGGGGAGCTGTTCGCTGCCGACGAGCGCCATGTGCCCCCAGAGCTTGCGCAGCTGCAGGGACCGGACGGCAAGGAGTCACTGGTCGCGCAGCGCTACCTCGCAGCCGAGGGGCGCCTCGCGCAGGCGGGCCTGCGGCTCACCGCGCTGCGACTGGATGCGCGCGGCGCCTGGGAATTCGACCTCGCGAACGGGGTCACCGTGCGGCTGGGAAGGCGCCAAGTGGACGAACGGTTCGAGAAATTCATGAATACCGCGCTGAAGCTCGTCTCGCAGCGCGGCGAGGACATCGCCTACGTGGACATGCGGTACACCAACGGATTCGCCATCGGCTGGCGCGGCGGCGGCACGCGCGGCGCAGGACATGAGGGTGGTGGCCACGATGCCTAAGCGCTCAGACCGCAACCTCATCGTCGGTCTCGACATCGGCACCTCCAAGGTCGTCGCCCTGGTGGGCGAAGTCGGCCCCGACGGAGTGATCGAGCTGTTGGGCATCGGCTCACAGCCCTCGCGCGGCCTGAAAAAGGGCGTGGTGGTCAATATCGAGTCCACCGTGCAGTCAATCCAGCGCGCGGTCGAGGAAGCCGAACTCATGGCCGGCTGCCAGATCCACTCGGTGTACGCCGGCATCGCCGGCAGCCACGTGCGCAGCCTCAACTCGCACGGCGTGGTGGGCGTGCGCGACAAAGAGGTCAGCCACGGCGATGTCGAGCACGTGATCGACGCGGCCAAGGCGGTCGCGATCCCCGCCGACCAGAAGATCCTGCACGTGCTGCCGCAGGAGTTCATCGTCGACGGCCAGGAGGGAATCCGCGACCCGATCGGCATGTCCGGCGTGCGCCTGGAGGCGAAGGTGCACATCGTCACCGGCGCCGAGAGCGCCGCCCAGAACATCGAGAAGTGCATCCAGCGCTGCGGGCTCACCGTCGAGGACGTTGTGCTCGAGCAGCTGGCATCGAGCTTCGCGGTCCTCACCGAGGACGAGAAGGAACTGGGAGTTTGCCTGGTCGACATCGGCGGCGGTACCACCGACCTCGCCGTGTTCGCCAACGGCGCCATCCGCCACACCGCGGTGATCCCAATCGCCGGCGACCAGGTGACCAATGACATCGCCGTGTCGATGCGCACCCCGACCCAGTTCGCGGAGGACATCAAGGTTCGCTACGCCTGCGCGCTCTCGCAGCTCGCCAACCCCGATGAGAGCATCGAGGTGCCCAGCGTTGGCGATCGACCGCCGCGGCGCCTGGCCCGCCAGACGCTCGCCGAGATCGTCGAGCCGCGCTACGAGGAACTGTTCGGCCTGGTGCGCGAGGAGCTGCGCCGCAGCGGCTTCGAGGAGGTGATCGCCGCGGGCATCGTGCTCACCGGCGGCAGCGCCAAGATGGAAGGCGCCATCGAGCTTGCGGAGGAGGTGTTCCACATGCCGGTGCGCCTGGGCATACCGCAGACCGTGCGCGGGCTCACCGACGTCGTGCGCAACCCGATTTTTTCCACCGGCGTGGGGCTCTTGCTCTACGCGCGTGACAACGCCTTGCCCGGTCGTCCCGGGCGCTCCCTGAGCGGCAACGCCAAGTCGGTGCTCGACCGCATGCGTAGCTGGTTTCAGGGGAACTTTTGAAGCTGACAGCAGAAGATGAAATGACTCAACCAACCGTTTGTATTTGTGTAAGGAGCGACAACCATGTTTGAACTGATGGACGCGTACAGCCAGAGCGCCGTCATCAAGGTGATCGGGGTGGGTGGGGGTGGCGGCAATGCCGTCGCTCACATGGTCACCGCCGGCATCGATGGCGTGGAATTCATGTGCATTAACACTGACTCGCAGGCACTCAAGCACGCCAAGGTCAAAACCGCGCTGCAGATCGGCAGCAACATGACCAAGGGCCTGGGCGCCGGTGCCGACCCGGACGTGGGCCGGCAGGCGGCGATGGAGGACCGGGATCGCATCGTCGAGTTGATCGAGGGCTGCGACATGCTGTTCATAACCGCCGGCATGGGCGGTGGCACGGGCACCGGAGCCGCCCCGGTCGTGGCGCAGGTGGCCAAGGAAATGGGCATCCTCACCGTCGCGGTCGTGACCAAGCCCTTCGACATGGAGGGTGGCAAGCGCACCTTCATCGCCGACCAGGGCATCGCCGAGCTGTCCAAGTACTGCGACTCGCTCATTACAATTCCCAACCAGAAGCTGCTGACCGTGCTCGGGCCGCAGACCACGCTGTTGGATGCCTTCAAGGCCGCCAACCAGGTGCTGCAGGGCGCCGTGCAGGGCATCGCTGAGCTGATCACCCGTCCGGGCCTGATCAACGTCGACTTCGCGGACGTGCGCACCGTCATGGCTGAGACCGGCATGGCCATGATGGGTACCGGGGTGGCCAGCGGCGAGGGCCGAGCCCGCGCCGCGGCGGAAGCCGCTGTTTCCTCACCGTTGCTCGAGGACATCAACCTGGCTGGCGCACACGGCATCCTGGTGAACGTCACCGCCGGCATGGACCTCTCGATCGGGGAGTTCCAGGAGGTCGGGCAGATCGTGAAGCAGTTCGCTTCCGAGGATGCCACCGTGGTGGTTGGAACCGTGATCGACCCGGAGTTGAGCAATCAGGTCCGGGTAACCGTGGTAGCCACGGGACTGGGCCGTCCGGCCGCGGCCGCGCGCCCGCCGGTGGAACGCACACCCGCTGCCCGCGAGACGACCCGCGGCCCGCCCCGCGACAACGGCATGCGCGTGGTGCCGCGGGCGGCCAGTGACTACAACGACTACGACCGCCCGACGCTGCAGCGCCAGAAAATGGCGGTTAACAGTGACATCCGCCCGGATGCCACTGCCGAGGAGTTGTTGGACATCCCGGCGTTCCTGCGGCGGCAAGCGGACTGATGTGATACGGTAACGCGCCTTACACAAGCACCTGGGGGAGGGGCCTTCCGGTTGGGACGGTCTCTCCCCAATGGTGCTTAAGGCGCGCCTGTCATCCGCGGTACGCTGCGGGTGTCACTGCAAGAAGCGGTCAGCATGGTCGGTCAACGGACGCTAAAAAACACGATTCGCGCCACCGGCGTTGGCCTGCACACCGGCAAGAAGGTGTTGATGACGCTGCGCCCGGCCGATCCGGACCAGGGCATCATCTTCCGCCGTACCGATCTGCCCACGATGGTCGATATCAAGGCCACCGCGGAGAACGTCGGCGACACCATGTTGGGCACGACCCTGGGCAAGGGTGAGTCTCGGGTCTCCACCGTCGAGCACCTGTTATCCGCCTTCGCGGGATTGGGGATCGACAACGCCATCGTGGAGGTCTCCGCGGCGGAAGTGCCGATCATGGACGGCAGCGCCGGGCCCTTCGTGTTCCTGCTGCAGTCCGCGGGCATCGAGGAGCAGCGCCGCCCCAAACGCTTCATCCGCGTGATCAAGCGCCTGCGGGTGGAGGACGGCGACAAGTGGGCGCAGTTCGATCCCTTCGATGGCTTCAAGGTCAATTTCGAGATTGAGTTCAATCACCCGATCTTCAAGCGCCGCGCCCAGCGGGCTTCAATGGATTTCTCCACGACGTCATACCTCAAGGAAGTCAGCCGCGCGCGCACCTTCGGCTTCATGCGCGATCTTGAGACCATGCGCACGCGCAACCTCGCCCTGGGCGGGAGCCTAGACAACGCGATCGTGCTGGATGACTTCCGCGTGCTCAACGAGGATGGGCTGCGTTACGAGGACGAGTTCGTGAAGCACAAGATCCTCGATGCGATCGGGGACCTGTACCTGCTCGGCCACAGTCTCATCGGCGAGTTCAGCGGTCACAAGTCAGGGCACGCCCTGAACAACAGGCTGCTGCGAACGTTGCAGGCCGACAAGTCGGCCTGGGAAGAGGTCGTGTTCGAGCGCCACGCGGATGCGCCGATCTCCTACATCGAGGCCCCCGCGCACCCCTCGGGCGGCTGAGGCTTCCTGCTGGCCCCGCCGGCGGGTCGATCCCTTTATCGAGAACGGGCTGTGGCCTCAGGCGCGCGGCAACACGCGCACGCTGACGCTGGTCAGCGTCGTCGCGGCCGCCCGGATCTGTCCTTCGAGTTCCGCCACGGCGAAGCGCAGGCGGGCGGACCAGGCGGCTGACTCGGCGAATACCGTGAGCTTCCCCTGCTGCTCGGCGATGCCGGAGATCTTGCCGTGCAGTTCGGCGTCCAGGTGCTCGGCAAGCCAGCGGTCCCAGAACTGTTGACGACTGGCCTGATCCGAGACCCGGGTGAGGTTGAACGCCGGGCGCTTGAGCAGGTCCTTAACAGAATGGACCGGGTGGGCGGTCTTTGACTTAAGGCCCGCGCGAGTCCTCATTGGGGGTTTCCCGCGCTTGTCTCGGGGGGTCTTCTTCGGCATATTGGCCTGGCTGCCCGAGCAAACCCGCTGAAAGGCGGGGACGCAAAGCCACCGGTCTAAAGCGAGGAGCCATGACGGCGGGGTTGCCAGCATCGTACAGGTTTTCTGAACGAAAACAGGGCCTTTCAGGTCCGGGTACGGTCCATGCGTCGGCCTGGGTCGCCGTTTGTTCCTTCAGTGCACCGATCCCAGCAAGGCCTGCATGAACGTAATCTTCCTCTCCAAGCGGAAAGGCAACGCGAGGCAGCTGAACCTCGCTCACCCGCTCACGTTAAGTCTCATCGCAGGCTTCACGCTGGTCGTCCTGGGGAGTGCGTTCGTCCTGGGTGTGCAGCTGGGCCGTGGTGCCCCCGGGCGCTTCGTCGGGGCTGAGTCGGCCGGCTTCGGCAAGGTGCTCGCCCAGCAAAAACAGCAGATCGTCGACCTCAAGCAGCAATTGCAGCTGGGGGTGGACGCCATGGCCATGCGCCTGGGCGAGGTCAACGCGCACGTCATCCGCCTGGACGCCCTGGGCAAGCGCCTCACCGAGATGGCTGACATCGACAGTCGTGAGTTCAACTTCGACCGCGAACCGCCCACCGGTGGCCCGGAAAGTGGCGAGGGCGTGAGCGCGCAGATACCCGACCTGTCGAAAATGCTGGTGGAACTGGAGTCGCGGGTGAGCCTGCGAGAATCACAGCTGGCCGCGCTTGAGAACGTGATCCTCGCGCGGGAGCTCAAGGAAGAGATCCATCCGGAGGGGCGACCGGTCGCCAATGGCTTTATTTCCTCGTACTTCGGCGAGCGTGAGGACCCCTTCGATGGCCGCGAGGCTTTCCACAAGGGTGTCGATTTCGCCGGCGACAAGGGCTCAAGCGTGGTCGCGGTCGCCGCAGGCGTCGTGACCTGGGCCGGCGAGCGCTCAGGCTTCGGCAAGCTGATCGAGATCAGCCATGGAGATGGCTACGTCACCCGCTACGGCCACGCCGAGCGCACGCTCGTGGTGGTGGGCCAGACGGTCACCCGCGGCCAACCGGTGGCGCTGATGGGCTCGACGGGCCGCTCGACCGGGCCGCACGTGCACTTCGAGGTGCTGCGCAACGGACGCCAGGTCGACCCCCTGTCATTCATCGGGCGCTAAAGCCCAAGAGCCTCCCACCCTTGATTTAGAGCGCCCCAGAACCAATTGGGCGTGTGAAGCGTCTATTGCGTACAATACGCCGCTTTCGCCAGCCCAGAGTCACGGTAAGTGATTGTCGGGACAGCTATTTTTCCCATCATAGAGTCACGTTTTGCGCCAACTTCTCACGCGTGTTTTCGGCAGCCGCAATGAGCGGATCGTCCGGGGCTACGGCCGCTACGTGCGCGCCGCGAACCAGCTCGAACCCCAGATCCAGGCGCTGACCGATGAGCAGCTGCGAGCCAAAACGGAAGAGTTCCGGGCCCGGGTCAAGTCAGGCACCAGCCTCGATGAGTTGCTGCCCGAGGCTTTCGCCGTGGTGCGCGAGGCGGCCCTGCGCACCCTCAAGATGCGCCACTTCGACGTGCAGCTGATCGGTGGCATCGCCCTGCACAAGGGCATGATCGCCGAGATGCGCACGGGCGAGGGTAAGACGCTCATGGCGACGCTGCCGGCGTACCTGAATTCCCTCAGCGGTGAGGGCGTGCACATCGTCACGGTTAACGAGTACCTCGCGCAGCGCGACTCGGACTGGATGGCGCCGGTCTACCGCTTCCTGGGCCTCAGCGTCGGGGTTATCAAGAACTCGCAGGCCGCGCTCGAGAAGCGTGCCGCCTACGCGTGCGACATCACCTACGGCACCAACAACGAATTTGGTTTCGACTACCTGCGCGATAACCTCGCCTACCGCCTCGATGAGCGCGTGCAGCGCACGCTGTCGTTCGCGGTAGTCGACGAGGTGGACTCGATCCTGATCGACGAGGCGCGCACCCCGCTCATCATCTCCGGTCCTGCGGAGGAGAGCACCGAACTGTACCTGCGCATCAACCAGCTGGTGCCGAACCTCACCCGCCAGAAGGAGGAAGAGGGCCCCGGGGACTACTCCGTCGAGGAGAAGACCAAGCAGGTCCACCTCACCGAGGCCGGCCACGAGAACGTGGAGCGGATGATGCTCGGGGCAGACCTCCTCAAGGAGGGTGAGAGCCTCTACGACCCGGCGAATATCCGCCTGATGCACCATCTGACCGCGGCGCTGCGCGCGCACGCCCTCTACAAGCGCGACGTCGAGTACATCGTGCGCGGTGGCGAAGTGATCATCGTCGATGAGTTCACCGGCCGCACCATGCCCGGCCGCCGCTGGTCGGACGGCCTGCACCAGGCCGTCGAGGCCAAGGAAGGCGTGCGGGTGCGCGAGGAGAACCAGACGGTCGCCTCGATCACCTTCCAGAACTTCTTCCGCCTCTACAAGAAACTCTCCGGCATGACCGGCACGGCCGACACTGAGGCGCCGGAGTTCATGCAGATCTACGGACTTGAGGTCGTGGTGATCCCGACGCATCGGCCAATGGTGCGCAAGGACGCGTCCGACTTCGTCTACCTCACGCAGGCCGACAAGTTCAAGGCGATCGTGGAGGACATCCGCGATTGCGTGGCGCGCGAGCAGCCGGTGCTGGTGGGCACGACCTCGATCGAGACTTCCGAATTCCTTTCCGCGCTGCTGACCGAGGAGAAGGTGCCGCACCAGGTCCTCAACGCGAAGCAGCACGAGCGCGAGGCGCAGGTGATCGCCCAGGCCGGCCGCCCGGGCAGCGTGACGATCGCGACCAACATGGCCGGCCGCGGCACCGATATCGTGCTCGGCGGCAACCTCGACGCGGAACTCACCTCCCTGGGGGAGATTGACGAGCCCACCCGCGCCGGTGTGCGCAACAGCTGGCAGTCGCTGCACGACAAGGTCCTCAAGGCCGGCGGTCTGCACATCGTGGGCACCGAGCGGCACGAATCGCGCCGCATCGACAACCAGCTGCGCGGCCGCTCCGGCCGCCAGGGAGACCCGGGCTCGAGCCGCTTCTACCTGTCGATGGAGGACAACCTCATGCGCATCTTCGGCGACCCGCTGCGCACGCAGCGGCTGCTGAAGATGGCCGGCATGAAGGAGGGCGAGGTCATAGAGAGCGGCATGCTCACCCGCCAGATCGAGAAGGCGCAGCGCAAGGTCGAGTCGCACAACTTCGACATCCGCAAGAACCTCTTGTCCTTCGATGACGTCGCCAATGACCAGCGCAAGGTGGTGTACCAGCAGCGCACCGAGATCATGGGCACCGAGGATCTCTCGGCCGCGATCCACGGTCTCATGGCCGATTCGGCCGCTACGCTGATGGACCAGTACATGCCCAAGCAGGCGGCGCCCGCCGACTGGGACCTGCGGGGACTGGCTGAGGCGCTGCGGCGCGACTTCGCCGTGAACGTGGACCCGCAGGCCTGGCTCGCCGCGGAACCGGACATGGAGGAGGCCGCGCAGCGCGAGCGCATCCTCAAGGCCGTGAGCGACGCCTACGACGCGAAGGTGGCCCGCACCGGGGCACCCATCATGCGCCAGATCGAGAAGCAGGTGATGCTGCAGAAGGTCGATCACCACTGGCGCGAGCACCTCGCGGGGATGGACTACCTGCGCCAGGGCATCCACCTGCGCGGCTACGCGCAGAAGGACCCGAAGTTCGAGTTCAAGCGCGAGGCGTTCGAGCTCTTCTCCGCCATGCTCGACCGCATCAAGTTCGAGACCGCGTCCCTGATGGCCACCCTCGAGGTACGCACGCAGGAGGAGATCGAGCGCGAGGAGGAGGAGAGACGCGCGCGGCTGATGCGCGCGCTGCAGGCACAGCACCCGGATGCCGGCTCGATGCTGCACCCCGGTGGCGACACCGGGCCGCCGGGCGACAGGCCCGCGGCACTGCCTGCGGGCGACCCCCCCGCGCCCTTCGTGCGTGAAGAACGCAAGGTCGGGCGCAACGAGCCGTGCCCGTGCGGCTCAGGCAAGAAGTTCAAGCACTGCCACGGCACACTTTGAGGGAGGGCGCATCGCCCGTCGCAGCATCCTGGTGGTCGCCGCGGCGCTCTATGACGCGCACGGACAAGTGCTGATCGCCCAGCGGCCCGCGGGCAAGCACATGGCGGGGCGCTGGGAATTCCCCGGCGGCAAGGTCGATCCGCCTGAAACCGAACGCTCCGCGCTTGAGCGCGAGCTTCGCGAAGAACTGGGCGTTGAGGTCGAGTCCGCGCATCCCCTGATGCGCCTCACCCACGCCTACGACGACCGGGACGTGGAGTTGTCGCTGTGGGTCATCACGGGCTATCGCGGGACCCCGCTGCCACTCGAGCGGCAGCGCCTGCAGTGGGTTATGCCGGGGGCGCTGGCGGAGCAGGACATCCTCGAGGCCGATCGGCCCTTCGTCAATGCGTTGCGGGCGCGCGCCGCCCCGTAGCGTCGCTGGCGAGCGGTAACCGGCGTGTACAATATGATTTCACTCGTTGAGGCAGGAATCCCATGGCAGCGCAGGAAGAACTTCCCGAAATCCAACTCGACCCGACCGGGCTGTACCGGGAGGACGTGTTCACCGACCGTCGCGCGGGGAGCATCCGCAGACTCGTCCCCGTGACCAGCGAGGGCGCGGAGGATGCCACCCGGCACGTTCTGTACTCGGGACAGACCCAGTTGCTGACTCCGGGCGGGGTGTTGCCGCTGGGCTTCGAGATCGAGGCGTTCTCGCTGAAGGAAGCGCTGGAGAAATTCCCCGCTGGCGTCAAGATCGCGCTCGAACAGGCGATCGATGAGGCGCGCGAGATGCGCCGCGAGGCGGCTTCGCGCATCGTGGTTCCGGATGGAGCTGGCGGCCCGCCGTCCGGCGGCAAGATCAAGTTCCCGTAGAACGCGTGCGCGCCGGACTGCGCTCGCCGCATGCGGTAACCTTACCCTCATTCGGGTCGAAACGCGGGCCGGGCATGGCGCGGGCAAGCCGGTGCAGGTGGATGACACGGCCGACCGATGGACGTTCCTGGCGCGCTGGCTGGAACTGCCCGCGCGGATTTATCTTGGAATCAGTAGGGGCTGAGGATCGCTCTGATCTTCAAGCTCTGCGGGTCGAAGACCGCGACCAGGGGTTTGCCGTTGCCCCACATGATCATCGCGTTGCGTTGCGTTGGCGACAAGCCAAGGAGCGGCAGGCGTTGCGTAAGCCACTGTCTGCCCGGCTTGGAGACTGACTCGATGTCGGCCACCGCTTGAAGGTTCTCCTTCAGCTTCGGCAGGCCCTCGGCCCAGGGCCTGAAATAGCGCGGCATGTCGATGACATCCTGCCCTCCGAAGACGGCCGACTGGACGAGCTTCGTGCCGGCCTCGTCGTCGGGAATTTTTGCCCAGACCCAGCGAACCGTGCTGTACCAATGGGGCGCAAGCTCCGGCGCCTCCTTTAATGCGAGATCGATCTCCGCGGAATGCAGGTCCGAGGCCTGCACCAGCTCAAGCCGGTCGGCCGAATATGTGTAGTAGAGCGGCCGACCCTGCCACAGCGTCACCCCACCGTAAATCAGAGCCGCGATCTGCACCGCTACGATTATCGCGATATCACGCCGCAGTTCACGCCGGGGCTTGACGGGACTGGCAATGATAAGCGTGAGCATCGGCCCGAGCCCGAGGTCCACGATGGGCACGATCCACAGCACGTGCACGACTCCGGTGAGGTACCAGCCCGGCCAGCGGTACCAGCCTAGGTACAGGGCGCCCAAGATCAGCGTCAGCGCGGACGCGCTTCCCAGCAGATGCAGCCCGAAGGCGGTTAATCGGAAGCGCATGGCTAGCTGGAACCTTTCAGCGGCGGCTCACGCTCGACGCCGTCCTGCGCTGCGCTCGATTCGTCGGGGATGAAGTGTCGCTCGGTGAGCCACGCGCCGAGATCGACGAGACGGCAGCGCTCGCTGCAGAAAGGGCGTGAGGGTGTCGCCGCCCAGTCCAGCTCGCGCTGGCATGCCGGACATCTGACGCGGGCAGCGCTCATCGGACGGCGATTCTGGTGATCCAGCGCATCAGGTGCAGCGACTGAGTGTGAACGGCACGTCGGCCGCTGCCTGGGTCGGGCGGGTGGCAAGGCCATTCCAGGTCAGAAAGCGCACGCTGCACCGATGATGGCTGCCGCTGATCTCAGGATAGATCCGCGCCGCCGCCGGTAGGGCTATGCGCAGCAGCTGCAGTGGATTGTCACGTTCGAACGTGATGGCAAAGGAGCCACCCTTGGCGATTTCCGCACGACTGCGACCGTTTTGGCGAGTGAGCCACAATAGCTCCGCGATCGCATCGCACAGCGGGCGCAGCAGCCCCAGCCACTGGTTGAAGGTCCGCATGCGCGCCTCGTCGGGCTGGGAGAGCCAGAAATAGTAATCCGGGAGGTCGAACTCGCAGGTACCGCCGGGAATGGCGCTGCGGTGTTTAATCGCGCTCACGAACTCCGAATCACGCAGCGGCTGCAGGAACGATGAGCTCGCGCTCATGAGATCGGCCCGCAGGCGCGCCAGATTCGCGGTGAGTGCCTTGAGTCGCTGCGTATCGACGCCGGGCTTCGACTCGAAATCGTTCAGGGTCGTGAGGTGATTCTCAAGCTCCTTCAGTACGTCTGAGCGCACATCGCCGCGGGTGCCGATGGCGAGGATATCGATCAGGCTCGCCATCGCGGCGCGACTGCCCCACGGGCTGCCATGCTCGTTGTGGTGCAGGGCTTGGTTGTAGAGGAAGTCCAGCCGCAGAAATGTGCGCATCCGCTCGTTGAGCGGCTGCTCGAAGACGAGCGTGCCAGTACCAGCCACGGCGTCCGCGGCAATCGCACCCTGCAGGTCGGGGGAATCGCTCATGTGTGTATTGTGCTTGAGCCGTGCGTCGCGCGTAAACGGGGCGCGCCGCGGTTCGGACCGGCCCGCGCGGCTTTCCCGGGGGAGATCAGTGGCGCGCCGGTGCCGCGAGTTCCAGGTAACGGGCGTGCAGTGCCGCGACCTGGCTCTGCACCGCACTCATGTCCGCATCGTTGGTGATGACATCGTCCGCCGCCTTAAGGCGCGTGGCGCGCGCGGCCTGCGCATTGAGAATGGCCTGGGCCTGCTGCGCGGTCGAGCCGTCACGCGCGGTCAGGCGGCGAATCTGCAGGGTTTCGTCACAGTCGATCACCAGTACCCGGTCGACGTGTGAACCCAGGTTCTTCTCGACCAAGAGTGGGATCACCAGGATCTGGTACGGGCCGCCAGCACTTGCTGAACGTGCTTGCAGGGCCGCGCCGATCGCCGGATGGGTCAGCGCCTCAAGATCCGCCCGCGCCTTGGGGTCGGAAAAGACGATATCGCGCAGGGCCGGCCGGTCCAGATGACCGTCGGCCGTCAGAATCGTCTGGCCGAAGCGCTGAACCAGCTGCTCGAGCGGGGGTTGTCCGGGCTCGACCACCTCGCGCGCGATCTGGTCGCTATCGAGGATCGGCACTCCGAGCGCGCCGAAGAATTTACCCGCTGTGGACTTGCCGCTGGCGATGCCCCCGGTCAGGCCGACGCGGAACACGTGGCTACTCATGCGGCCGCGCTCATGCGTGGGTGTACAGATGCAAGTAAGCCGCCACCGCCGGGCGTCCCCACATCATGACCAGCCATCCGGACGCGGCGAGGAACGGGCCAAAAGCGATGGGCGTGGCGCGGTTCTGCCCGCGCCGGCCAAGCATGAGCATGCCGACGATGGATCCAGCGACCGCGGCGCTGAGGACTATCGGCAGCAGCATCTGCCATCCAAGCCACGCCCCGAGTGCGCCCAGTAGCTTGAAATCCCCGTAGCCCATTCCTTCCTTGCCCGTTAGAAGCCGGAACAGATGATAGACGCTCCACAGGCTTCCGTAACCCACTATCGCCCCGATGATGCTGGAGCGCGGGTCCGCCGGAAACGAGACGGTGCCCGCGGGTGTGCCCCAGAGACTCACGGCGAGTCCCAGCCACAGGAGCGGTAGGGTGAGGTTGTCCGGCAGCAGCTGATGGTCGACATCGATGAAGGCTAGCGCCACCAGGAACCAGGTGAGCACCATCGCCGCCAGCGCCGGCCAGCCGAAGCCGAATTTCCAGGCGACGCCCGCCGTCAGCACCGCGGTGAGCAGCTCCACCAGGGGGTAGCGGGCGGAGATGGGCTTGCCGCAATTCGCGCAGCGCCCCTTCAGCGCCAGCCACGAGATGAGCGGGATATTGCTCAGGGCGGGAATCGGCGCCTTGCAGGCTGGGCAGGCGGAGCGCGGCACGACCAGGTTGAACGGCTCGGTCGGAAGAGCCGGCACGACGGCCGCCGCCGCATCCGGCGGGGCGGCCATCTCCAGGCACTGCGCGCGCCACTGCCGCTCCAGGATGATCGGCAGGCGGTGGATGACCACGTTGAGGAAGCTTCCCACGACCAGGCCCATAGTCAGGGCCACCCCGAGGTAAAGGTGGGGCGAGGAGGCCAGCAGCTCAAGCACGGACATGAGTGTCCTTGGTTCTCAAAAGAAAGTGCCGCGCAACGTGCGCGGCACGGGTCTTCCTCGCGGGCGGGGGATCAGACCACCGAGCCCAGCTTGAATATAGGCAGGTACATGGCGATGACCAGGCCGCCGACGAGCACGCCCAGAATCACCATGATCATCGGCTCGAGCAGGCTCGACATGGCATCCACCGCGTTGTCGACCTCCGCCTCGTAGAAGGTGGCGACTTTACCCGACATTTCATCCAGCGAGCCGGACTCCTCGCCCACGGCGATCATCTGATTGACCATGTTGGGGAACAGCCCCGTGTTTTCCATCGCGCGCTGCAGCCGCTGGCCAGTCGCCACCTCGTCGCGCATCCTCATCACCCCCTTCTCATAGACAATGTTGCCAGTCGCGCCGGCCACGGAAGTCAGAGCTTCGACCAAGGGCACGCCGGCGGCGAACATCGTCGATAGCGTTCGCGCGTAGCGCGCGATAGCCGCCTTGTTCAGGATCGGTCCGATGACCGGCACCTTCAAAACCAGACGGTCGAGAAACTCGCGCATCGCCCTGGAGCGCTTCTTGAAATAGAAGAACGCATAGCCTGCGCCGCCGAGCACCATCGCGACGAACACGCCGTCGTGCTGCACGAACCGCGAGATGCCGATGACGAACTGCGTGAAGGCGGGAAGATCGGCGCCGAAGCCCTTGTACAGGCTCTCAAACTCCGGAATCACAAAGATCAACAACACCACCGTGACGATGACGGCGACGCCCATCACCGCGGCCGGATAAAAGAGCGCCTTCTTGACCTTCTTCTTGAGCGCCTCGGTTTTTTCCTTGTAGGTGGCCACCTTGTCGAGCAGCGATTCGAGTGCGCCGGCCTGTTCACCAGCCTCCACCAGGTTGACAAACAGGTCATCGAAGTAAAGAGGATGTTTAGCGAGCGATTCATGCAGCGACGTGCCGCCTTCGACCTCGGCTTTGATGTCGAGGATCAGCTTCTGCATCGCGGGCTTATCATTGCCGCTGGCGACAATCTCAAACGCCTGCACCATCGGAATACCCGCGGCGAGCATGGTGGCCAGCTGCCGGGCGAAGATCGCGATGTCGCCGGGGTTGGGTTTGCCGCCTTTGCGGCCCTGCCGCTGCTTGCGGATCTTCGAGGGCGCTACGCCCTGCCGTCGCAGTTCCGCGCGCAAGGTCTTCTCGTCGGGTGCGAGGCTCTTGCCCTTGATGCGCGACCCGCGCTTGTCACGACCCTCCCAGGCGAAGGGAGTGTCGCGTTTGATAGTCTTGACCGTTGCTGCCGTAGCCATGAGTTACTTCCGTCCTGCCTCACTCGACCGTGATGCTGTTGACTTCCTCGAGACTTGTCAGTCCGTTCTTGACCTTTTCCAGCCCCGCGCGCCGCAGATCCCACACGCCTTCCTTGGCGGCCTGATCGGCGATTTCCACCGCGCTTCCCAAGGCCAGGATGATGCGCGCGATCGCGTCCGTGATCGGCAGCACCTGGTAGATGCCCACGCGACCCTTGTAGCCGTCGGTACAGTTCTGGCACCCCTTGGGGGCGAACAGCTTGATCCCATGGGCAACGTCCGCTTCCGCGAAGCCCTCTTTCAACAGGGCTTCCCTCGGTACGTCGATCGGCGTCTTACAGCCGTTGCACAGCCGCCGCGCGAGGCGCTGCGCGATGATCAGACTGACCGAGGTCGCGATCGCATAGGGCTTCACACCCATGTCGATCATGCGGGTGAGCGTCGACGGCGCATCGTTAGTGTGCAGGGTCGAGAGCACCAGGTGCCCCGTCTGAGCCGCCTTGATGGCGATCTCAGCCGTTTCCAGATCACGGATCTCACCCACCATGATGACGTCGGGGTCCTGGCGCAGGAACGCGCGCATTGCGGCGGCGAAGGTCAGTCCCACCTTGTTGTTGACATTGACCTGATTCACGCCTGGGAGATTGATTTCCGCGGGGTCCTCGGCCGTTGAGATATTCGTGTCTTCGCGATTGAGAATGTGCAGGCCGGTGTACAGCGACACCGTCTTGCCACTACCGGTGGGCCCGGTGACCAGGATCATTCCCTGCGGCTTGGCCAGGTATTTCTCGTAGAGAACCTTCTGGAAGGGCTCGTAGCCGAGCGAGTCTATGCCGAGGCTCGCCTGCGCCGGATCCAGGATACGCATCACGATCTTCTCGCCGAACAGTGTCGGACAGGTGCTCACGCGAAAATCGATGGCGCGATTCTTGGAGAGCTTCATCTTGATGCGGCCGTCCTGCGGCACGCGTCGCTCGGCGATGTCCAGCCGCGACATGACCTTCAGGCGCGCGGCCAGCTTCTGCGCGAGCTGCACCGGGGGCTGGGCCACCTCTTTCAGCACGCCGTCCATGCGCAGGCGCACGCGATAGATCTTCTCGAAGGGCTCGAAGTGAATGTCGGACGCACCGCGGCGGATGGCATCGAGCATCACCTTGTTGACGAAGCGCACGATAGGCGCATCCTCGACGTCGTCGCGCCCGATCTTCTCGTCGAGCTGGTCTTCGCCACCGACGGTCTCAAGGGAATCCAGATCGACGTCGCCATCGTCCGTGAGGGTCGACATCTGGTTATCGACCTGCTCGATCGCCTTGTCGACCGCCTTCTGCAGCTTGTCGTCCTCGACGACGATCGCTTCGATTCCCAGGCTCGTCTGGAACTTGACCTCGTCGATGGCGTGCAGGTTGGTCGGGTCGGCGACCGCCAGGAACAGCCGCTTGCCGCGCCGAAACAGCGGCAGAACCCGGTGCTTGGCCAGGAGTTTGTCGCTAACCAGGCGCACCGCATCCATATCAAGATTCACGGCATCCAGGTCAAATAGGGGCGCGCCGAACTCGTTGGAAGCGGCCAGGGCGATGTCGCGCGCGTTGGCGGCGCCGCTGGTCACCAGCTGGGTGACAATGCTCGTCTTGCGCTCGCGGGCGTTGTTGACCGCCTCGAGCATGGCCGCCTCGTCGACAACGCCGTCCTGCACCAGCCGCTGGGGCAGGCCTCCGAAGCCCGTGCGCGTGGCGCCGAGCGATGAAGAAGCGTTATCATTCATAGGCTTACAACAAGCAAAATAAGCCGGACCGCCAGTTTACCCGAGAAGTGGAACACGCAATTGTCAAATCCCAGCCCATTGTGAGGACAAGGCGGCCGGCGTGTCGGGGTGCGCGTCACAATTGAATCACAGGGGTCCAGGTGCATAGGACTGGAAGGGTCGCGCGGCACGGAGCGAGACCACGAGCGGATCGAAGTTATGGAAGGCCTATCGGCACTCGGTCGGGGCGTAGCGGCGTGGCACGGGTGTGACGGTGGGCCCCGTGAATGGCAGACCGCGAGCCGTGGCGGTGTTACTGCCGGCGGACACGCAGGCCCAGTCCATGGAGCCGGTGAGGCCGGTGACGCTTAAGGGCTGGGCGGTGATTGAGGGCGACAGGGTGATCGAATCTCCGCTTACCTGGGCCGCGTTAGCGGAGAAGAAAATCTCGATCACGCCGGCGGGGTTGATAGTCAGGTTTTGCACGTATTTGGTTCGGGTGAATAGGTAGGCGAGGGAAACCGCGGTCAGACCCGCAGTGTCATTGGAATTGTAGGCCTCAGCTATGTTCGCCTTGATTGAGGAGGCCATGTTAAGGCCTTCCGTCACTTTCGCTCGGACCGTGTAGTCCTGGTAGGCGGGGATGGCGATCGCGGCGAGGATGCCGATGATCGCAACCACGATCATCAGCTCTATCAGCGTGAACCCTTGATGTACACGTTTCATGTTCGGGCTTGTGGTGCGAAGTGCGCAACTACGAAGCGTGTTGGTTTTTTTGGCAAGAAGCCCCGGCGCGGCTGCGCCGGGGCTTGTTTTGCTCAAGTGAGCGACGCGTTACGCGTGTAGCTTACTTGCATTCCGTCGGGACGTAGCGATTCAGAACAGCAGCGGTCGGGGCGGTGACCGGAAGACCGCGGGCCGTGGCCGTCGCGTTCGTGCTCGAGGCGCAGGACCAGTCAACGTTGCCAGTCAGACCGGCAACACTCAGCAATCCGCCGCCGATTGAAGGGGTCAAGGTGAGGTCCTTGCCCGAGATCTGGGCGACATTGGCGCTGTACTTGATGTCGATCACACCACTGGCACTTATGGTGAGGTTGCTGACGTACTTGGAAGGGGCATTTACCCAGTTGGCTGACACCGCGGTGACGCCCGCGACGTCGTTCGACTGGTATCCCTCGGCGATTGCCGTCTTCGCAGCGCTCGCCAGGTTCAGGCCTTCTGTCACTTTCGCACGCACGGTGTAGTCCTGATACGCGGGGATCGCGATGGCGGCCAGAATGCCGATGATCGCAACCACGATCATCAACTCGATGAGGGTGAAACCCTTTTGCATAGACTTCATTTCGTAACTCCTAAAATTTAAAGACCCAAAAGTGGGCGCAGGTGCCGCCTCGGTGGGGGACAAAGCAAGCCCTGTGCCAACCAGCCGATGTTCTTGTAAGTGGCTGATCAAAAACGCTTTAGAGTCGGCTTTAACAGATGCTGTTTGACTTACATCTGTCGCGCACTGACGCCACCTGTGGAAGGTTGCGTCACAAGGTGACCCAAAAGGTCAGCCCCAACGGCCGGGCTACTCGATGCCCAGTTTCTTGATGCGGTAACGCAGGGCGCGGAAGCTCATGCCCAGCAGCTTGGCCGCCGCGGTCTTGTTGTAGCGCGTCTTCTCCAGGGCCTTGACGATTGCGTCCCGCTCGATGCTTTCCAGCTGACTGCCGAGCGCCCCGCCCGCGACCGACGCGGCGATCGTCGCCGTGGAAGCGTGGGGGGGTGCGCCCGCGGCGGTGCGCAGGCGGATGTGCTCGGGAGTGACGATGCCGCCGGTGCTCAAGGTCAGCGCCCGTTCGAGCACGTTCTCAAGCTCGCGTACGTTGCCGGGGAAGGGGTAGGTCTGCAGGAAGCTCACCGCGTCGGACGAGAGTTCCGGTGCTTCGGTGCCCGCGCGGCGGGCCAGCCGCTGCAGGATCGCCTCGGCGATTTCCCCGATGTCGCCGCTGCGCTCACGCAACGCCGGCACGCGCAGCTCGATCACATTAATGCGGTAATAAAGGTCCTCGCGGAACTGCCCCTGCGCCACCAGGTCCGCCAGGCTCTTGTGGGTCGCTGAGAGGATGCGTACGTCGACCGTCTCCTCGCGTGCCTCGCCGACCGGGCGCACTGTCTTCTCCTGCACCACACGCAACAGTTTCACCTGCATGTGCAGCGGCAGGTCCGCCACCTCGTCCAGAAACAGCGTGCCGCCTTCGGCGCTCTGCACCAGCCCCTTTTTGTCGGCCACCGCGCCGGTGAAGCTGCCGCGCTTGTGGCCGAACAGCTCGCTTTCCATGAGTTCGGTGGGAATCGCGCCGCAGTTGACCGCCACGAACGGGCCGGCGCGACGGCCGCCGCTTTCGTGGATCATGCGCGCCACCAGCTCCTTGCCCGTCCCTGACTCGCCGCAGATGTGCACGGGCGCTTGGCTGCGCGCCACGCGCGCGATCATGTCGCGGACCTGCTCCATCACCCGGGAGGTGCCGAGCAGGCGCGGGCCACGCAGGGTCGCGGCGGTCTCATCGTTGATGCCGGCGCCGAGTTTTATCGCGCTGCCCACGAGCTTTCGAAGGACCCCAAGATCCAGCGGCTTGGAGACGAAGTCGAAGGCGCCCAGCTTCAGCG
>JANYBG010000176.1 GCA_025360865.1 Pseudomonadota bacterium | reverse complement strand
CGGTGGCACCGAGCAGGAAGCCGCGCGCGCGCATGTCGCCCGCCGCCCAGATGAAATCGCCGACGCGCTGGAAACCGAACATCGAGTAATAGATGTAGAACGGGATCATCGGCACGCCATGATTGGCGTACGAAGTGGCCGCCGCGATCCACGAGCACAGCGCGCCGGCCTCGTTGATGCCCTCCTCCAGCATCTGGCCCTTCTTGTCCTCGCGGTAGGACATGAGGGTCTCGGCGTCCTGGGGCGTGTAGAGCTGGCCCACCGAGGAGTAGATGCCAATCTGGCGAAACAGGCCCTCCATGCCGAAGGTGCGCGCCTCGTCAGGCACGATCGGCACGATATTCCTGCCGATGTTCTTGTCCTTGAGGAGCACGGTGAGCAGGCGCACGAAGGCCATCGTGGTGGAGATCTCGCGCTCGCCGGTGCCCTCCAGGATCGCGTCGAAGGCCTCCAGCGCCGGGATCGCCAGCGCGGGCGCGGTACGGCGGCGGCTGGGCAGGTAGCCGCCGAGGTTCGCGCGCTTCTCCTTGAGGTAGCGCGCCTCATCGGTCGCCTCGTCGGGCCTGCGGAACGGCAAGCCTCCCAGCTCCTCGTCCGCCACCGGGATGTGGAAGCGGTCGCGGAAGACCTTGAGGTCCTCCTGCGAGAGCTTCTTCTGCTGGTGGGCGATCATCTGGCCTTCGCCACCTTTGCCTAAGCCAAAGCCCTTGACGGTCTTGGCGAGGATGACGGTCGGCTGGCCCTTGTGCGCCATGGCCGCGGCGTAGGCCGCGTACACCTTGCGCGGATCATGGCCACCGCGGTTGAGGCGCCAGATCTCCTCGTCCGACATGTTGGCGACCATCGCCTTGAGCTCGGGATACTTGCCGAAGAAGTTCTCGCGCGTGTACGCGCCGCCCTTGGCCTTGAAGTTCTGGTACTCGCCATCGACGGATTCCTCCATCACGCGGCGCAGCAGCCCCTTGTGGTCGCGCGCCAGCAGCGGATCCCAGCGCGAACCCCACAGCACCTTGATGACGTTCCAGCCGGCGCCGAGGAAGGCGGACTCCAGCTCCTGGATGATCTTGCCGTTGCCGCGCACCGGCCCGTCGAGTCGCTGCAGGTTGCAGTTGATGACGAAGATGAGGTTGTCCAGTCCCTCGCGCACCGGCATGGTGAGCGCGCCCATCGACTCCGGCTCGTCCATCTCGCCGTCGCCCAGGAACGCCCAGACCTTCTGGTCCGAGGACTTGATCAGGCCGCGGTGCTCAAGATAGCGCGTGAAGCGCGCCTGGAAGATCGCCATCATCGGCCCGAGTCCCATCGACACCGTCGGGAACTGCCAGAAGTCGGGCATCAGCCACGGGTGCGGATATGAGGACAGCCCCACGCCCGGTGCCGAGGCCTCCTGGCGGAACATCTGCAGCTGCTGCTCTGTGAGGCGCCCCTCGAGGTAGGCGCGCGCGTAGATGCCCGGGGAGGAATGACCCTGCATGAAGACCATGTCGCCGGGGTGCGCCTCAGAGGGCGCGCGCCAGACATGGTTGAAGCCGACTTCGTACAGGGTCGCGGATGAGGCGAAGCTCGCGAGGTGCCCGCCGTACTCGGAGCTGGCCTTGTTGGCCGCGAGCACCATGGCGAGCGCGTTCCAGCGGATGTACGCCTCGTTGCGCCGCTCGAGCGCGCGATTGCCCGGGTACTCCGGCTCGCGCCCCGTCGGGATGCTGTTGAGGTAGGCGGTGTTCGGCTTGAATGGCAGGTAGGTGCCGCTGCGGCGCGTGTAGTCGATCAGCCGCTCGAGCAGGTAGTGCGCGCGCTCCGGCCCGTGCGCCTTGAGGACCGAATCAATCGATTCGAGCCACTCCCGCGTCTCCACGGGATCCAGGTCTTCCATCTTCGGCGGTTCGGTCATACGGTCTTGTTTGGACGCGATCCCTGCGACCTGAACAACATACCGACGCGGCCGCGTGCGGGCTCGCGCGCGCACATCTGCCGGGTCGCGTTAGAATGAGCAATGATGGCGAGCAGCGGCAGGTAAAGCAAGTGAGTCCCAGTCCTTCACAGACCCGCCGCGGCCTCGTGCTGCCCACCGCGGACGCGCCGGCGATCACCCGCGGCACGGCGGCTTCCGCCGACAGGCTCGACGTCGTGCTCGCCATCGTCGCGCTGCCGCTTGCCGCCGCCGCCTGGCGCGAGCTGCCCCACGGCCGGCGCTGGCAGGCACTGCACGAACGCTCCCCCGCGCGCGCGGGCTCAGTGCGCTCAGGCTCGCTCGGCAACCACCGCGACACGCTGGCGATCCTGGGCTACATCAAGGCCGATGCCAGCGCGTTCGAGCGCCTGACGCTGGCCGCGCGGATGCTGAAGGAGGCCGGCGCGCGCGCGCCACGGGAACTAGGACTGTGCGGCATGGGCAAGTCCGCGGCGGCCACCGCGAACCTCGAGGCGCTGACCGCCGCGACGCTGGCCCACGCGTTCGCGCTGCCGAGCATCCGCGCCCCGCGGCGCGAGGAGCGCCACCTGCGAAAAGTCGTGCTGCTGGGCGAGCACGCCGTGGACACCCGCTACGCCGCGGCGGTCGCGCGCGGCACGAATCTCACCCGCTGGCTCACCGCGCTGCCGCCCAATGTCCTGGACGCGCGTGGCTACCGGGGCGCGATCACCCGGCTCGCGCGCGCGCACAAACTCAAGCTCACCTGGCTCGATGAACGCGCGCTGCGGCGCGCC
>JANYBG010000018.1 GCA_025360865.1 Pseudomonadota bacterium | reverse complement strand
CATCGATCGCGGCCGCGGAGTCGCCGCTCTTCTGCTTCGCCTCGCCCTGCTTGTAGACGCTCGCCGCGACGCGCTCGTTGAGGTCGGTGCGCATCTTCTCGTCGGTGCCGGCCAGGGCACGCGCCTGGATGAAGGCGGGCTCCGCCTTGGCGAACTCGCCCTCGTCGAAATACGACTGGCCGATGAGCGTCCAGGCGATGCGCTGCTTGGCCGCATCCACCGGTGGCTGGCGCGCCAGGATCGACTGGCTGACGGACAGGGTGCGCAGCAGATCACCGGCGGCGAAGATCTCCTCGGCGGCGCGCGTGAGCACCCCGGCGCTATCCGGGTGCTCAGGAAAGGTCTGGGCGAACTTGACGCCGGCATCCGTCGAGCGCTTGTGCCAGGCCTCCTTCTCGGGACCCGTGAGGCTTTCCTCGCCCTTCTGGGAGGAAACCAGTCCCGCGTAGGCGGCGGTCGCGGACTTCGCGTTCTTCGGGTAGTTGTAGGCGGTATGCTCGTATTCGGTGGCCGCGTCCGCGTACTGGTGGCTCTCGTACAGGGCCTCGGCCAGCAGGTAATTCGTCTCCGCGGAGTCCGCATCCCCCGGGAATGACTTGAGGTAGTCGCGGTACCAGCGCGCGGCCTCCTGGTAGTCGGACACCTTCTTCGACTTCTGCGCCTGCGCGTGGAAGTAGGTGGCGACGTCCTTGAGGTTGACCTTCAGCTCCTGCACCACCTTGGGGTGGTCCGCGCGGGTGCGCGTCTTCCAGTAGGGCGAGTCGAAGTTGTAGTGCTCGACGAACTCGTGCTTGCCCTCGAGCACGAGGTCACTGAAGCCCCCCTTGCCATAGGCCTCGATGGCGGCCATGTCGAGCTCGGGCGCGTGCTCACTGTAGGGATCCCGGGCGACGAAGGCGCGGTATACGGTGGCCGCGTCCTGGTAGCGCTGGTTCTCGACGTAGGTATCGCCCAGACGGGAGTACAAAAGCCAGGCATAGGGACGGTCGCCGTGCTCGGCCATGTACTGCTCGAGGGACTTGGCGCCCTCGTTGTAGGAAAACGCGATGCTCATCACCCGCAGCGTGTCCTCGACCAGCTCGCGGTCGGCGCGCCGCAGGCGCTCGAGCGGCACGGACTTGCCGCCCACGGTCGAGCCGAGCTCGCGGTCGAGGACGCCACTGAACGAGGGCAGGCTCTCCAGGGTGAGGGACTGCTTGAAAAGCGACCAGCCGTGCTTGTAGAGACTCTGCTGGTAGAACGCGGAAGCGCTGCCATGGGCGATGACCGCGGTGTAGGCCTTCTCGGCCTCCGGGTAGTGCTTTTCCGAGAACAGGAGCTCGCCGCGCCGGAACTGCACCTCATCGATGCGCGGGCTCTGCGGGTACTGGGCGACGATGCGGTCAAGAGTCGCCAGCGCCTGGTCGTTCTTGCCGGAGGTCTCGTAGGCGCGCGCCAGCTGGTAGAGCACCTGGTCGTTGCGGGCGTAGTCCGGGTAGGCCTTGAGCAGGGTCGTGTAGAGCGTGACCGCCTCGGCGCCCTGCACATCCGGCGAGGTCACCTCCTCGGCGAGCCGGCTCATCTGCCCGGCATCCAGGTTGAGGTCGCCGAGCCGGCGCATCGCCTCGGCGCGCAGCTTGGGATCGGTGTTCTGCAGTTCGAGGAAGTGGCGGTAGTTCTCCATCGCCTTAGTGCTGCTGGCGCTGGCGGGGGTGTCCTTGTGCACCTCGACCTTCTGCTTCGAGAGCTCCGCGATCGTGGGCGTCGACTTCGAGCTCTGCGCGAACCCGGGGGACGCCCCGGCGAGGGCTGCGAGCAGCGCGAGCGCCGCGGCGCGCCTCACTTGGGCGGCTCCTCGGCCGGCGGCGCCGGCTCGTCGGTCTCGGCGCCCTTCTGCACGGGTGCCGCGGGCTTCGGGGGACGGCTCGACTCGTCGTTCGCCGCGCGGTCGTACATCGTGGCCAGCGCGAATCGCGCCTGCACCTGGTACGCGGCCAGCCGGTCCTTCTGCTGCTCGAGTTCGTTCACGGCGACCGCGCCGAGGTAGTCACTCTGCTTGCGCTCGGTGGCCGCCAGGCGCCCCTGCAGCGCCCCGATGCGCTGCTTGAGCGATGCCACGCGGATGGCGAACTCGCCGGTGTTCGCGGGCATGTTCTTGCGGGCCCGCTCGACACGGATCCAGCGGCCCTGCGCCTCGTTCAGCGCGAAGTTCAGGTCCTTGAGGCCGCGGTGCTCCTGCCACAGGCGAGCGCCATAGGCGTCGTTCAGCCGGAACTGGAGCACGCCCTTCACCAGCGCGAGACGCGCGCGCAGTGCCGCGTTCTCGGGCGTGTCGGGGGTACCCGCCAGGGCCCCCTCCACGCGCTGGACGCGCGCCCACTGCTCGCGCTCGGTGGCCGTGCCCAGGGCGGCGACGTCGTGCTGTGACTCGATGGTGCGCAGGCGATTCTCAAACGCCACATCGCGCTGCTGCAGTTTGCCGACCGCGTCCGAGGCGAGCAGCGCGTCCGCGCGCGGCAGGCGCTCGGCGAAGGCCGACGCGCGCGTGTCGATCATGTCCTCGAAGGCGACCATGTCGCCGTCCCACGTCTCGAGCGTGCCGCCGAGGTAAACGAGGTCGCGATAGTTCTTTAGCCCTTCCTGGAAGTCGTGGCCGGCCAGCAGCGCGTACAGGTAGCGCGACTCGGGCGCGTCCGGCAGGTTTTTAAGCTGCCAGAACCAGCCGTAGTGGGCGTCCTCGCCCCGGACCTGGTCCTTGTTGAGCACGCGCTCGAGCATGTCGCCCTTGCGGATGCTGGCGATCGCCCCGTCGAGGCGCTGGTTCTCCGCGTCGAACGAGTTCACCGCGCTCTCGTAGTACTCGGCCGACTGCGCGTTGGCGTTGAGCTTGCTGAAGGCGTACGGCACCGCGAGGTAGGCCTCCTGCACCGCGGAGTCCAGCATGTCGCGGTTGCGCAGCTCCATCCAGGGGCTGAGCGCGGCCTGGTATTCACCCAGCGCCGAGTCCGCCCAGCCCAGCCCCAGCAGCGCCTTGTCCGAGTACGGACCATTCAGGCGCACGCGGCTCAGCGGCGCTCGGGCGCGCGCCGGCTCGTCCGCCTGCAGGTAGGCGTAGCCCAGGGCGAGGTTGGCGCGATCGCGCAACGCCGCAAGCTCGGTGGTGGATGGGAGCATGTTGCCGACACCGCTCAGGAACGGGTCGGCGTCGGCGAGTCGCTTGGCGCGCACCAGGGCGACACCGAGGTTGAAGCGGGCGTACGCGGACCAGGGCTGCTGGCCGCGCCAGCCCGACAACAGCTGGATCGCCTCGTCGAAGCGGCCCTCGTGCATCAGCACGTTGGCGAAAAGCAGTTCCTTCTGGGCTTCCAGATCCGGCGACATGCGACCGTTGATCTTGCGCAGCGCCCCTTCGGCCTTCTCGAGGTAGCCGCGCGCGTACCAGACGTTCGCGAGGTAGAACCAGGCGCGGTTGCGCACCCCGGTGGGCACATTCAGGGTCAGCACTTTCTCGAAGATCGCACCGGCCTCGTTGTGCATGCCAAGGTCCAGGTACATGCCACCTTCCAGCAGGAGCGCCTCATCCTCGTGGTGCGGCATGCGCGACCAGTGGTCGTAGGCGAGCGAGCGCGTCAGGGCCTCGAAGTCATTCTCCTGGAAATAGTGGAAGAGCACGTCACCATAGTGCAGGTCACGGACGCGCGTGACCGGCATCTTCTCAGAGTCGTGGCGCCGCGCCGCGGCGGGCGCGGCGAGGAGCGGCGCGAGGACACACACCGCGAGGCAGGCGCGCATGGAGGCCGTCCGACTCAAGGACTATTCCCAGTCCTTGATCTCGAACTCCGGCTCGAGCTTTCTCTGCCGGTCATCGATCTTCAGCTCCAGGTACTTGGCCCCCACCGCCTTCTCGAAGTGCAGCGAGGCGCCGCGCTTGTAGGGACGATCATTCGGGCCCTTGCCATTGAAGAAGGCCACCAGCTCGTGCGGCCCCACCTTGAGGTTACCCACGTACAGCCGCTGCACGCCGCCCTTGAGCAGGGCCTCGACCTCGCGCGGGGTATACAGGTAGTTGATGACTTCCTTCTGGTCGACCTTCAGCTGCACCGAGTCCAGCGCGAAGAACTCGCCCACGTCCATCGACAGGAACACCGCGACCTGGGTGTTCGCGGGGAACAGCAGTTCCTCCTCGAGAATGAACAGGTCCTTGTTCAGGTCGA
>JANYBG010000160.1 GCA_025360865.1 Pseudomonadota bacterium | reverse complement strand
GATGGGCCTGCCGATACGGAGTGATATATGACACCTGATGACCTCGTGGTGATGGAGCAGATCAAGCGCGTGAAGTACCGCTACCTGCGCGCGATGGACACCGGTGACATGGCGAGCCTCCCGGCGCTGTTCACCGAGGATGTGACCGCGCGCTTCGTGGGTGGCAGCTACGACGTCACGGTGGAGGGGAAGGCGAAGCTGCTCGAGTACCTCGCGGCCTCGGTCACTCCGGACGTCGTCATCAACCATAACTGCCACCACCCGGAGATCGACCTCACCGGAGCGGCCAGCGCGGAGGGGCTGTGGTACCTCTCGGACTGGTACTACAACCGCGCGCAGAAGCGCACGGTCCGGGGAGCGGCCTTCTACCGCGACCGCTATCAGAAGTCGGGCGGCGGCTGGAGGATCAGCCATACAGGCTACGAGCGCGTGTTCGAGATCGTCGACGAGAACGTCACGCCGCCGCGCTTCACCGCGAACCTGCTGGGTGGTGGTGGCGTGGGTCCAGCCACGTAACTGGCGCGGCCCGTCCTCCCGGGCCTGCTGGTGAACCCCGTCCTCGCCCTGAGTCGGGGGTGAGCACGAGGCGGCGCCTCTCCGCGCGCGCCTTCCTGCGCTGTACCGAGGACCGTGACGGGGACGTCTGGAGCGGGGCGGTGCCCGGGCCGCCAGCGTCTTGCCGCCCTGAACCACGGACGGACTCTTCCTATCGCGGCGGTCCGCCGCGTGGCCGCGCGACGCTAGGCGGGGGAGGATCTTGCCGGCGCGAGTTCAGACTCGAGCCAGCGGATGAAGGCGGCGCGCTGGGTCGCCGACGAACGGCCGGTGGCCTCGAGCAGTACGTACTCACCGAAGGGAACCCGGGTTCGGCCGATTTCCGCGAGGCGCCCGCTTTTGAGTTCGGACTCGATGAACACCGCGCTGCCCAGCGCCACTCCCTGGCCGCCTTCGGCGGCCGCGAGCGCGAGCGAGTAGTCGGTGAAGTAGAGGTGCCGCGCGGCGTCGAACCCGGCAAGGCCCGCCGCGGTGAACCAGGCGCGCCACGCCTCGCCGTCGTCATCGTGCAGCAGCCGATGGCCTGGGACCGCGGCGTCGTTGTTCCACAGCCGCGGGCGCGGCCGCACACCCGCGAGCACCGGCGCGCCCTGCAGCTCGAGCAGGCGGCGGTGCCGCCCGCGCGGCCGGCGCGAGGCGCTGGCGACGTAGCGGATGGCGATGTCCGCGTCCTTGCCGAGGACGCGTAGCTCGTCAGTGGTCTCGAGCTCGAGTTCGATCCGCGGATGGGCGATCGAAAAGCGACCGAGGCGCTCGAGCAGCCAGCGCGCGGCGAACGCCGGCTCCGCGGAGACCCGCAGGCGCTGCGCGCGAGCGCCGCTCAAGGCCTCCACCGCGCGATGGATATGCAGGAAGCCAACGCCGAGGTCGTCCGCGAACCTCCGACCGGCATCGGTCAGTACGACGGCCCGGTGCAGGCGCACGAATAACTGCCTGCCAACCGCCTCCTCGAGCGCGCGCACGTGCCGGCTGATCGCCGACTGCGTGACGTGCAGCTCGCGCGCCGCCTCCGTGAAGCTCAGGTGGCGCGCGGTGACCTCGAAGGCGCGCAGGGAAAGCAGCGATGGCAGGCGGCGTGGGCGCATGGCGTTCGCATGAGTCTAGGTCATCCGAAGTGCACGGACAAATCGTTTGCCGCCGCCAGGGGCCCAGGGTTTCAATGCCCCATGGTCAGGGCAAGGAGAATCGCATGAACTTCTACGCGGCGAGCGTCGCGCTCCTGTGGACCACCGCGATCGAGGCGTCGACGGTGTCCCGCCTACGCCCGCGGTCAACGCCTGGCGCCCAGGCGTGGCCTTACGATGCGCCGCTGACCGCGCGGCGCGGCGCCGTCGCGCTTAGAACAACGCCCACAGCACCTGCAGCAAGCCCCACAGCGACACGGCCCACACCAGGGTACGCAGGTACGGGATGCCGATGACGTAGACGGGCAGGTAGACCAGGCGCGCCCAGAAATAGGCCATCGCCCCGATCGCTGTGTGGGGCGTGCCAGTCTTCGCCAGCGTGACGGCCAGAACCGCGGCGGCGAAGAAAGGGAAGGTCTCGAGGAAATTCCGGCTGGCGCGGTGGGCGCGCGCGGCCGCACCCGTCAGTGGCGGCGCCTCTCCATCACGGTTGCCGACGTTCCACGGCAGTCCGCGCTGCGCCGTGCCCAGGGTCGCGGCCACGAGGACGTAGACGATACCCAGTCCGATGGACCATGCGAGGTACTTCAGTTCAACGGTCATGCCGTGGCTCCCAGGTGGCGGGTGGATGGGCGCCTAATGGGACACAGGCGGCGCCCGGGATCAAGGCGCGGGAACGTCTGCGCGCTCGCCCATGGCTGTGAAAAGTCCCCGCGCCTGAGCGCGGGGACCCGTGGGTGTCCCAGCCGGGCGGGCCTCAGAGTTCGCGAAACAGGCTGTCTGAGGTGATGGTGCGGACGCTGTCGAGGTTCTTCAGCCACGTGCCGAACTCAGGATCCGCCGCGGTCTTCGCCTGGCTTTCCGCAAGGGCGTTCCAGCTGGCGTATTCCTGGGTGACAATCACCGTCCCGGTATTGGGGCCCGCGAACGTGGCGCGCCAGATGCGCATCTGCACGTTGATGCCCATCTTCTTCAACATGGCCTTGCCGGTGTCGAGCTCCTTCATGTAGGCGCTGACGTTGTCGCTCTTGACCGTGATGACGCGCATCCACACCGCGCTGGCCGCGTATGCCGTGCTGGCCAGGCACAGGGCCAGTGCGGCGCTGGCAATAAGGGCCGTGGTCTTTCTGAACATTGATTTCTTCCCCTGAGGTGTTCAAGGTTGGTTTTTGTCTTGGCCGTCCGCGCTGCTGTGGCTCAGCGGGACGCTGTCGCTGGTGTATAGGCGTTTTGCCCCTGTGAGGCAATGAAGCATCGCGACATCAGCACGGGCGCGACATCACGCGCGCGACTTGTGCGCCGCGGCGAACGCGCGGCGGCGGGTAGCGCCCATGGCCAGGCCCGCGCGCGACGGGCCGCGGTCGCCTACCAGCCGATCCCGTAGTCCTCGCCGTGGTTGCTCGATCCCCCCCACAGCGTGCCGTGCTCCCGATCCACCATGATCGCGTTGATCGGCCCGGAGCTGCGCTCCTCGAATTCGAGCCGGTAGTCCATGCGCGCGAGTTCCTGGCGCACCCCCGCGGGGGTCGCGGAGTTCACGGTCAGCCGGCCGGGAAAGGACTCGTGCGCGCCGAAGGAGTCGCGCATCTGGTAGCTGGTGATGTTGGCGGCCTCGGTCGCCTCCTGCACCGTCATGCCAAACTCCACGACGTCGAGGAAGAACTGCAACAGGTTCTGGTCCTGCGTGTCCCCGCCCTGCACGGAGAAGATCAGGTAGGGCTTTCCGTCCCTCAGCGCCAGCGTCGGAGTGAGCGTCGCGCGTGGCCGCTTGCCCGGCCGGACCACGTTGTAGGGATTCTCGGCCGGGTCGAGCACGAAGCTCTGCATGCGCTGGCTGAGTCCGATGCCGGTGTGGCCGGCGATCACGGCCGGCACCCAGCCCCCGCTCGGGGTCACCGAGACCGCCCAGCCCTTCTCGTCAGCGGCCTCCACGCTGGTCGTACCCAGGCGGAACGTGCGGTCGAACTCGGCCATCGCGGTGGGAGTCGCCCCTGGCATGCGGCTGTGCCATCGCCCGAGCAGGCCGGTGAACGGGTTGGTGCCATGCTGGTACGGGTAGGGATCCCCGGGGCGCGTATCCGGGTCGTTGCGTTCGGGACGGATCAGCTTCACGCGGTCGCGGGCGTAGTCCTTGGAGAGCAGTCCCGCCACCGGGGACACGGGCGGGAAGGCCGGGTCGCCGTAGTAGAAGTCGCGGTCGGCGTAGGCGAGGTTCATCACCTGGTAGAGCGTGTGGATATAGCGCGCGCTGTTGTAGCCCATCGACTTCAGGTCGATGTTCTCCAGCAGGTTGAGCGCCTGCAGCATCACCGGGCCCTGCACCCAGGTATTGAGCTTGTAGACCTCGATGCCCTTGTAGCTGGTATGTACCGGTTCCTCGATCTTCACCTTCCAGTTGGCTAGGTCAGTGATCGTGAACAGACCGCCGGCGTCGCGGACCGCGGCGACCAGTTCCCGCGCGATGTCACCCTTATAGAAGCGGTCGTAGGCCGCGTGGATCGCGCCCTTGCGGTCCTGGCCCGCGGCGAGTGCTTGCTTCTCCGCCTCCACCAGCTTGCGCAGCGTCGCGGCGAGGTCCGGCTGGTGGAACATCTCCCCTGGATAAGGCGCCTCGTGCGCCTCGCCGGCATGCACCAGCAGCACGCGCCTGGAATCCGGCCATTGCCTGATACGTGCCTTGTTGCGCTCGATGGTCGTGACCAGCTCGGCCTCCATGGGGTAGCCGTCGGCCATCTCGATCGCAGGCGCGAGCACCTGCGCAAGGCTCAGGGTGCCGTACTCGGCCAGCATGGTCATCAGGCCCCCGGGCGTGCCCGGGGTCACTGCGGCGAGCGGGCCGTACTCCGGCGGGACCTTCATGCCGAGCTTGTGGAAATACTCAGGCGTCGCCCCGGTGGGGGCGACGCCCAGGCCATTGATGGCGATCACCTTGCCGGTGTTGGGGTTGTATATCAGCGCCTGGGTCTCGCCGCCCCACGAGAGCGTGTCCCACATCGTCGAGGTCGCCGCGATCATGGCGCACGCGGCATCCACCGCGTTCCCGCCGCGCTCGAAGATCATGGCGCCCGCGGTGGCGGCCAGGGGCTTGCCGGTGACCGCCATCCAGTGCTTGGCGTGCAGGGCGGGCTTCTGGGTGCGCGCCTGCGCCGCGGGATGCGCCGTGCCGAGCGCGGCGATGAGGATGAGCGTCGCGGACCTCGCGAGCGACCCTCCTGTCCCGCGCGTCCAGGTCAACATTCGTCGCCTTCCCATGCCCATCTCCCCGTGCCCTTGGTTCTCTTGGCGCCCGAGCATATGGCGCCGCCCGCCCGCGCGCACGTTCCGCGCGGACGAGCGGCGCGGACGAGTGACGCGCGCACCCTGTTCCGCGAGTGCCGGCGCGGCCGCCGGGGCCCGGATGCGGGGGCGCGCGCCGTGGGGCCCCCGCGGCCCCCGGTCCGGTGCGCCGTTACCCCAAACTGTGCGCGGCGCACGTCGTTGGGACGGGCGCATCCGCCACACTCCGTTGGACATTTCCGAACTGAAGTGTGATCCAGTTGGCATTTGTATTCGGCGGCCTTGTCGGTGTCCTGTGTGCGCTTATCGGCGTCTTCCTCTGGGTGCGCCTGCGCCCCGCCGCCCCCGGCTGGGTGAAGGATTACGACGCTACCCACCTCGCCGCTTTCGAGCAGTGGCCGACCACGGCGCTCGTGCTGGATCCGGGCTCGGAGCGCATCCTCGCCGCGAACCCGGCCGCGCTGCGCAACACCGGCTACACGCTCGAGGAGCTGCGCGCGCTGAGCTTCGGGCAAGTGTTCCGCGTGGAGGGTGTCGATGAGAAGGAACTCGTCCGCCGGCTGAGCGAGGCCAACGCCCGCACGCCCCTTGAGCTGCGGCAGTACTGCAAGGACGGCACGCAGCGCAGCGTGGAAACCAGCTGCTATCCCCTCACCCTGGGCAAGAAAACGGTCCTCGCGGTCGCGGTGCACGATGTCACGGTGCGCCGCAAGGTCGAGAGCCACCTCCTCGAGAAGCATCAGGAGCTGGATCGCCTCGCGCATCACGACCAGCTCACGGGGTTGCCCAACCGCCTGTACCTGCAGGCGCACCTGCCCGAGGCTCTCACCGTGGCGCAGCGCGACAAAAGCGTGCTCGCGGTGCTGTTCCTCGACCTGGATCGCTTCAAGCACGTGAACGACTCGCGCGGGCATGAGACCGGCGACAAGCTCCTGAAGACCGTCGCGCAGCGCATCCGCTCGACCATGCGCGCCGAGGATGTCGTCATACGCATGGGCGGCGATGAATTCGTGGTGATCCTGAAGGGTGTCAGGAGCACCGAGCAGGTGAACGAGGCGGCCGGCCGGATCAACAACGCGCTGTGCGCGCCCATGGTCGTCGATGGCCGCACGCTCGTCACCACCGTGAGCATCGGCATCGCCCTGTATCCGCACGACGGCACCGACATGGGCGAGCTGCTGCGGCACTCGGACACGGCCATGTACCAGGCCAAGGATCGCGGCCGCAACAACTTCCAGCTGTTCAGCCCGGGGATGGACAAGCGCCTCAAGGAGCGCATCGCCATCGAGTCGAGCCTGCGCACCGCGCTGCAGAGCCGCCAGCTGGACGTGCACTACCAGCCCATCGTCGACATCGAGACCCACCGCGTCGTGGCGCTCGAGGCGCTGCTGCGCTGGAAGCATCCGAACCACGGCTACGTGCGCCCCGAGCGCTTCGTGACCATCGCCGAGGAGGCGGGCCTGATCGTGCCGATCGGGGAGTTCGTGCTGCAGCGCGCGATCGAGGACACGGTGCGCTGGCGCCAGGCGGGCGCCAGCATCGTGCCGGTGGCTATCAACGTCTCGGCCGTGCAGCTGCAGCGCTCGAACCTCGCCGAGACGATCTCGCGCCTGACCAAGCAGCACGGGCTGGATCCCTCCATGCTGCAGGTCGAGCTCACCGAGAGCGCGGTTTTCGAGCGCCGCGAGGCGCGTGCCCGCGAGGCCAGCCAGGACGCCGTGGGCAAGCTGCGCGAGCTGGGCGTGCACATCGCCATCGATGACTTCGGCACCGGCTACTCCAGCCTTTCGTACCTGAAGCGCTGGCGCGTGGACACCCTCAAGATCGACCGCAGCTTCGTGCGCGACCTCGTGACCGACATGAGCGACCTCGCCATCGTCAGCGCGATCATCGCGATGGCGCGCCACCTCAACATCAAGGTGGTGGCCGAGGGCATTGAGGGCTGGCCGCAGCTCGAGAAGCTGCGCCAGCTCGGCTGCTCCTACGCGCAGGGCTACCTTTTCGCGCGCCCGGCCCCGGCGGCCGACTGCATGCGCCTGCTCAGTGGCTCACCGGTCGACCTGACGCAGCGCCTGCCCGCGCTCGACCTGCTGGAAAACACCGGCAGCGGCGAGCGCGCGCAGGCCATCCGCGCCTGAGGTCGTCCTCCGCGTGCGTCTCGGCCAGGCGGTGGCGCTTGCCGAACTCCTTTTCGGACGTGCGAGAATGGGGCGATGCCAACCCAGGGCGAACCCCAGTTGAAGGCCGCCGCCGCTCAATGCGCCGGCGCGGTGCTGATGGTGCGTCCGGTGGCCTTCGGCTTCAACGCGGAGACCGCCACCAGCAACACCTTCCAGCAACGGCCCGCTGATCCGGCGGACCGCGGGGCCGCGGCGGCCGCCATCGGTGAGTTCGATCAGCTCGCGCGTGCCCTCGCCGGCGAGGGAGTGGAGGTGTGCGTCGCCAGCGACAGCGCCACGCCCGCCAAGCCTGATGCCGTGTTTCCCAACAACTGGGTGAGTTTTCACGCCGACGGCACGCTGGTGGTCTATCCAATGGCCAATGCCAGCCGTCGCGCGGAGCGACGTCAGGAAATCATCGACCTCGCCCTACAGCGCACCGGCTTCAAGGTTCGGCACTTCCTCGACCTGAGCTGGTACGAGGGGCAGGGTCGCTACCTTGAGGGCACCGGCAGCCTGGTCCTGGACCACGTGCAGCGGATCGCCTACGCCTGCGTCTCGGCGCGCACCGACGCGGAGCTCGTGCGTGAATGGTCACGGGAGCTGAAGTACGAGCCGGTCATCTTCGCGGCGGCGAATCGAGCGGGCGAGGCGTTCTACCACACCAACGTATGCCTGTGGATCGGCGCGCGCGTCGCCGTGGTTGGGGCCGAGGCGATCGCCGGAGCCGACCGTGAACACGTACTGCGCCGCTTGAGCGCGGGCGGCCGCGAGGTCATCACCATCGGTCAGGACGAGATCGGGCGGTTCGCCGGCAACATGCTGGAGCTTTCCACCTGGGACGAGGCGCTCGGGGACGCGCACGTGCTGGTCATGTCGGAAAACGCCCGCCGCGGCCTGCGGCTCGAGACCTTCGCCCGGATCTCGGGGGCGACGGATACCGTGCTTGCCGTTCCCGTGCCCACCATCGAGAGGCTCGGCGGCGGCAGCGTGCGTTGCATGCTCGTCGAAGTGTTCGCCGACGCGTGAGCGCCATTCTCCTCAAGGCGCTCATCGCCTACCTGCTGGGCTCAGTCATCGGCAGCCTCGTCATCGGCCGCATGCGCGGCGTCGACATCCGCGCCATGGGCAGCGGAAACCCTGGGGCGACGAACGCGCTGCGCACCCAGGGCAAGGCCATCGGTCTCACGGTGCTCGTCATCGACATGTCCAAGGGCTGGCTTGCCACCGGGGTGCTGGCGCCGTGGGCGCCGCCGGTGCTTGCGGCCAGCCCAGCCGCCGTGCAGGCGTGGAGCGCCCCGGCGTGTGGCATCGCCGTGATGCTCGGCCACCTGTATCCGCTGTGGTTCGGGTTCAGGGGCGGCAAGGGTGTCGCCACGCTCATCGGCGCGGTACTCGGTGTCAGCGGGTGGCTGGCGCTCGCGTTCGTCCTGGCGTGGTTGGCCTCGGTCATCCTTTTCGGTTTCGTGGGGCTGGCCTCGATGGTCGGCGCCGTCGTCGTCGCACTCGTGAGCGCCTGCGGGACCTTCCCCGCTCAGGATGCCCTCATGACGTTCACCTTCCTCGCGGCGGCACTCATCATCCACGCCCATCGCGGCAACCTCGCGCGCATGCGCGCCGGTACCGAGGCCAGGGCGCGCCGCCTGTGGCTGCTGGGCGCGCGGCGTTGATGAGGCCGCGCACGCCCGCGCGTCCAGCGGCGATGCCACTGGTCGCGCAGGTCTACCAACGCCTCGCGGACGGGCGGTTTCACTCCGGCGAGGAACTGGCGCGCGCGCTGTGCGTCACCCGCAGCGCCATCTGGAAGGCCACCGGCGGCCTGCGCGCGCTGGGCACGAGCCTGGAGGCGGTCCGCAATCGCGGCTACCGACTCACCCACGCGGGCAAACTCCTGGATGCGAGCGGGATCCGCGATCGGCTGGCGCGGCCGGTGCGCGAGCGCGTGGCCGATATCCAGACGGCCTGGTCCACCACCTCGACCAACACACAACTGCTCGCCCGGGGCTTCCCGCGCGCGGGCACCAGCGAGGTGCTGCTGGCCGAGTACCAGACCGCCGGCAAGGGACGACGCGGGCGAGCCTGGCTGGCGCCCCCAGGCGGGGCCATTTGCCTGTCGCTCAGCTGGACCTTCCCGGCCGTCTCGCACGATCTGGGAGCCCTGGGACTCGTGATCGGCGTGTGCGCATTGCGCGCGCTGCGTTCGCAGGGCCTCGCGGGCGTGGAACTGAAGTGGCCGAACGACCTGCTGCACGGCGGCCGTAAGCTCGGCGGCGTGCTGATCGAGCTGCGCGCCGAGGCCTCGGGACCGGCCTGCGTGGTGATTGGCATCGGGCTGAACGTCGCCCTCGGCGCCGGGCCGCTCGCGCGCATCGCGGCGACCGGCATCGCCGCCACCGACCTGCGCGCCGCCGGGCTCGAGCTCCCGCGTGAAACCATCGTGGCCGCCCTGCTCACCGCCTTTATCCAGGGGCTGCTGGAGTTTGAACAGGCGGCGCTCAAGCCCTTCCTGGCGGAGTGGCGCGACGCTGACGCGCTGCGCGGCCGGGCGGTGAACGTGACCGGCGGCGAAGGCATCGCGAAGGGAATCGCGCGGGGGATCGATGCGCATGGCGCGCTCCTGGTGGAGACTGCGCAGGGCGTGCGACGCTTCCTCTCGGGAGACGTCACTGTGAGGGCGGACTGATGTCAGTGATCGTGGTCGACGTTGGCAATACGCGTATCAAGTGGGCGCGGGTGGATGGGGCGCGTCCTGGTGCCTCGCACGCGGCGGTGCACGCCGGATGGAAGCAGTCCGATTTCAGGCGCCGTTTGCTGCCTGGCGCGGTCACGCGCCTGGTGGTGGCGAGTGTCGCCAGCGCGGCGGTGAATCGCGAGCTCACGCGCGCGGCCCGCACCGCCCGCGCGCAGATTCAGTTCATCACCGTGCCGCGGCGCGCCGCCGGCGTCACGGTGGGCTACCTCGAGCCCTGGCGTCTGGGGGTGGACCGTTTCGCCGGCATGGTTGGGGCGTACCATCTCTTCCGCGGCGTGCCGCTGTGCGTCGTGGGAATCGGCACCGCGCTGACCGTGGACCTGCTCGGCGCGCGCGGCCGGCACTGGGGTGGGGCGATCATTCCCGCCCCGGCGCTCATGGTCTCGACGCTCCTGAGCCAGACCTCCGGTATCCGGCGACGCGCGCGGGGCGGCGGCAACGGCGGCAAGGGACTCTTCGGACGCTCCACCCGGGATGCGGTCACGCAGGGCGCCCGCTACGCGGCCGCCGGGATCATCGACCGGGCCGTCGAGGAGGCGGCACAGCTGTTGTCGGCGAGCCCGCTGGTGGTGCTGACCGGTGGCGAGGGCCCGCTGGTGCGCCCGCTGGTCCGCAGTCACTGCGTCGGGGTCGCGGACCTGACGCTGCGTGGCTTGGCGGTGCTCAGCGCGGGCGGCGCATGACCCCGCGGCCATTGAATTAGAATCCGTCCCGTGCGCACGATCTTCCTCGCCTTGCTACTACTCAACGCCGCCTACTTCGCGTGGGCGCGCTGGGTGGATGCGCCTCGCAGGGCTCCGGCGAGTGATGCGCTCTCGCACCTGCCCCAGCTGCACCTCGCGGACGAGCTGCCGGCGGCGACGAAAACCGACCCGGCCCAAGCCGCCGCCGCCACGGTGGATCCGCAGGCCTGCTTCTCGGTCGGACCGTTCGGGGATGTCGACAACAGCGCCCGGGCCGCGGCCCTGCTGCGCGCCAAGGGATTTGATCCCCGGCAGCGCGCCGAATCCGCCGAGCCTTCCGCGGGCTACTGGGTATTCGTCGGTGGCATGAAATCGGATGCGGAAACTGACCGGGCGCTCGTCACCCTTGAGCGCGGCGGCATCAAGGACGCTCTGCTGATGCCGGCGACGGCGGATGCCGGAAAGCGCATCTCGCTGGGACTGTTCAGTGAACGCACGCGCGCGGACAAGCGCGCGCAGACGATCCGCGGTCTCGGCCTGAACGCGGAAGTCGCCGAGCGCAAGCTGCCCGGGACGCTCTACTGGGTGGACCTCGCGCCGCTGCCCGGGATGGGAACGGTCCCGATCCAGGACCTGTTCGCCGAAGGGGTGAGCTCGAGGATCGCCGTGCAGAGCTGCCCGCCCGCGGTGCATCTGCCGAACGCGGCCGCGGCCCCCGCCCCGAATCCGCGCACCCCCACGCCTGCGGTGGCGGACCCCAAGGCCGCCGCGAAGCCGCCGGCGGCCCGCTGAGGAGCGACCCGGACGCGACCGCCGCGGGCATGCGCGATGCGTACCGTGCCTCAGCGAGCGGCTGGCGAGTGGATTCGCAGAACCTTTCTTTGAGCGAGGGACGATGAACTATCCGGCGTTGAGCCTCGGTCACTATCGCCGTTTCATCGAAGCTTCCATCGGACCCATGCGCAAGCTCATCGAGAGTCTCACCAGCGCACCCGAGGGACTGGCGCTGCTCCGCGCTGAACTGGATGCGCTCGCCAACGCCTACTATATCGACAACGAGATCCGACAAAGCTATCTCTTGACGCGCGCACCGGCTCGCAAGGGTTGCGCCCCGCCCGCCCGGGCGTTGCTGGGTTACCGCCGTGCGAACGCGTATCTTGCTTTGCCGCGCCGCGCAGCCAAAGGCACCGGAGCCCCCACGCCCTGGGGCCGCCCTTTCGTTTCTCGATCCGGTCGCCGTAGACTGCACCGCGCGCATTCTGGAGAACTTCAAGTGAAGACTTCGCTCGTCCTGCTCATTCTCGGAACCGTGGGTTGTTTGGCGGCGACCTGGCGGGCCGCCCCCTCAGGCGCGCGGCGCGGCGACTGGATTGGCGGGTCCCCGTGAAACGGGCCCTCGTCACCGGTGCGAGCAGCGCCGTGGGCTCGGCCATCTGCCGCACACTCGCCGCCGATGGGTTGCATGTGATCGCGCATGCCCATCGCAATGCGGACGCCGTCGAGCGCCTTGC
>JANYBG010000143.1 GCA_025360865.1 Pseudomonadota bacterium | reverse complement strand
CATGCGGTTCTGCACCGTGCCCCGGGCCACGCCGAGGGACTTAGCCAGCGAGGCCACGGAGGCGCGCGCGTCGTTTCGCAACAGGGCGACGAGCTGCCGGTCCATGTCATCCATGGGTTGCTCCTGTTTGGTGCAGGTAATCGGTAAATACGCCAAAGTAGTCTGTCATTTTGATCAATACGCTGCAAGATCTGGGCATAGTTCTGGCTATTTTTTGATCTGGTTACCGACGACCATGCTCCCGTCGGCCGCGACATCCCGCGCGCCTGGCCGCCATGGAGCAGCAGAGATGGTCGATTTCATCGGTATTGAGCGCATCCAGGCGCTCGTCGCCGGCCGCGGCGCCGCGAGGTTCATCGAGGAGCTTGCCGGGGAAATCGAGGCGGACTTCCTGCGCTGGGACTCCTTTGACAAGTCCGCGCGCCACGCGATCCATTCACCGGTCGGGGTGATCGAGCTGATGCCGGCCTCCGACGGACGGCTGTATGCCTTCAAGTACGTCAACGGGCATCCGAAGAACACCTCGGTCGGGCTGCTCACCGTCACCGCGTTCGGCGTACTGGCCGATGTGAGCACCGGTTACCCGCTGCTGCTCTCGGAGCTGACACTCACGACCGCGCTGCGCACCGCGGCGACCTCGGCGCTGGCGGCCCGGCGCATGGCGCGTCCCAACAGCCGCGTGCTGGCGATGATCGGCAACGGCGCGCAGAGTGAATTCCAGATCATCGCGTTCCACCACATGCTCGGGATCCGGGAAGTGCGCCTGTTCGACACCGACGCGGCGGCGACGGATAAGCTCGAGGGCAACCTGGCACTGCTGCGCCTGGCGGGACTTCGGGTGGTGCGCTGCGTTTCCACCGCCGAGGCGGTCGCCGGCGCCGACATCATCACCACGGTCACCGCCGACAAACGCAACGCCACCATCCTGGCCCCGCACATGATCCGCCCGGGAATGCACCTGAACGCGCTGGGCGGGGATTGCCCGGGAAAGACCGAGTTGCACCGCGAGATCCTCGCGCGTCCCGATGCCCGGGTGGTCGTGGAGTTCGAGCCGCAGTCGCGCATCGAGGGTGAGATCCAGCAGATGCCGGCGGACTTCGCGGTGACCGAGCTGACCCGGGTCCTCAGTGGCGCGGCCCCCGGGAGGCTGCATGCCGATGAGGTCACGATATTCGACTCCGTCGGCTTCGCGCTTGAGGACTTCTCCGCGCTGCGCTACCTGTTGCGAGTTCACCAGGAGGAGCGCGGTCTGAAGCACCAGGTCGACCTGGTACCGGAGCTGGACGACCCGAAGAACCTCTTCGCGCTCCTCGTGCCGAAGCCGAGGGAAGTCACGGCCCGCGCGGGAGCCCACGCGTGAGGCCGCTGCGCGCCGCCGCCCTCATCGGCGCACCCACTGATGTCGGTGCCGCGGACCGGGGCGCCTCGATGGGTCCTGAGGCGCTGCGGGTCGCCGGCATCGCCGACGCCCTGCGCGCCCGTGATCTGGAAATCCACGACCTCGGCAACCTCAACGGACCGCCCAATCCCTGGCAGCCGCCGGTCGATGGCTACCGTCACCTGCCGCAGGTCGTGCGCTGGAACGAGCTGGTCCATGAGAGCGTGTACGGTCAGCTGCGCGAGGGCCGATTACCCGTGCTCCTGGGCGGGGACCACTGCCTGAGCATCGGCTCGATCAGCGCCGTCGCGCGCCACTGCCGGGAGCGGGGGCAAAAGCTGCGCGTGCTGTGGCTGGATGCCCACGCCGACTTCAACACGAGCCTCCTGTCCCCGAGCGGGAATGTCCACGGCATGCCGGTGGCCTGCCTGTGCGGCTTCGGGCCGCGCGAGCTCACCTCCATGGGCGGCCAGACCCCAGCCATCGCGCCTTCCTGGGTGCGACAGATCGGCATCCGCAGCGTGGACGAGGGCGAGAAGCGCTTCGTGCACCAGCAGGGACTGGACGTGTTTGACATGCGCCACATCGATGAGATGGGCATGCGCCAGACGCTCGAGCAGGCGCTCGCGGGCATGGACGGTGACACCCACCTGCACGTGAGTTTCGACGTCGACTTCCTGGACCCGGAGATCGCCCCGGGCGTGGGCACACAGGTGCTCGGTGGTCCGAGCTATCGTGAGGCGCAGCTGTGCATGGAGATGATCGCGGATACGCGCAGGCTGGCCTCGCTGGATGTGGTCGAGCTCAATCCGGCCTTCGACGTACGCAATCGCACCGCGGTGCTGGCGGTGGACCTCATCGAGTCGCTGTTCGGCAAGAGCACGCTGATGCGACGCCCGGCATGGCGGCGCCCCGCGGATCTCGCCCGCCCGCAACGGCGCTCGACTTCCGGTTCCGCCCTCTAAGGCACCCGCCGGCGCGGCGCCATCCTCAGCCGGAAGGGGATGGCCCGACGAGTCGCATGTGCACGGTGAAGCCGGGGGTCCAGGCGTTTTTCACGCTGAACTCCGTCACCACGTCGTACGCATCCGCGCCCACTCGCCGCCAGCGGCTGCGATAGGTTCGTTCCGCGCCGTTCTCGGTGTAGTGCGTCGGCGGGAATACCAGCGTGTCGCCCTCGGCTGACACGGTACCGCGACTGAACCCGCCGGCGCTCTCGATGTACAGGTATTGCAGCTGCCGGGCGGCCGTGTCCCACAGGTAGATCGATTCCCCGCGATCCTGCTGGCCCCCGCCGCGATCCACGACGTGCAGATCGCGCACGAACCTGCCGTCGTAGATCCAGCTGAAGCAGTGCTTATCGGTCACCTGGCCCTCGGGGAAGGCTCCACGCCAGCAGTGCCCGACCAGAAAGGCCAGGGGCTGGTGGGGATTCGCCACCGCAGGTTCCGCGGCCGGGGCCGCGCCGGTTCCCAACGATGCGATCAGTGATGCGATCAGCGCCGCGCTGGCTGGCGCGGCCAGCGCCGTGTAGGTTGGAGTATTCATCGGCGTTTCCTTTTCTGCTCATGTTCCGGGGTGCGCGCACTCGTCGGCCTGGGCATCGCGCAGCAAGTACTCGAAATAGGCGCGCAGCTGCCTCACAGCGGAGTCAACGTCACGATAGGTTCGCGCCTGCATGACGCCACCCTCCATCGTGGTGAGAACGAAGGCCGCGAGCTCGGCACGGTCGCACTGCGGCGGCAGGCGGTCTCCGGCATCTTCAAGGCACTCGCGGATCGCCTGGGCCCAGATCGCGAAGTTGGCGGCGATGCGCTCGCGCACGGGAAGATCCGGCTCGTGCAGTTCGAGGGCGAGGCTGCCGATTGGGCAGCCATAGGTGCACTCGGTTTCCACCAGCGATCGTCGGTAGCGGGCGAGGAGGGCGAACACGCGCTCGATCGGATCGTCCACCCCGCGCCAGGCCGGTTCCAGCAGCATGGTGCGGATGCCTTGGTGGTACAGGTCGAGTACGGCGAGCAGGAGTCCTGCTTGCCCGGAAAGAAATGGTGGAGGCTACCGCTGTTGAGCTTCGCGGCCCGCAGCACATCGACCACGCTGGTGGAGTTGTAGCCTTTCTCCCAGAAAAGCCGCATCGGTGAGAATCAGCCGGGTACGAGTGTCAGTGGCTGGCACGGCCAAATAGTTGAGTGATCATTCAAGCAGACTGTTCGTCGACTTGAGTGACCAGTCAACCTGTGGTGAAGGAGGCGCCTCAGCCGAGGCCGTTGGCCCGGCGCAGCGCCGCGCGCGCCAGCAGTCGCGTGGAATCAAGGGTCGGCAATGGCGAGTTCGCATCGCTCATCAGTAACGGGATCTCGGTGCACCCCAGCACGACCGCGTCGCAGCCCGCATCGCGCATGCGCCGGAATACGCGCTGGAAGTAACCCGCGGATGCGGGCAGCAGCGCGCCGCGGACCAGCTCCTCGAAGATGATGCGGTTGATCTCGGTCCGCTCCGCGTCGTCCGGCCGCAGGTACTCAAGCCCGCGCTCGGTGAGCTTTTCCGGGTAGACCTGGCTGTCGATGAGGTAGCGCGTTCCGGTGATGCCGATCTTGCGCAAGCCGCGGGCCCGCGCCTCGTGCGCCACCACCTCGGCGATGTGTAGCCACGGCAGCGGCGAGCGCCCGGCTATGTCCGGGAGCGCCTGGTGAACCGTGTTGTCGGGGCAGATGAGGAAATCCGCCCCAGCGCGCGCGAGCTTGTGGGCGGACGAGAGCATGAGTTCGCCGACGCCCGCCCAGTCACCGTTGTCGATGTACTCCATGTAGCGCGCCAGCGCGTGGGTGTGGAGCGAGACTTCCGGGTGGTCATGAAGCCCAAGCCACTGCGCGCCCTCGAGGCAGACCGTGCGGTAGCACAGCGCGGCCCCTTCAGCTGAGCAGCCGACGATGCCGACGTGCTGGGTCATGCGCGTGATTGTACGCGCGCCTCCGCTCGGGTGGCCGCGGACATCGGGCATACTCGATTCCGGTCGGGGCATTCGCGCAAGGCGACAGGAGAGCAGGCCGGTGAGGATCCGCACCCTCGGGCGCCACGTCGCGTGGGTGCTATGCCTGCTGTGCGCGGCGGTGACCGCGGGGGAGGCCAAGACCCAGGATGCGCGGGTGCTCGCCCGCCTGAACCAGACCCGCGACGCCTTCATGGCCCGCGCGGCCGAGGAGGGCTACCGCGTTTGCCCGGCCCCGGGGATCGCGCTGGGTGACCCGCCAGCGTTCGGCCGTTTCGATCCGGGGAGCAATTCCATCGTGGTGGCCACGTGGTCGAGACTTTCGCCCGAACGGCGTCAGCGCTTCGAGAATCTCGCCGCGGGCCGTGGCGGCGGCGGTGCCGAGGCGCTGTTCGGGGACGGTACCTATGGGTGGGCGCTGGTCCACGAACTGGGTCACTGGTGGCAGGGATGCCGGGATCTGACCCGGCCGCGCTCCTACGGGGCTGAGGTCGGAGCGAATCGCATCGCGCTCGCGTTCTGGCGTGAGCGCGACCCGCGCTACGCGGCGAGGATGCTCGATACCTTCCGCTACCTGCGGTCGGCTATCCCGAGCCCGGTACCCGCGGGAGAACCCAAGCAGGGATATCTGGAGGATCACTTCCTGGCCATGGCGCGAAGTCCTGGTTACACGTGGTACCAGGCGGACATGATCCTGGAACTGGCCGACGAAGCGCCGCGCCCCTCGTTCCACAAGGCTCTTTCGCAGCCCCTTTACCCCTGGTGACTCCGCGCGGGAGCGCGCGCTCGCGCTCGCCGCCGCATCAGTTGCGCAATAAGTCGAATCGCCGCCAGCGCGTGGGGCCGCGCGCTCTATATTGGGCGTGACGAAAAACACAGCCGCTCGCGGTGCGCACCGCACGAAGAGGCGCGAGGGTCCCGAGGCCCGAAACGTCCCGGTCGCGCCACCACGGCGGTGATACGCCACCGGCGGACGGTGCAAGGGGACTTGGTTGAAACGCCTGCGACGCGCGGCCCGCCTGGGGCTGTGTCTGAACCTGCTCAGCGCGGCGTTCACGAGCGCGGCCGCGGCCCCCGTCGATGTTGTGCGGGTGGACCTGACCGGGCTGATCCGGGGCGCGAGCGCGACGCCCAGCCAGTTCGCGGTTCCCGTCGCGCACCCGGTATCCACCGCCAGGGATGGTAGCTGGACGGTTCGCGACGGACTTGCGACCTGGCGCTACACCGCGCAGGTGCCGGGCGCGGTTTCCCTGTCCTTTCTCGCCTCGCGCGTGCGGCTGCCCGCGAGTTCGACACTCGCGGTTCGCGGCGGCGCGGGCACCACGCGGTATACCGCGCGCGATGTGCGCAACGGCGCGCTGTGGAGCCGCATCAGCCCCGGGGACCTGCTCGAACTCACCCTCGAGGTCGGGGCGAACGAGCGCGACGCGGTGGTGCTGAGCATCGCGACGTTTCAGGCGGGCTTTCGCAGCCTCGGGGGCGGTGTCGCCGACCATCCCTATTTCCGGCGCCTCAAGCTTGCGGGCACCGGCGCCAGCGCCGCTTCCGACAACTCCGCCTGCGTGCAGAACTACGGTTGCGCGGTGGACGGCGCCAATACCGCGGCCGGGCAGGCGACCGTCGGTCTGGTGGTGGCCAATCTCTACCAGTGCACGGGTACGCTGATCAACGATGTGCCCGGTGACAACACCCCCTATGTGCTCACCGCGCGGCACTGCCAGACCGGCAAGCTCGGCGGGGGCAACCCGGCCGCCGCGGCGACGGTGAACGTCTACTGGAACGCGCTGACGGCGTGCGGGCAGTCGCTTGGCTCTTTGTACGATCCGAATATCCCGGTGCAAGGCGGCGCTTCGAGCGTCGTGGAGCAGCAGGACACGTGGCTGCTGCGGCTGGATTCCAGCCCCGTCGTGACCGGCGCGCGGTTCGCGGGGTTCGACGCGAGCGGCGCGGCGGTGCAGGGCGGCTACACGATCCACCACGCGCTGGGCTTCGACAAGCAACTGGTCAGCTGGCGCGGCGCCGCGCTCGCTCAACGTCGCGCCGGCGTGCTGGGCGTCACTTACATGTCCGACTTCTGGGACGTGGTGAACCAGGCGGGCAACAGCGGACCGGGGGCCTCCGGCAGCGGGTTGTTCGACCAGGGGAATCGCCTGGTGGGTGCGCTCTCGCTGGGGCGCAACACCGCGGATGCCTCCGGCTACGAGTCATGCCCCGCGGCGGGCGCGACAGCTCCCAACGGCGCCAACGGCACGAATGACTTCACCTCCTTGGCCGCGGTGTGGAACTCCACCGCCGATCTGACCGGCACCGCCGCGACGCTGCGTTCGGTGCTCGACCCCGAGGGCACAGGAGTTCTCCGGCTCGATAGCGCACCCGCGGCGTCGATCGCCTTCACCAGCGGTTTCAGCAGCGTCGAGGCGGGAAGTTCGGTCTCGCTCACCTGGTCCGCGCAAGGCGCGAGCCAGTGCGTCCCATCCGGTGGCACCGCGGGGGATGGCTGGAGCGGGGCGCTGGCTGGCAGCGGCAGCCTGGCGATCACCGAGGGTACACCGGCGAGCATCCGCTACCGGCTGACGTGCGCGCTGCCGGCCGGGCGCACGGTGAGCGCCTCGGTCACGGTCGACTGGGGGCCGCGGCACCCGATCATCAGCTTCGGGGCTCCCGCGACCGTATGGGCCGGCCGGCCGGCCGCGCTCACCTGGAGTTCGAACGAGGCGCCCTGCTCAATCACCGGTGGATCCCTCGCGGTCTCCGGGCTGGCCGCCGCGGGCGTCATCACGACGACGCAGCAGTCCCCCGGCGCGGTCCAGTACCAGATCGTCTGCGGGACGTCCGCCGCGGCGATCGCCTCGTCCACCGCGCAGGTGCTGTTCGTCACTCCCGAGGTCCAATTTCAGGCCAATGGCACGGACCGGCTCCTGGGTGAGCAGTTCTACCTGACCTGGCAGAGCTACGCGGATTCGTGCACGCCCTCGGGTGGGGCCTCCAATGATGGCTGGACCTCCACCGCTTTCCCCGAACCCACCGTGCCCGCGCGGTTCGACCCGCTCGTCACCGCTGCGGGAACCTATGTCTACACGCTGACCTGTTTCTCAGGGTCGATCTCGGTCACGAAGAGCGTCGTGGTGAGCTTTGAGCAGAACGCGCCCTATGTGAGCGCCACGGTGGACCGCGCCTCGGGGACCTTCAGCGGCACGAGCGCCGATTTCTTCAACGTGTCCTGGAACTCGAACCTGTCGAGCTGCTTCCTGGAGTCGGCTCCGCCGGTCGCCAATCTGTACTCCGGAAGCGCACCGCAGGACGGGGCGAAGATCGCCCCGACACCCGGAACCTACACCGTGGATGTCCACTGCCTGGGTAATGGCACAGGCGTCGGGGCCTCGTCGGCCCCCATGACGCTGACCGTGTTCGCCCCGCCGGCCCCGGGCGCCTCGATCTCGGTGACACCGACGACGGTCAATACGGGTGAGCACTTCACGGTGAGCTGGTCGTCCGACCACGCAAGTGGCTGCGAGGCGGGCGGCGCGCCGGCCGACGTGGGCTGGCAGGGTTCGCAGACGGCCTCAGGCTCGCGCGACTTCTCCTCATTCACGGTCGGCGAGTTCACCTTGACCATCAGCTGCGGCGGGCTGTGGGGCGCGCTACCCGCGGCCTCCTCCCAGGCGCCACTGACGGTGCGCTCGCCCCCGGTGCTCGCGGTCAGCCTCACGGCTGACGCCAAGAGCGTGGCGGTCGGGCAGTCGTTCACCCTCAGCTGGAGTTCGCAGAACGCCAGCAGCTGCACGGCCAGCGGCGGCGGCGCCACCGGAAGCCCATGGGCCGGGACGCTGCCGACAGTTGGCACCAGCGCGCAGTCCGCCTCGGCCGCAGGCACATTCACCTACCTGATCGCCTGCGCGGTGGGCGCGCAGTCGGTGGAGGCGCAGTCGACCGTCACCGTGCGGCCTACCCCTGCGGCGGCGCCATCGGGTGGCGGCGGCGTGTTGGATCCGCTGCTGCTGCTGAGTCTTGGCATGAGTCTGCGGCGCCGGGGTGCGTGGCGTCGACCGCCCTCGCTCAAGCGGGCGGAGTCAAGGACTTCCCCGGCGTCGCGAACGCGCGCGCGCTTCGTCGCCGCCCGGCGGTGATCCGGGGACTTGCGATCCCGGGTCGGCTCCAGCGCCGGCGTCCGCGCCGGAGGCCCAGCGACAGCTCACGGTGAGGATATGAGCTCCAGCTCGCGCAGTTTAGGGCCCGCGAGGTGCCCAAGGCGTCTCGAGGCGTCGTGGAGCACGAAGGCGAAGCCAATGAGCGCGATGGCGAGCGCGATCCCCGCGCGCACGTGCCGCGCCTCGTAGTTTCTTATCGAGCCGGCGTAGGCGAGCAGGGCAAGGGTGGCGGCCACGACCACGATCGCATCCACGCTGGCGCGCTGCCAGTAGCTGCCGCCCAGGTGCAGCCACATGCCGAACTCATCGAAGGTGAGCGCCATCCCTATCCCATACACGGCCGCCGCCACACCCGCGGCTTTGCCCGTGGGCGAACGCAGCAACAGGTAGCCGCCAACCCCTGCCAGCAGGAATATCCCGTAGTTGAGGTGATGGACGTGCGTACCCCGCAGGAACAGATACAGGTTCGCCATGCGGCCGCTCATGATCATGAACACCATGGCCCGGGCGACGATGAAGGTGATGACGAAGGCGAGCAGCGCCCAGCGCGCCAGGCGCGCGCTGGGCGGTCCGGTGTTCGGTTCCCCGTCAGTGGCAGATGGCCGCATTGTCATGGGTGCGCAGGCGCCCGAGTCCACGGGCGGCGCGATTGTACGACAGGGCCAGACCGGTTCCAGCGGCGCGCGGCGCTAGTGGCTGGCGGATTGTCGGCGCAACGCCGCCGCCATTTCCGCGGGCGGGGTTTCCACAGCGGTGACCGCCACCTCGCGCCACAGCCGCACGCCCCCGAGCGCAACCTCGGCCCGGGTAGCCGAGCGCGACGACATCCATAGCCACAGCACCGAGTCGAACGGGAACTGAACTCCCGGCCAGGGGTTGACCAGGTCCAGGGTCAAGCGCTCGCACGCCGCGCCGTGCGCCTCCGCGAGGGCGCCGCTCCATGAGCTCGCAAGCCTCACGAGCCCGGCCTCGTCTGTGCCCGGCTCACGCCGCAGCAGCCACGCGAACTTCACCGCGTTCGCCGATTCCACGCCGCGCGCGGGTCCGCTGAGCAGGTGCTCCCGCGCGGAGCCACTGCGAATCCGTGCCCGGTCCATGAAGCGCGCCTCGTCCGCGCGCATCAGATCGCCCACCTCGGTCTGCATGAGCGCAGCCAGGCGCGGCAGGTCATCGCTCCAGAACTCCGAGATCGTGTCGAAGTCGAGATCGGCGCCGTCGGCGAGGTGATTGCGCACGTAACGGGTGAGCGGGAAGTGGCCGATAGCCAGGGGCGCATGGTGCCGCTCGTAGTAGTCGTGGAACCGCGCGCGCGTCAGGCCGGCGCGCCGAGGCAGCAACGCGATGTTCTTGCTCATGTACGCGGGTTCCCTCACAGCTCGGTTTGCGCCAGCAGCGCCTCGGCGGCGCTGTAGGGATCGACCTTGAGGTCGTGGACATCGGCGACGAGGGCCGCGGTGGCGCTGTGCCGCAGCGCCCGTTCCAGCAGCCGCCGCGTCGCCGCCTCGCGCAGCGTCGCGGTGAACTGGTGGTAACTGCGCAGCCCGGCCTGGCGCTGGTACTGGCCGCTCGCGCGCAGGTGGGCGGCGTGCGCCTCGAGCGCATCGACGGCGGCGCCGGTGCCCTCGCCGCGCGTGGCCACCATGCGCAGCAGCGGCGGCCGCCAGGCCGCCGCCTCCCCGTCCTGCCCGCGCAGGTGCAGCATGAGTTCCAGCTCGCGGCCTACCTGCTCAACGCCGTCACGGTCGGCCTTGTTGAGCAGGAACACGTCGCCGACCTCGAGCAGTCCCGCCTTGATGGCCTGAACCTCATCGCCCAATCCCGGCACCATCACGATGACCGTGGTGTGGGCGAGCGAGACGATGTCGATCTCGTCCTGGCCAACGCCCACGGTCTCCACCAGCACGACGTCGTACCCCATCGCATCGAGTACCAGGCAGGCGTCGTAGGTCGAACGGGACAGGCCACCGGCCTGTCCGCGGGTGCCCATCGAGCGCACGAACACACCCTCATCGAGCGCGTGACGCTGCATGCGGACGCGGTCCCCGAGGATGGCGCCGCCGGTGAAGGGGCTGGAGGGGTCCACGGCGATGACCCCGACGCGCCGGCCGCGCGCGCGCTGCTCGCCGATGAGCGCATCGACCAGGGTCGACTTGCCCGCGCCAGGTGGACCGGTTATCCCCACGAGGTGCGCGCGTCCGGTATGCGGGAATATCTCGCGCAGCACCTCGCGGCCGCGCGGATCCTGGTCGTCCAGCCAGCGGATCGCGCGGGCGCCCGCGGCTACCTGTCCGGCGAGGAGGGCGCACCCGATATCAGTCATTGTCGCGGTGGCGCCGACGGCTCGGTGCGCGTGGCCGGCTCCGCGCGCGCCAGCCGCGCGAGCCACCAGTCATTGAGGTAGCGGGCGATCTCGCGGGTATCGGTCCCCATGGTGAAGATCCGCGCCACGCCCGCGGCCTCGAGCAGGGGCTGGTCTTCCTCGGGTATGACGCCACCGACGATCAGGAGCTTGTCCGCGCCACCTTGTTCGCGCAGCAGGCGCGCGAGTCGGGGCAGGCTGCGCGTGTGGCCGGCCGAGAGCGAGCTGATGCCGATCACATCCACGTCCTCCTGGATGGCCGCGCTCACCACCATCTCGGGTGTTTGCTTGAGGCCGGCGAAGATCACCTCCATGCCCGCCTCGCGCAAGGCGTGCGCGACCACGGTGATGCCGACGGTATGGGTGTCGAGGCCGAGCTTGGCCAGCAGGATGCGCAGCGGCCGGGATGACTTGGCGGTCATGGGATCACATTCCGGCCAGCTGCGAGTCCGGCTTGTGCACGCCGAACACGTCGCGCATCGCGTTGCACAGTTCGCCGTGAGTCGCGTCGGCGCGCACCGCCGCCATGCATGGCGGCACGAGATTGGCGCCGCCGCGCGCCGCCTCGCGGACCGCCTCGAGCAGGCGGGCCACCTGCGCCTCGTCACGATGGGCCCGCAGCTCGCGGAGCCGGGCGATCTGCTCGATCTCCACGCGCTCGTCGAGGCGGAAGATCTTGATCTCGCGCTTCTCGTCGGGGAGCACGAGGTGATTGACGCCGACCCACTTGCGCCGTCCCTGTTCGATCTCGCGGTTGCGCTCGTATTGTTCCCGCCCCAGCGCCCGCTGGAAGTAGCCGGTCTCGATGGCCTTGAGCGCACCGCCCAGCTTGTCGATGCGGGCGATTTCCTCGGTGGCGGCGTCCTCGATCCGGCGCGTGAGGGATTCGACGTAGTAGGAGCCGGCGAGTGGATCGATGGTGTCGACCACCCCCGTCTCGTGGGCGACCAGGTGCTGGATCGCCGCGCCCACGCGGATCGCCTGTTCGGCCGGGAGCGAATGCGCCTCATCGTGAAGTGGCGTGCTCATGGTCTCACCGGCGCCGCCGAGCGCGCAGGCGGTCGCCATGATGGCGAGCCTGCCGATGTTGTTGAGCGGCTGTTGCAGCGTGAGCGCCGTGGTCGTGGGCGAGGTGAGGGTGCGGATCCGCATGGCCTCGGGGGTGGTGGCCCCGTAGCGCTCCTTCATCAGGCGGGCCCACATCTTGCGGAAGGCGCGCAGCTTGCAGATGCCCTCGAAGAAGTCCATGTCGACGTTGATCACGAAGTGGAAGTAGGGCGCCACCTCATCGATGCCGAATCCTCGTGCCAGCAGCGCGTCGATGTACGCCATGGCGATCGTGAGCGAGAACGCCAGTTCCTGCACCGGGGTCGCCTTGGCCGGCTGCAGCTGGGCGCTGATGATCGAGATTGGCGCCCAGTTGGGGTGATGGCGGATGATGTACTCCATGCAATCCGTCGCGACGCGCAGGCCGTGCACCGGCGGGTAGATGTAGCGACCGACGCAGGTGTACTCGATCAGGATGCCGTTGACGATCGTGAGCCCGAACTTGCTCAGGTCGACGCCCTTGTCCTCGAGGGCGGCGATCAGCATGGCGAGGTTCACCGGCTGCGGCGCGTTGCACACGCTCATCAGGTAGCGCAGGCGCTCGAACGGCAGGTCGAGCGCGCGCTTGAGGTCCTGGAGCGAATCGATGGCGAGGCCCGCGCGTCCCACCTCGCCCTCGACGAGCGGATCGTCCGAGTCATAGCCATTGGTGGTGGGCAGGTCGTACTCGAGGATCAGTCCCTGCAGACCCTGCTCGAGCATGAAGCGCGCGCGCTTGGACCAGTCCTCGCCCCGTCCGAAGCCGGTGACCTGGGTCATCGTCCACAGCTTCGAGCGATGCCCGTTGGGGTTGGTGCCGCGGGTGAACGGGTACTGCCCGGGAAATCCCAGATCCTTCAGGTAGTCGAAGCCCACCGCATCCAGGTCCGCGGGCGTGTAGAGCGGCTCGACGGGCCAGCGCAGCGCCTGGCTGCGCGGCGGCGTCTCGCGGTCCGGGTTCGCCGCGACGTAGGGCGCGCGCGTTTCCCGCTCCCAGCTGGCGCGCGCCTGCGCGAGCGGCGATGTCGCGCCATCCCCGGGGGCGGTTTCTGGCGTTGGGGTCACGAGCTTGCTGATGGTGCTCACGGATACCTCCCAGCATCGGGCGTCAGCGTCAAGGGTAATCCCCAGCTGATGCGGCCGGCGGCGCTCGCTGCGCGCCGCGCCGCCGGTTTGCGCACGTTCCTGTAACTAAGAGCACGTTCTGATAAATTGGATCCATGGCACCTGAGACGCAGCGTCGCGCGGGCGCGCCCAGCCTCACCGAGGCGCGCGGCTACGCGTTCGTGGTGCGCGCGGCGATCCGGGCGCCCGGGCTCGACGTCGAGCTGTGCGACTTCCCCGAGATTCGCGGGGAGGAGTTCACGAGGAGCGAGGCGCGTCCGATCGTAAGCCTGGGGCTCTCGCCGTTGCTGCCAGACTCCCAGGGCCGTTACCGACCGGGCCCGGGCCGGGGCTTCGCGCGCTTCGGACCGCTGCACTTCCGTCCCGCCGGGGTGCCACTCCAGGTGCGCTTTGGCGGGGGACCCTTCAGCAGCATCCGGGTGCGGTTCGAGCCGCGACACTTCGCGAAGGTGACGGGCCTGCGCGCGCGTTTGAGCGATCAACAGCTCGCGTCCTGCCTCGACGTGAGGCATGCGCGCATCGAGGACGCGATGCTGCGCCTGTGCGAGGAGTGCGTGGCGCCGCGCGCCAGCAGCGCGACCCTCGCGAGCGCGCTCGGTACAGTCATCCTGGTGGAATTGAGCCGATACCTGCGGGACGCGCAGGATCGCGAACAGCGCCGCCGCGGCGGCCTCTCGGCCCGTAACCTGCGGCGCATCGCCGAGCACGTGGCGGTCAGCGCGGAGCGCGTGGATGTCGGCATGCTCGCCCGCCTGTGCGGCCTGAGCCGCTATCATTTCATGCGCGCCTTCCGGCTGAGTACCGGGGCCACCGTGGCGAAGTACGTCGAGACCGCGCGGATCAGCCGCTCCAAGGCCCTGCTCGTCGCCAGCGAGCGCCCCATTCGCGATATCGCCGCCTCACTCGGCTTCCCGGGACCCGCGGCGTTCGCGACGGTATTCCGGCGCGCGACCGGTCGAACTCCGAGTGATTACCGAGGCCATCGCCGCTAGGGAAGGTCTGCGCAGGT
>JANYBG010000015.1 GCA_025360865.1 Pseudomonadota bacterium | reverse complement strand
CCGACCTGACACATTGGAGAATTGTATCGCCATTACCGCGACTTGCGACATCCAGTGTTGGAGCCTTTCGCCTACTGGCTGGACGACCTCTGTGGCCGGCGGCACGCTTCCCCGATGCCGCCCCATTCCACCGATCAATGGTCCTGTCGAATCTGTCATTTCGATCGGTACCACCAGGTCACGGTGCGACGCAAAACCGGGGCTGACTACCTGACGCAGTTCTTCGCGTGCTCGCAGTGCAGCGTAATGTTCCTAAACCCGCAGCAATGGAACGGATGTGCCGCGCAGCAACCGGGAGTCAACGTGGAAGCACCACCGGACGTGATAACGCCGATGCGCAGGAGGCGGAGGTAGGCGTAAGCTTGACATCAGACGGTTGCGCGATGGAGTGGGTTTCTATGTCATCCGTGCCAACAACCTCGAATTCTCATGAATAGACCCATCTTTTCTCCTAGGTGGGCAGTGAGTTTGCTGGGGCTGGCGTTTGCCGGGTGCGGAACATTTCCACTCGGCACCGTGCAGCCTCAAGTCGGAAAGACGGCAGACGAGCAGCAGCTGGCGATGCTGACCTGCGAGAACCAGGCAAGCATGGCCGTTGAGAGTGCCGGACGATAAACGGAGGACTTCTTGCTCGGGCTCACGATTGTTGGGGCGCCACTCGCGTATGAGCGAGACAAGTCCACGGCACGGGAGGAATTTACGAGCTGCATGGGGGCCAAAGGTTACCTAGTCCAGTCTCCATCAAGCCGCAAGGCGCCCCCGCCCAACGCGACCAAAATTCATTTGGATCTTCCGGCCGGCTGGCAGAACACGATTATGCCATCCAATCTGGCAAAGGCAGGTTGGAGTACCTATGCGACAAACCGAAATACGGATGTTGCGGGTTGCTGAGCTCGACACCGCACGATGGGATCACCGACGTTCAGGCTTACGCGGGGACGCGCCGCGCAGCGTTGATCGGTAGTCTTGCCGATCCCGTGCCGTCCGAAATTACTCAAATCGAGATAAACGGACGGCGTGCTTTCCGCGCGAGCGTCACTGGCAAGGTCCAAACAGGCCAAACGATCACGTATATCGGTACAGTCATCGAGGGATCGGAGGAAGTGGCTGTGCTGCTCACCTGGACCTTCCCGGCGAATTTTGACCGGCAGAAGGACGCAATGAATGAGCTTGCCGAGCGTGTTGTCGGCTTTTGAGTATAGCCGGCGATCGTCCGAGCGGAAGATAGCTATGCTCGACTTAGCGGCTGGCCAGGAAGACCGTCAGCGCGGGCGTATGGGTCTCCTGTATAGCGCGCCGCGTGGTGGCTCATTGGTGGCTCATGAGTTCGCGATATACCGCAAAACACTGCGCGCCCGGAGAGATTCGAACTCCCGACCCTCAGGTTCGAAGCCTGATGCTCTATCCAGCTGAGCTACGGGCGCGTGTCTTGAACAAATCGGAGGGCATCGGTGCCACATCCGCCTAGATTTTCGCGGGCCGCACTTCGGAAAGCGCACCAGCAGTCGTGGACTGACGAAGAGACGCGAGTGCCTTGAACTCCGGATGCTCGCGCAGCGGGGCCAGATCCGGGTCGTGGTCCATCCAGCCGAAACTGTTGTAGCCACCGCTGATCGCCTGTCGCAGCGTGTCGAGGGCGCGTTGCAACTCACCGAGCCGCGAGTATAGGCACGCGCAATTGTAGAGCATCATGGGGTCATTCGGACTCAGTTCGAGTGCAATGGCGCCTTCACTGAGCGCCTCGGCCTTGTGGTTTGCTTCCGCGAGCATCGCCGCATGAATGATCCGCGCTCTCGCATCGTCTGGATTCTGCAGCAGGTAAACGGGCAGGCGCTGGCGCAGCTCCCCACGCGCCACCTGTGCCTCGTCTTCGCGCCCAAGCTGATCGCAGGTCTGCGCAAGGTCCATGTAGCCGGAGTAAAACGCTGGCTTGAGCGCGATAACGCGCTTGAACAAGGCGTACGCTGGCTCATGCTCGCCCTGGGAAAAGTGAATTCGTCCGAGTGTCCACTGTGCGATGAAGTCGTCCGGGTCGAGTTCTATGGCCTTGCGCGAGGACGCGCTGGCTTCCGGGAGTTTTCCCCAAATGAAGTACGAGAGGCCCATCGCGGTGTAGGCCTCGGCGAGGTTGCCGTCATACATCAGCGCCTTGAAACTCAGTTCCTGCGCCTTGTTGCGGTATTTCTCGTCACGGGCGAACCACTGATACATCTGCCCATAGGCACTCGAGCACGCCGCGTAAGCCGCCGCGTAGCGCGGATCAAGCTCGATCGCTTTCTCGAATAGCTGAATGGAGTATTCGGTGCTGCGTTTGGTCAGCCGGTACTGGTAATCCTGGCCGCGCAGGTACAGGTCGTAGGCCTGGGCGTTAACGGTATTACGCTTGGTGAGGGACACCTGTTCAGAGAACGTAAGCTTGAGCTTGAGAGCCTCGACGATCTGCTGTGCAACCTGTTCCTGTATGTCGAAGATGTCGTCGAGCTTGCCTTTATAGGTGTTGCCCCAGATCTGTCGATTGCTCACAACGTCGACCAGCTGCACGGTGACGCGCACGGATTCCTGGAAGCGCCGCACGCTGCCGCCGACGATGTAGCGGGCGCCAAGTTCAGCGCCGATCGCGCGCGTGTCCTGCTTGCGGTCCTTCAGCTGCATGGAAGCCCAGCGCGAAATCAGATCGATCTCACTCACGAGCGACAGACGCGCGATCAGCTCCTCGGTCAGGCCGTCGCTGAAATAGTCGGTCTCCTTGTCTGGACTGATATTGTCAAACGGCAGCACGGCGAGCGCCCCTCGCTCCGTGACCGATCCCGCAGACGCCACCGACGCGGGGCGCGGTTCCGTTTCGGGTGCCACCGCTTTTACCGCCGGCGCAATGGCGACCCCGATGCGCTCAAGTGAGCGCAGGATAGACTTCAGACTCTCATCCTGATCGTTGGGGTCGTAGTCGATGTGCTGAATGCCGGCCAGCGGGTACTTGAGGCTGGAGGGGATTTGCGTCGGCTCCAGATGTACCGGAAGGATGTGGCCCTTGCGCTCGCTTACCAGCACGACCTCCTTGGCCACGTTGTGAGAGCGGACGGCTGAATCGGTGACCATCAGCAGCAGCACCTTGGCACCCTCCAGAGCATCGACGATCTGTTCGCCCCATTGGGCGGCGCCATCGATGCCGCCCTGGTCGATCCATAAGGAAACTCCGGCGCCGCGCAGCTTGGCGGCGAGCGCCAGCACGCGATCCTTGTCCGTGCGCGCGTAACTTATGAAAACCTCTGCCGGCGGGGCCACTATTTGTTCTCTTTGCGTGGTTGGTGCGGCTGGCGCCGGGTCACGGCGCCGACCGGCAAAAGGTTAGCACGAACCCGGCCTGCCGGGGATTGAGTTAGCCGCGAGCCAACGTCATGTGCGCACCGTCGCCGCCACCTATCGGGCAGGGGAGCCCCGCGGCACAATGCGCGCCCGAAAACGCGCCGGAGGAGATTGCCATGTCCCTGTTTGACCTATCGGGCAAGGTCGCCCTGATCACCGGCTCAAGCCGTGGCATTGGCAAGTCGATCGCCGAGCAGATGGCCGCTCACGGGGCGCGCGTGGTGATCTCCAGCCGCAAGGCCGATGCCTGCGAGGCGACGGCCGCCGAGATCAACGCCGCCGGCGGTGACGCCTTCGCCAAGGCCTGCAACGTGGGTCGCAAGGAGGAACTCCAGGGGGTGGTCGATGCGACCGTCGCCAGATGGGGGAAGATCGACATTGTGGTGTGCAACGCGGCCACCAACCCAACCTTCGGCCCCTCGATCAACACTCCCGACGAAGCGCTCGAGAAGATCATGCAGACCAACCTCTACAGCAATGTGTGGCTGTGCAAGATGACGCTGCCGGCAATGGCTGAGCGCAAGGACGGCGCGGTCATCATCGTCTCATCTGTGGGCGGCCTGATCGGCAGCACGCTGCTGGGAGCCTATTGCATCTCCAAGGCGGCCGACATGCAGCTGGCGCGCAACCTCGCGGTCGAATGGGGTCCCCACAATATCCGCGTCAACTGCATCGCACCCGGGGTCATCCGCACGCACTTCTCGCGCGCGCTGTGGGCCGAAGCCGAACGCGGCGCAGCGGTAGCCCGCTCCTATCCGCTGCGCCGCCTGGGGGAGCCGGAGGACGTCGCTGGCCTGGCCGTCCTGCTCGGCTCGCGCGCCGGCAACTTCATCACCGGCCAAAGCATCGTGGTCGACGGCGGCGGGACCATCAACGGCGAGGCCTCGGTCTAAAGGTTAGCGGCCGGCGCGTTCCGGCGCCGCAGCGCATAGGTGACGCCCAGCAGCCCGAACCAGAACGGGGCGACGTAGAGCGCGACGCGGGTGTCCTTGTCCGGCCACAGCATCGCGGTCACCCCGAACAGGAACGCCAGCACCAGGTAGTTGGCCAGCGGCGCGAACGGCATGCGGAACGGCGCCGCGGCGACGGTGCCCGCCTGGACCGCGCGCCGGTAGTTGCGGTGCGCGACCATGATGATTCCCCAGGTCCACAGCGTGCCGATGAGCGTGATGCTCGTGACCCAGGTGAACACCTCCTTGGGCACGGTGTAGTTGAGGATCACGGCGATCAGCATCACCGCGGCCGAGGCGTGGATGCCCGCGGCCGGGACGCGCTGGGCATTGAGCACCCCGAATGCCTGCGGCGCCTGCCCCCGATGGGCCAGGGACCACAGCATGCGGCCGGTGCTGAAGATCCCGCTGTTGCAGGAGGAGGCCGCCGCGGTGATCACGACCAGCGTGATGATGCCGGCGGCGCCTGGGATTCCGAGTTTCTCGAAGACGAACACGAAGGGGCTCACGCTCGGGCTGAGCTCGTTCCACGGCACGACGGACATGATGATGATGAGCGCGCCCAGGTAGAAGATGAGGATGCGCAGGATGATGCCGTTGGTGGCGCGTGGCAGGACGACCGCCGGATTCTCCGCCTCGCCCGCGGTGACCCCGATCAGCTCGACGCCGGAATAGGCGAACATCACGATCTGTAGCGTGAACAGCACGCCGACTATGCCGAACGGCAGGAAGCCGCCGTGCGAGGTGAGGTTGCTGAAGCTCGCGGTGGCGCCGAAACCGCCGACGTGAAACACGAGCACCGCGAGCCCGGCGAGGATCAGGGCCACGATGGTGACGACCTTGACCAGCGCGAACCAGAACTCGAGTTCGCCGAACACGCGCACCGCGAGGAGGTTCGAACCGTACAGCGCCACGAGGGCGATGAGCGCGGGCAGCCACTGTGGAATGGCGGGGAACCAGTAGCGCACGTAGATGCCAATCGCGGTCAGTTCCGCCATGGCGATCACCACCCACATGAACCAGTACGACCAGCCGGTCACGAAGCCGGCGAAGGGCCCGCAGAATTCCTCGGCGTAGGTCGCGAACGAGCCTGCGACCGGGCGGTAGGTCAGCAGCTCCCCCAGCGCGCGCATGATGAAGAAGATCGCGACCCCGCCCACCGCGTACGCCAGCAGCAGGCCGGGGCCCGCGTCATGGATCGCCTTCGCGGAACCTAGGAACAGGCCGACGCCGATCGTGCCGCCGATGGCGATGAGTTGGATGTGTCGGTTGGCGAGGTTGCGCGACAGGCTGGCATCGGGATTTGTCATTGTGGCTTTCCCCTGGTTGTGCTTTAGCGATCAGCGCGCTGGCGGCCCCAGGAGTGCGTAGCGGCGTCCCTGTGGCAGTTCGTAGCGTCGCACGAGCCGCGCGGAGCCCGCGGCGATGAGGGCGGCGGCGGCGCCGTCATCCGGTTCCGCGTCGGTGTGGAACCGCGCGAGCCAGCGCCGCAGCTTGCCCGTGGCGTGGCCGGGAAGCAGCACGAGGACGCGCGCGGTATCCGGGTGCGCGGCGAACCAGTCAGCCACCGCCTGCCCTTTTCCGGACGGTCCGCTGGTGAGCGCGGCGACGGGTGAGGTGAAGCCGTGGTCAAGTACCGCGAGCGTCGTCTCGTCCGGATCCAGCAGCGCTAGCTGACTCGCGTTTGTGTCGGCGCGCACCTGCAGCGCGAGACCACCCAGGTCCTGCCAGCCATTGATGACTGGCAGCACGACCAGCGCGCTCAGGCACAGCGCGGCGGCATAGCCGGTGTAAGACCAGACGAGGCTGCCGCCCGGGTCACCGTGTCGTTGCGCCTGCGCGGAACGCATCCACGTGAGTATCCCGGTCGCGCAGGTGGCTAGGCCCATGACCACGCAAGCGGGCGCCGTCACAGTGCCGCTCAGGGCCAGCGCCACGAGCGCGAGGATGAAAAGACCGGCCGTCGCCGCCACCAGTACGCGCGTGCCCGTGACGCAGGCGCGATCGAATGCATCTGCGGGCTCGCTCAGCCACAGTCCCACGAGCACCGCGAGCCCGAGCAGGACCGGCGCGGCATAGACATCGCGCGCAGTGGCGGCGATCGACAGGAGCGCGAGGAAGGGGACGGATGCGCACAGCGCGAACCGCCAGGGCGTCCCCGCGGGGCCCGATGTTCGCGCGCGGCTCCAGGCGCGGCGTAGCGTCGCGGCCGCGATCAGCGTCCATGGCACGAGGTAGAACGGCAGCTCGAGGAGATACTTCCCGGCGCTGTTGTGGTGGCCGCTGGTGTAGTCGAGCGCCGCGGGGGCCCGCACCTGCACGAAGCGCCCGACGATGTTGTTCCAGAGCAGCGTGCGCAGCGCCGGGGCGCCCTGGGTGGTCGCCGCGACCCCTGCGATCCACGGCCCTACGATAACCGCCTGCAATAGCAACCCGGCGTAAAGCTCGGGCCGGCGCAGCTCCGACCAGCGCCGTTCCCAGGCGAGGAGGGTGAGGAGCGCGAGTCCGGGCACCAGCCACCCCGGGGCGCTTTTCGCCATGAAGCCAATCGCGGCTCCGGCGTGCATCAGCAGGTAGCCGCGCAGCTTCGCCTTCCCTGCGGGCGCGGTGTAACCACGCCAGACCCCCAGCAGCGCGAGCGCATTCCCCGCGACCAGGCAGGCATCGGGCGCCAGCCAGATCCCGACGCGAAACATCAGCAGCGCGCTACCGGCCACAATGGCCGCGAGCACCGCCGGAACGAGCTCAAGGTCCATGGCGAGCGCCAGCGCACCCACGGCGAGCACGGTGACCAGGACGTAGAGGAGATTGGGCGCGCGCAGCGCCGGCGCGGAGTCACCCAGGACGGAGATCGCCGCGGCCGACATCCAGTAGGTCAGCGGGGGCTTCTCGAGGAACGGCGTACCGGCGAGCTGCGGCAACGTGCGATCCTCCTGCAGGCTCATGCGCCAGCCGATGTCCGCCTCGCGCGGCTCATCCGGGGTCCACAGGCCGCGACCAAGGATGCCCACCAGCCACAGCGGCGCGAGCGCCACGACCACGAGGAGGGCGAGACGGCGCGCCCGCTCGCCTGCGGTGGTCAGCCCGCCCCCCGCGGCCGCGCCTCGGCCGCCCGAGCCGCCGCGTGTGTATCCAGCCAGCGCGCCAGTGGGCTTAAGTCCGCTTTCATTAGGTGCAGGCCGAGCTTCGAACGTCGCCAGAGGATGTCCTCGACCGTGAGCGCGAACTCCTCGCGACACAGGTATTCGAGCTCACGCTCGTAGAGCTGCGGCAGTACCTGGGCACCAAGACCGGCCAGGGAGGTCGCGCTGCCGATGACGCGCGCGATGCGGGTGCCGTAGGCGTGCGCGTAGCGCCTGCGCAGCGGCCCCGGCAGCCATGGGTAGTTGCGTTCGCATGCGCGCAGGAAGACCGCGAAGCTCCCCTCGGGCAGATCTCCGCCGGGTAATCGCGCTCGCTCGCTCCAGGCCGGCGCGCGCGTTCCGAGTATGCCCGCGAGCAGGGTGACGGCGTCCTCGGAGAGCTTGCGATAGGTTGTGATCTTGCCGCCGAACACGGACAGAATCGGCGCGGGTTCGCGGTCGAGTTCCAGCGCGTAGTCGCGCGTCACACTCATGGGGTCGTTGGACTCATCCTTGAGGAGCGGGCGCACGCCCGAATAACTCCACACCACGTCCGCCGGTGCGATCTGCTGTTTGAAGTAGCGATTGGAGAGAGCGCACAGGTAGGCGATCTCCGCGTCGTCGATGCGCACCGCGGCCGGGTCACCCTGGTAGTCGATATCGGTTGTACCGAGCAACGTGAACTCGTGCTCGTAGGGGATCGCGAAGACGATGCGCCGGTCCTGATTCTGGAAAATATACGCGAAGCGGTGGTCGAAGAGCCGGGGCACCGTGATGTGGCTGCCTTTGACGAGGCGCACCTGGCGGGCCGCCCGCACCGGCAGCGAGCGCGCGGCGAAGTCACTTACCCAAGGGCCCGTGGCGTTGACTACCACGCGCGCCCGCACCTGCCGCCCAGCGTCGCGTTCGCGCACCACCGCCAGCCAGCCGCCGCCATCGACAGTGAGCCGCTCACAGCGGGCGCGCGTGAGGATCGTGGCGCCGCGCGCCTGCGCGTCCAGCGCGTTGAGCACGACCAGGCGCGAGTCATCCACCCATCCATCCGAGTAGACGAAGCCGCGGCCGTAGCCGTCCTTCAATGGCTCGCCCGCGATGTGGGTCCGCAGGTCGATCGCGGAAGACGCCGCCAAGTGGGCGCGCGCGGCGAGGTGGTCGTACAGGAACAGTCCCGCGCGGATCATCCAGGCCGGGCGCAGGTGCGCGTCGTGTGGCATGACGAAGCGCAGCGGACGCATGAGGTGCGGGGCGGCGCTCAGCAGCACCTCGCGCTCACGCAGCGCCTTTCGCACCAGCGAGAAGTGGAACTCCTCGAGGTACCGCAGGCCGCCGTGGATGAGCTTGGTGCTCGAGGATGAGGTATGCGAGGCGAGATCGTCCTGCTCGCACAGGACCACCTTCAGTCCACGCCCGGCGGCGTCACGGGCGATTCCCGTGCCGTTGACGCCCCCGCCTATCACGAGGATGTCGCAATTGTCCGCCGGGGTCGCGCTCACACCTGACGCGGGGCCTCCCGCGCGTAGAAGTCCGGGTAGTCGGCCGAGAGCCCCTTGAAGCGGCGGTGGATCCACAGGTACTGCTCGGGCGCCCGGCGTACCTGCGCCTCGATCATGTGGTTGAAGCGTTCGGCGTCCGCCGCCGGGTTGTCGGTCGGGAAGTTCTCCAGCGGGGGGTAGATCGTCGTGAGGTAACCCTGGCTTCCCGGCAGGCGCTGCAGGAAGTAGGGCAGCACCGGCGCACCGGTCATCTGCGCCAGGCGTGAGGTGAAGGTATTGGTCGCCGCGGGAATGCCGAACATGGGCACCATCTGCGCTCCCTTCCTGCGGAAGCTCTGGTCAGGAGCGTACCAGACCGCCTCATTATGCTTCAGCGCTGTGATGAAGGCGCGGATGTCGTCGCGCGGGATCGCATGGCCGCCATGGCGGCCGCGCAGCTTGCCGAGCACGTACGCGAGGACCTCGTTCTTCGGCGGGCGATAGAGAAATCCCGTGCGGGTTATCATCGCGACCGCGCGGCCGGCGAGTTCGAGCAGCGTGAAGTGACCGGTGAGCAGCAGCGCGCCATGGCCGCGAGCAAGCGCGGCGTGCACATGCTCGCCGCCCTCGGTGCGGATCAGTCTCGCCATCCGCGCCGGCGGGCACCACCAGGCCAGAGGGATCTCCACGAATGACATGCCGAGGCTGGCGAAGTGCTCGGCCAGCAGGTGTTCGCGTCCGGCGGCGTCCAGCTCCGGTAGGCACATCTCGATGTTGCGGCGGGCGATCGCCGCGAACCGCAGCGGCAGGCGCAGCAGGAGGGCACCGAGTCCGCGACCCACCACGCACAAAACCGGGAAGGGTAGCAGCACCAGCAGGCGCAGCAGTCCGAGACCGATCCAGGTCGGCCAGTAGTGAGGCGCGAATAGCCGCAGGCGCATGGAGTCCCCTAAAGGCCCGCAGGCAGGCCTTCGCGCGCGAGAATACCCGATTCCGGCCATGCAACTGTGCTCCAATGCCGCCGATGCCGCGCCCCCCGCCGAAGCTGGCCGCCCTGGTGGGCGTGTTCGTACTGTTGCTGGTCCCGCTAGTACTTGGTCCATCCCTTTGGACGGCCTACCTGCAGGCGCTCTCGCGCCGCAGCGCCGTCATTTATCAGCCGCGCGACACAATCGCCGGCGGTCATCAACCCGCGGCGCCCCGCGTTCTTCCGGGGAGCGAACTGCTGGATGCCAGGGCACTCGAAGAGGCCGCTCGTTACGCCGGCGATCACGGCGCGCAGGCGCTCATCGTCAGCCGCCACGATCACATAGTCTTCGAGCGCTACTGGCGCGGCACCTCCTTCGGCACGTTTATCGACGCGGGAGCGCTCACCCCGTTACTGGTCGCTCTTGCGACCGGAAATGCGATCTCACACCGCCGAATCGGCTGGCCCGACGAGCCGCTCGGGGTCATCCTGCCCGAATGGGCGGATGACCCGCGCGGCGCGATCACGGTGCGCGACCTGCTGCGGTTCTCCAGCGGCCTCGCCACCGCGGGATCCGGCGACAACCCGTTGGACCTCGCGGCCTCCCTCATGACGCGTCCGCTGACCGCGCCACCGGGGTCGCGGCGCCTCGAGCAGCCCTCGGATCCGCAGTTGATGGCGCTGGTGCTCGAGCGCGCCACTCGTGAGCGCTACGCGCGTTTCGTCTCCGAGACCATCTGGCGGCCGATCGGCGCAGGTGATGCGTGGATGTGGCTCGACCACCCCGGTGGGGCCGCGCACGCGGACTGCTGCATGATCAGCCAGCAGGGGGATTGGATCCGCATCGGCGAGCTGCTGCTGCGCGATGGCAACTACCGCGGGGACGAACTCATGCGGCCCGGCTGGGTGGCGGCGATGCGTTCGCCCGGCAAGAACGCTCCGGACTTCGGGATGTTCGTGCGCGTCGCCGGCCGGCCGGCACCCGGGCGTGAGACTTACGCGGCGCGCGACGCCTTCGTCGCCGGGGGTGCCGAGGGCAACCGCCTGTGGATCGTGCCTTCGATGGGCATCGTCATCCTGCGCACCGGCAGCGCCACCACGGGCGAGCCTGGCTGGGACGACGCCCGCATACCCAATCTGGTCATTCGCGGGGCGCGCGACTTCCTGCCGCCGTCGGCGCTGCCCGGCGCCGACCTGTCCTCGATCGTTCCCGGCCACTAGCCGCAGCCGCGCGGGACCCCAGCCGGATGCGTCGTAAGCTCGCCGCGCTATTCGCCTTTTGCGTGATCGACACGCTGGGGTTCGGCCTCCTGATCCCATTGATCCCGTACATGGCTGATCGTTTCGGCGTGGCGCCACCGTTGCTCACACCGGTGCTGGGCAGCTATGCGCTGTGCCAGCTGATCGCCGCGCCGCTGTGGGGTCGCCTGAGCGATCGCCATGGGCGCCGCCCCATCCTGATGAGCAGCCTCGCCGGCGCTTTTCTCTCGTACGTGATGTTGGGCTTCGCCCATAACATCTGGTGGCTACTGGCCTCGCGCATGCTCGCCGGTCTCATGGCGGGTAACATCGCCGCGGCGTTCGCCTATGCCTCGGACATCAGCCCCCCGGAGAAGCGTGCCGGAACGCTCGGGCTGATCGGGGCGGCCATCGGCATCGGCTTCACCCTGGGACAGCCCCTGGGCGGCCTGCTCGCGGGCAAGGAGGCGGCCAGCGCCAATTTCGCGCTGCCAGCCGCGGTCTCAGCCGGAACCAGTCTCTTCGCCATCCTGCTCGTGCGCTTCGTGCTGCCCGAGAGCAACGCCGTCGGCGCGCGGCCGGCAAGCGGATCCCGGCGCGGGGCCTGGCTGTTGCTGCGCGAGCGGCCCACGCTTGCGCTGCTGGCGGGCCCGACCCTGGCGGTCACCTACTCGCAGGCGGTCCTCGAGTCGATCTTCGCCATCTGGGCATTCCACCGCTACGGGTTCGGACCGCGAACCGTGGGCCTGTTGCTGCTCGCCGGCGCGATCCCGGCGCTGTTGATGCAGGGCGGCATCGTGCGCGTGCTGGTGCCACGGTTCGGAGAACCCCGCCTGGCGATGTTTGGCGTGCTCGCGTACGTGGCGGGGCTGCTGGCGCTCGCCCTCGCTCCAAGCTTCGCGGGGACTCTGGCGGGCTTGCTGTTGTGCGGCCTGGGCCTGGGTGCGTACAGCCCGAGCGCTTCCGCGCTCGCGTCCCGTCAGTCAGGCGAGCACGACCGTGGCGCTGTCATGGGGGCCTACATCTCCAGCGCGAGCCTTGCGCGCGTCATCGGCCCATTCACCTCCGGGTCGATCTACGCGCTGCTGGGGAGCGCGGCGCCGTTTCTGGTCGGCGCCTGTGTGACCTTGCCGGCCGCGTGGCTCGTGCGCCGCGCCGGAGCGCGAGCTAGCGCCTGAGGGCGACCTCGACGGTCCCATCCACGATGCGCACGGGATGGGTCGGCTGCGACACCGTGGCGGGCGGTCCGAGTACCCGCCCATCGCGGACGTCGAACGAGGCGCCGTGCAAAGGGCACACCAGTCGGGTGGCGCGCAGCCGCCCCTCGCACAGGCGCGCTTCGGCGTGAGTGCAGATGTTGTCGAGGGCGAACACCCCCTCGCGGGTGTGACAGACCACGACCTCACGGCCGCCGAGCGTCACCGCGCGCATGGCCCCCGTGGGCAGATCGGCGAGCTTAAATGCCGGCTGGAACGCCTCCACAACGGCTAGAGCTCGATCTCGGTTTCGAATATGGATACGGCCTGGCCACTGATCCACACGCCCGACACATCCTCGCCAACGAATTCAAGCTCCACCTCGACACGACCCGGGCGATGCATCGAGTGCCCTTGAACTCCGGTGAACCGCGCGCGCTCCCCGGTCGGCCGTAAAATCCCGAGGCTCGCTAGGTAGGCCCCGAGCAGGCCGTGGGCGTTGCCGCTGACCGGGTCTTCCAGGATACCCAGCGCGGGACAGAACATGCGTGACTCGCTCAGGTGGTCAGGCTCGTCGGGCGTGAGCCCGAACACGAAGTAGCCCGCCGCGCCAATCTGCGCCGACAGGGTGGTCAGCCTCTGCATATCGGGCTTGAGATGCTTGAGCGGCTCGGGCCCGCGCACGCCGATCATCAGGCGCGTGCCGGTTGCTCCAACGATGCGCAGCGGGATGCGCGTGTCGAGGCTCTCCGAGGCAAGCGCCAGGGCGTCGAGCACGGCGAGGCGCTCCCGAGCGTTCAACTCGCGTCCCAATTGTGGTGGCTCACGCCGAATCGCGATGGCGCGCTCCGCGCCGGTGCCACGCACCTCGATGTCGACGATGCCGCCCTTTGACTTCTGGCGCTGCCTGCGCGGGGCGTCATGGCGCCGCGACAGCACGTAGTGCGCGGCCACAGTCGCGTGACCGACGAAGCCAACCTCGCTGTGCGGGGTGAAGAAGCGCGCGCGCACAGTGTGGTCGTCGGCGTCGGGGGCGAGGATGAACGCCGTTTCGGAGTTATTGAGCTCGCGAGCGATCGCGAGCATCTGCGCCTCGGCCAGCACGTCCGCGTTCAGAACGACCCCGGCCGGGTTGCCCGTGAACGGCTGGTGCGTGAACGCGTCAACCTGGTGAACCTGGATCTTGCGTCTCATCGTTCCTTATCCGCCTGTCCGACCCGAGAGCCTGTTCCGGGCGCGATCATAGCCGCAGCCGCGCTCGGGTAGCGTGCAATACTGCGCTGTCCGTGGTTGTCCGGGGGCGCGCGCATGGAAATCGGTGTCGAGATCAGCCTTTACCCGCTGCGGGAGGAGTACGCGCCCGATATAAAGGATTTCATCAGGCGCCTGCAATCGCAGCAGGCTCTGCGCATCGTCACTAACAGCATGAGCACGCAGGTTTTCGGGCCCTATGACACGGTCATGGACGCGTTGCGACGCGAACTGCGCGCCACCTTCGAGAACCTCAGTGCTGGCTCGCGGAAAGCCGTGTTCGTCATGAAGATACTGGGTCCTCTGGCGCCCGGCTGAATCGGCTGACTTTTGGGCTGGCGGGGCGGATACCGAACCGGCAAACTAGCCGACCGGGGGCACCGTTCGCCCTTGGCAAAGCTTTGATTATTCAGAGGTACTGCATGGCGCTGTTGCGGGTGATGGATCGGGACGGGATCGAACACGAGGTCGACGCCAAGACCGGTCTGAAGGTGATGGAGAATCTGCGCGAACTGGATTACGGCGTGGCGGCCATATGCGGCGGCATGTGTTCCTGCGCGACCTGCCATGTCTACGTTGATTCGCAATGGCGGTCGCGGTTGCCCGCGATGATGTCCGACGAGCGCGAGCTGCTCGCCGAGCTGTCTCACTACCAGGAAGGCTCACGTCTGTCCTGCCAGATCGAGTTCACCGCGGATCTGGCCGGCCTACGCGTCAGCATCGCGCCGGACGAGTAGGCGCGATCGTGTCCACACCCAGCGTCCAGGTCGAGACCCGCGGGGCAGTCGCCCTCGTCATGCTCAATCGACCCGAGAGCGCGAACACGCTCAATCTCGAGATGGCGATGGACCTGCTGGCCGCGGCCCTGGCCTGCGCCCGTGACGCCAGCGTGCGCGCGGTAGTGCTCACCGGGGCTGGGCGCAACTTCTGCTTCGGTGGCGACTTGCGCGCCATGGCCTCACGCGAGACCGGCGCGGATGACTACATCCGCGAGTTGACCACGTACCTGCACTCGGCGATCGCTCACTTCACGCGCATGGACGCCCCGGTTATCGCCGCGGTGAACGGCACCGCGGCGGGCGCGGGCGTCGGACTCATGGCGATGGCGGATCTAGCGGTGTGCGCGGCGAACTCCAAGTTCAACCTCGCCTATACCGCGGCCGGACTCACGCCCGATGGCGGCACCTCCTTCCTGCTGCCACGGATCGTCGGCGCTCGGCGCGCGATGGAACTGCTCATTCTCAATCGCACGCTGCTGGCGAGCGAGGCGCTCTCCTGGGGGCTGGTGAACGAGGTGGTCGCCGAGGATCAGCTGCTGGCGCGCGCGCTGGCGATCGCCGAGCAGCTTGCGCAGGGCGCGAGTGGCGCCTACGGGGCGACCAAGCGCCTGCTGGCCCATTCGCTGGGCGCGTTCGAGTCGCAGATGATCCTCGAGAGCGAGACGATCGCGCGGCACGCGGTTGGCGGGGAGGGCGCGGAGGGCATAGCCGCCTTCCTAGCCAAGCGCAAACCGCAGTTTCCCGGAAAGTCCCCACGTTGAAGCGCCGGGAGTGAACGCTTGAAGAGCTGGTTTTTCGTCGCGCTGCTCGGGGCGCTCGGACTGATCGTCGCGCGGGTGTTCTTCAAGCTGCGGGCGGTCACGCGGTCGCGCTCGGAGACCTGGGACGAGCAGATGATCGGAACGCTGCGATCGCAGGGCTACGCGCCCTTCAACGACTACCGCGTGGACTTTTTCCTGTCGCTGCCAGATGAGGGCAGCTGCCAGCAGGCCCGCGCGCGACTAGAGCCGGAATTCAGCGTGGACGTGCAGCCGATGAAAGACGGAGCGGGCTTCAGCCTGCATGCCTCGAAGACGATGCGGCTCATTGTGCCGGAGATGCAGGCGACCAGCCGCCGCCTGACGGCCCTGGCGTCCGAGCTCGGCGGCCGTTACGACGGCTGGGCGGCCTGAGCCTCAGCGCTTCTCCGACTGGCGCTTCACGGCCTCGGCCGCCGCGGCGATCGCGGCCGGGTCGCCCAGGTAGCGGCTTCCCAGTGGCTTCAGCGCAGCGTTGAGGTCGTACAGCAGCGGCACCCCGGTCGGGATGTTGCGCTCGGTGATTTCGCTCTCGCTGACGTTGTCGAGCATCTTCACCATCGCGCGCAGACTGTTGCCGTGCGCGACGACCATTACGTTGTGGCCGGCGCGCAATTCAGGGGCGATGCGCGCGTTCCAGTACGGCAGCACGCGCGCCAGCGTGTCCTTGAGTGACTCGGTGCCAGGCAGGTCGCGCGGATCCAGGCCGGCGTAACGCAGGTCGAAGCGCGGGTGACGCTGGTCTTCCGGCGCGAGCGCCGGCGGCGGGATGTCGTAGCTGCGGCGCCAGACCTTCACTTGCGCCGCGCCGTGCCGCGCGGTGGTCTGCGCCTTGTCGAGGCCTTGCAACGCGCCGTAGTGCCGCTCATTGAGTCGCCACGAACGCTCGACCGGAATCCACATTCGCTCCATCACATCGAGCATGATCCACAGGGTGCGGATAGCGCGCTTGAGCACCGAGGTGAAGGCGACGTCGACCGTCAGCTTGTCCCTGACCAGCTCGCGCCCGGCGCGGGCCGCCTCTTCACGCCCCAGTGGTGACAGATCGACGTCCGTCCAGCCGGTGAATAGGTTCTCGACGTTCCAGGTGCTCTGGCCATGTCGTACTAGGATCAGCTTGCCGGGCACGGAATTTCCTTTTTCTTGCATGCGTGGGACTAGCTAGCCAGCTTGCGCACGGCCTCCACGCCGACATTCAGCGTCGCGAAATCCCCAGCACCCGCGGTGCGCATGTCCGCGAGCGTGCGCTGCCAGTGCGACAGGTCCTTGCCCGCCGACTCCACCCACGCGTTCACGCGCGCCTGGGCGCTGCCACGAACTTCGCGCGCGAGCACGCGCTCCGTGAGGCGACGCTGTACGCGCAGGGCGGCATCGCGCAGTCCGGTGCGGGCGATCGCCTGCCATGGGCCGTCAACGGTGAGTTTCTCGATACGCGCGCGCAGCCAGTCAAAACCGATGCGTGTGCCCACCTCGAAGTAGATCCGCGCTGTCTCGCCGACGCTGGCGTGGTGCGTGCGCGAGATCTCGGCGATGTCGAGCGCGGCGTTCAGCGTCTCGAGGCTCGCGATGCGCGTCGCGAGTGGCTGCGGCAGGCCCCCTTCCACGAAGCGCTTACGACTTTCCTCGAAACGCGCGAGTTCCGCCCCGGTAAGCACCGCGTGAATTTCCCCCTCGAGCTCGGCCACGGACGCGCGGAATTCCGCGACGGCTGCGGCGACCTGCAAGTGAGTGCGCGCGGTGAGCAGCCAGTAGGTGACGTGGCGCAGCAGGCGACTGGTTTGGAATGCCGCCTCGGACTGGAGCGTCGCCGTCACTCGATTGTCCAGCGCCTCGATCTGCTCCCAGACCTCGCGCATCGCGAAAATCTCGCGCGCCGCGGTGTAGGCGCGGGCGATCTGGGCGGGTTCGGCGCCCGTGTCATCCTGGACGCGCGTCACGAACGTCGGACCCATGCGATTGACGACGCTATTGGTCGTCGCGGTCGCGATGATCTCGCGGCGCAGGCGGTGACGCGCGATCGCGCGCGGGAAGCGCTCGCGGACCGGAGGCGGGAAATAGCGGGCGAGTTCCGATGAGAGGAAGGGATCCTCGGGAACGTCCGAGGCCAGCAGGTGCGTGTTGAGCCAGATCTTGCTGTACGCGAGCAGAATCGCGAGTTCCGGGCGCGTTAGCCCGTGGCCGCGCTTGCGGCGCTCTGTCAGCTCATCGTCGGTGGGTAGGAACTCAAGTGCGCGATTGAGTTCCCCCGAGCGTTCCAGTGAGCGTATCAGGTGCTGGAACTCCGGCAGGCGGGCCGCCGACTGCAGCTCCATGGTGCTGATCGCCTGGCTTTGCAGGTAGTTGTTGCGCAATACCAGGGCTGCGACCTCGTCGGTCATGCGCACCAGCAGGCGGTTGCGATCCGTGCGCTTGAGGTGGCCGTCGTGCACCAGTGGGTTCAGGAGAATCTTGATGTTGACCTCGAGGTCCGAAGTGTTCACCCCGGCGGAGTTGTCAATGAAGTCCGTGTTGACCCGCCCGCGCGCGAGCGAGTACTCGACCCGGCCACGCTGAGTGAGCCCCAGGTTGCCGCCTTCGCCGACGACCCTGGCGCGCAGTTCGCGGCCGTCGACGCGCAGCATGTCGTTGGTGCGGTCTCCCACCTCGATATTGCGCTCATCGCTTGCCTTGACGTACGTGCCGATGCCGCCGTTCCACAGCAGATCGACGGGCATCCGCAGGATCGCGCGGATGATCTCGTTGGGTGTGGCGGCTGGGGTCTCGAGGGCGAGGAGCGCGCGCGCCTCCGCCGACAGCGTGATCGACTTCGCGGTGCGGGCGTAGACACCGCCGCCGCGCGACAGCTTCTTGCGGTCATAATCGTCCCAGCTCGAGCGGGGCAACACGAACATGCGCGCCCGTTCCCCGAAGCTCGCCTCCGGGTCCGGGTCCGGATCGAGCATGATGTGCCGGTGGTCGAAGGCAGCCTGCAGGCGGATGTGGCGCGACAGCAGCATGCCGTTGCCGAAGACATCCCCCGACATGTCTCCAATCCCGGCCACCGTGAAATCGATCTTCTGCGTGTCGATGCCCATCTCGCGGAAGTGACGCTTGACGCATTCCCAGGCGCCGCGCGCCGTGATGGCCATCTTCTTGTGGTCGTAGCCCGCGGAGCCACCGGAGGCGAACGCGTCGCCGAGCCAGTAGTGGTAGTCGGCCGCGATCGCGTTCGCGATGTCCGAGAACGTCGCGGTACCCTTGTCCGCGGCGACCACGAGGTAAGGATCATCGCCGTCGGTGCGCACCACGAGCCGCGGGGGGGCGATGCGGCCGGCCACGATGTTGTCAGTCAGATCGAGCAGGGCGCGGATGAAGATCTGGTAGCAGGCGATGACCTCCGCCTGGATCTCGTCGCGTGTGCCTGCGGCCGGGAGCCGCTTGGCGACGAAGCCGCCCTTGGCGCCGACAGGCACGATGAGTGTGTTCTTGACGTTCTGCGCTTTCATGAGGCCAAGCACTTCCGTGCGGAAATCCTCGCGGCGGTCGGACCAGCGAATGCCGCCACGCGCCACGTAACCCATGCGCAGGTGAACGCCCTCGACGCGCGGGCTGTAGACGAAAATCTCGAACTTCGGCCGCGGCAGCGGCATATCGGGGATCTTCGAGGGGTCCAGCTTGAACGAGACGTAGGCCTTCGGCAGCCCCTCGGCGTTGTGCTGGTAGAAGTTGGTGCGCAGCGTCGCCTGCACCAGCGTGAGGTAGGCGCGCAGTATGCGGTCATCGTCGATGCTGCTGACCGCGTCCAGTCCTGAGCGGATCTGTGTGGCGATGCCCATCGCCTTGCGATCGTTGCCGCGCTGCTTGTGCGTTTCAGGATCGAACCGGGTCTCGAACAGCCGCACGATGTCCTTGGCGATCAGGGGGTTCGCCGCGAGCGTGCGTTCCATGTACGCCTGGCTGAACGGTACACCGGTCTGCAGCAGGTAGCGGCAATAGGCTCGCAGGATCACTATCTGGCGCGCGTCGAGCTCCGCGGCGAGTAACAGGCGGTTGAAGCCATCGTTTTCGATGGTTCCCGCCCACGCCTCGGCGAAAGCATCGCGGAAGATGGCCTCGATGCGCCCGATATCGACGATCAGGCCTTCGCGCTGCTCGAGCTCGAAGTCCTGTATCCAGGCCGCGCCGCCTTCCGGCCAGCCCAGTTCATACGGGCGTTCGGATATGACTCGCAGGCCGAAGTTCTCGAGCATCGGCAGCACGTCCGAGATTGGCACCGGATCACCCAACTTCACGATCTTCAGATGCACGCGCTTTTGCTTCTGCGCTGGCGGCCGATACAGGTTCAAGCGCAGCGCGCGCGGGTAGGCGCGCAACAGCTCAAGATCCCCCAGATCCTCCAGCACGTCCTGCGGGGCGACGTCCTCCTGGTAAGCGAGCGGGAAGGCGTGCGCATACCGATTGAGGAGCGCAAGCCCCGGTGCCTCGCCGCGGCTCTCGCTGAGCTCGGCGCGCAGCCGGTCGACCCAGGTGAGGGCGGCCTCGGCGATGCGTCGCTCAATCTGCCCAAAATTCGGCTTCAGGTGCTTGTCTGGATCGGTGCGCACCAGCACGTGCACACGGGCGTGGTTCGATCCTGAGATAAGTGCCTGACTCTCGACCTCCGTCCCCCCGAAGCCCTCACGCACGATCTGCTCGATGCGCTCGCGTACCTCGGTGTTGTATCTGTCACGAGGCACGTACACCAGGCAGGAGTAGAAGCGATGGTACGGGTCGCGGCGGACAAGGAGGCGCACGGTGCGCCGCTCGTAGAGGTTCACCACGCCACGCACAATGCGGATCAGCTCCGGAACCCCAGCCTGGAACAACTCATCGCGCGGGTACGTTTCCAGCGCGTTGAGGGCGGCCTTGCCGTCATGGCTGGCCGGATCCAGCCCGAAATGCTCGATGACATCGTCGACCTTGCGTCGCAGCACAGGGATGTCACGGGGGCTGCCGTTATAGGCGGTCGAGGTCCACAGTCCCAGGAAGCGGTGCTCGCCTGTGACGCGCCCACGACGATCGAAGATCTTCACGCCGACATAGTCCAGATACTCGCCGCGGTGCACCGTCGCCGTCGAGTTAGCCTTGGTGATGATCAGCAGCTCAGGCTCGCGGGCCTTGTCGCGAACGGCGCCGCGCAACAGCGTGGCCGCGCGCCGCTGGCCTGCGCGGCGCGCGGTGCTGAGGACCCCGAGGCCGGTGGCGCGGTCGGGGACCAGTCGGTCCTCGGAGCGCCCGCGTTCCAGGCTGTAGCGGCGGTAGCCCAGTAGCACGAAGTGCCCGCCTTCCATCCAGTCGAGCAGGTGGCTGGCCTCGGTGACCTCGG
>JANYBG010000137.1 GCA_025360865.1 Pseudomonadota bacterium | reverse complement strand
CGCGCGCGCCGCGGCCGGCGGTGCACTTCTTCGCCGACGGGCGACCGCAGCGCCTGAGTGACTGGCACGTCGTGTTCCGCGACGCCAAGACTCTCGCGCTCAACGAGCAAGTGGTGCCCTACGACCTCAATACCCCGCTGTTCAGCGATTACGCCCACAAGCTGCGCACGGTGTGGATGCCCCCGGGCAGCGCGGCGAGATACGACCCCACGCGCGCCTTCGACTTCCCGGTCGGCACGATCCTGAGCAAGACTTTCTACTACCCGCGCGCCCAGGGCGCCGCGAGCGCGGTGGCGCGCACCAATGACCAGTCGAAGGACTTCGCCGGGCTGGGGCTCGATCTTGCCAATGTCCGCCTCATCGAAACGCGCCTGCTGGTGCGGCGCGAGCATGGCTGGGAGGCGCTGCCATACGTCTGGAACGCACAACAGACGGACGCGGAACTCGCGCGCACCGGCGACGAGATGCCACTTGAACTGGTCGCCGACGGGGAGGCGAATGAAGCCTTCATTTACGTCGTGCCGAACGAGAACCAGTGCGCGGGCTGCCACGTCACGGACGTGAACGCCAAGACCTTAGGTCCCCTCGGGCTAAAGGCGCGTCACCTCAACCGCGACTACAACTACGGGCCGGGTCCTGAGAACGAGCTCGCGCACCTTGAGAAGGTCGGCTACCTCACAGGCGTCCCCGCCGCGGCGGACATTCCGCGTAACGCCAGCTGGCGCGACACCACGCGCTCACTGGATGCCCGCGCGCGCGCGTATCTGGACGTGAATTGCGCGCACTGCCACAGCGACACAGGACCGGCCAACACGACGGGCCTGAGCTTCGAGCCCGCGGTCGCCACCGATCGGCGCCTGGGGGTCTGCAAGCCACCGGTCGCCGCGGGGCGCGGCACCGGTGACCACATGATCGACATCATCCCGGGACACCCGGATGACTCGATCCTGCCGTACCGGCTGGCCTCGCGTGAGCCGGGCGTCATGATGCCCGAGCAGGGACGCGGCACCGTGCACCGCGAGGGCCTCGCGCTGATTCGCGACTGGATCGCCGCCATGCCGGGGGCATGCGGCACTTGAGTGCTCGCAATACCGGAGATCTAAAGATGAGTATCCGCCGCCATTCGATTTACCTGTCGCTGCTGGGACTGTGCGCCGGTGGGACGGCCGCCGCGGTCGACGCCCCGGCAAGTTCGGCGACCATGATCGACAGCGGTGAACTCACCACCGTGACAGTCACGGCGCAGCACCGCACGGAAAGCTCGCAGGACGTGCCGATCACCCTGCAGGTGGTCGACTCGGTACAGATCGAGAAGCTGGCGGCCACCGACCTGTCCAGCATGAATGGCTACATCCCCGGACTTCAGGTGAGCGGCGAGCAGCCGACGCAGCCGGGCTACACCCTGCGCGGCATCAACGTCTCGGACTTCGGCATCGGCACGGATTCCCCGATCGGCATCTACCAGGACGGCGTGTACGCGGGCAAGACCGGTGGCGCGCTGCTGCTGTTCAACGACGTGGAACGCATCGAGGTGCTCAAGGGCCCGCAGGGAACCCTGTTCGGCCGCAACAGCGCAGCTGGCGCCATCTCCGTGATCTCCAACTCCCCGACCGATACCCTGTCGGCGGATGCCAGGGCGCGCTTCGGCAACTACGGCGCCCAGTACTACGAGGGCATGGTGAACGCCCCCCTCACCTCGGACCTCGATGCGCGCGTGAGCTTCGTCAGCAACCGCAGCAAGGGCTGGTCGCGGGACGCGGCGACTGGCGTGCGCTACAACCGCGCCGGGGACTGGGGCGGGCGCGCGCAGCTGCTGTGGCGCGCTCCCGGGGACACCACGTTCCGCCTGATCTACGAGCACGAGAACCTATCCCAGCCGCCGCGGCCCGCGATCGGCATCGCCGCTCTGCCGGCATCCCCGGGGCTGCCGCCGGTGCCATCGGATCCGGCCAACTGGACCAATCCGTTCACGAGCCCACTGCTGTCGGACACGGTCAACCCGCGTGAGAGCCGCAGCTACGACGGCCTGACGCTGCGCGCCGAGCACGCGTTCAGCTTCGGCGACCTGACCTCGATCAGCGCCTACCGGCACTTCAACACCTACAACCGCGAGGAACAGGACGGGACGAACCGCATCTACCTCTACTTCGATGACGTCAACATCGAGCAGAACAAGAGCTTCTCGCAGGAGTTCACGCTCGGCGGCAAGACGCGGCTGGCCGACTGGGTGGGTGGCGTTAGCTACTACTACGACGACGCGCACCAGGACAGCCAGGTCAACCTCTACACCGACAGCATCGACACGCTGCTCACGCAGACGCAGACGCTGCCCGGTGGCATCTACGGTCCGATCAGCCAGGCGGCCGCGCAGTTCGGCATCCCGGTGAACCTGCTGGGGAAAACCTGGCAGGAGAACATGTACAACCACGGCTACGCGCGCGCGGTCGCCGCCTACGCGGACGTCATCTGGCACATCGCCCCGAGGTGGAACCTGACCACAGGTCTTCGCTTCACGCACGACTCCAAGGACTTCAGCTGGTACAGCCCGACGCGCACCGCGGACGGACTCGACGCCGGGCTCGCGGCACTGAGCGCGCTGGGCTTCCCGCTGCCGCCGTTTCCGTACACGCAGAACGTCGCCTTCAACTTCGCCTCGTCGCTGAACGCGCCCCTGCGGTACCACGACAGCTGGAACGACACCAGCCCGCGCGTCGTGCTTGACTACAAGCCGCGGGACCACCTCATGTACTACCTGTCGTACGCCAAGGGTTATCAGGCCGGTGGTTACAACGCACTGTCGCCTGGGGCGAAGTACAACCCCGAGCGCGTCAACAACTACGAGATCGGCATGAAGAGCGAGTTCTTCGGCAACAGGCTGCTCGTCAACGCCTCGGCCTACCGCTACGACTACAGCAACCTGCAGAACCTGTACCTGCAGAACCCGGCGAATGCGATCCCGAGCTACCAGGTGACTATCAGCGACGTGCACGCCTGGGGCGTGGACTTCGAGACGCGCTGGCAGGCGACGGATGCCTTGCGGGTGAAGCTGATGGCCACCTACATCGACTCGACCTACAAGGACTTCCGGTCGCCGACAGGCAATGACCTCAGTGGCCAGGCCACGGGC
>JANYBG010000136.1 GCA_025360865.1 Pseudomonadota bacterium | reverse complement strand
GCCGAAGGCCACGCTCTCAACGTCTCCGGCGCTCATGCCGAGGAAAGCCTCGCCCTGGTCGAATTCGAGGTCCACCTGGTAGCCCACGTAGCCACGCAGCCGGTAGACCTCATCGGAGGCATACACGACCGTGCGGATTCGAGCGTCGCCGGCCACATCCCCCAGTGCGCACCGCGCCGCGCTGGCGAGGATCAGGGCGGCCGCGACAGTGATTGGCATGCGCGCGGGTCTCGAACTTCGGGTCATCGCGGATCTCCCCTCATGTCAGCCAGGCTTGTCACTGGACACCGCGCCACCGACCTCCGGCTCGGCGGTGAGTTCCACCACCTTGAAGCCAAGGGGATTCCACCGGCGCACGCGCGGGTCCTGCGACGGAGCCACGTAGACGTACTGGATCGTCGAGATCCAGTGCGTAACCCGCTCGGTCGCGCCCCCACCCGCCCGCTCGGCCTTCAGGTAGCGGACCTGCGCGAGATCCGTGACGCCGTTGCCTCGCTCGAAGAAACTCACCGACTCGACCTGCACGCGCACGCTGCCGCCATCCTTGTGCAGGTTCAGTGGCGAGGCGGGATTATTGGCGTTCCAAAGCGTGTACCAGGCCTGGTTGCGCTGGGCGGAATGGAACGCACCGCACTCCTCATAGTCGCTCTCCGCGGTCGCGAAATTGAAGCGCTCGCAGGTCGACACGTAGTGGCTGAGGAAGTAGCGGGTTACGCTCCGCTCGAGCGCGGCGCCACCCTGGTAGGCGGGTACGACATCGACCACGCCCGTGGAGTTGTCGACGCGCACGACGAACGGTTCCACGCGCTTAAGCGGCGTTAGCATGGTCAGCGCGAGAGTGCTGGCGATTGCGCACAAGCCCGCGCCGGCCGCGACGCGCCAGGCGCGCCGCGCGCTCTGCCGCGCCTGAGCGTGGCGGTCCTGGTCCCAGTTGGCGGCCTCGCCGAAGTAGGCCTTCAGGGGATCATTGCCCATGGTCGCCGTGTTCCTTGCTGGGGTCAGGTGCGGGTGTATTGATAGGCTCAAGGGTCCCCGAGCAATGTGGCGGCTTATGGGTGGCGCAGGCACCGAGGCCCAGTGCCAGCAGAATCAGGAGTGCGGTGGGGAACGGTCGCATGAATCACTCCGGCTCAGGTTCAGGGCGCGCGCCAACTTATCCGCTGAACGTTCATCCGTACGCCCGCGGACGGCGCGGACGCGGCCAGGGCCGCGCCCGCCAGTGCCCCGGTGGCCCGCCCGGCGCTGCTGCCTTGACGAAGGCCCCAGCGGACCGCGCCACTGACAGCGCCGAAACTCGACAGCGCGAGTCCCCCGGCCAGCGCCGAGGCGATCGGCATCACCTGTCGCATGAGCAGGAAAGCGAGGACGCTCATCAGCAGCATGTCGAGTGCATCCACGGTAACAATGGCCGAGCCGAGCGCCGCGGTCTGGGTCGCGTACGACTCGAGCACTCGCAGCAGGAGGGCCGCGACCAGAACGGTGAGGATCGTGATGAGAGCGTAGTTCGCCAGCTGGGCGATCCAGGACTCGAAGAAGCGCCGCGTGCTCTCAAACAGCAGCATCGTCAGGAACAAAGGACCGAGCGCGAGTAGCACGGCAAGCGCGATACTGGCGAGCGCGATCAGGAACATCGTGTAGACGCACAACAGACCCATGAGGATCCACACCGCCGCTCCCGCGATGTAGTAGCCGAAGTCGCCGCTGAAGACTCCGCCGTTGTTCCACAGGAACCCGGCGACCGCGCCGCCGCGCGCCCAGATCACATCGATCATGCCGACCGGGTCATTGGCACCGACGATCGCCGCGGCGAGCTGGGATGGCGCGCGATAGAAGGTATCCACGATCACGCTGTCGTAAAGCCACAGGTGCATCGCTACCCCAAGCACGATCGCCAGGGTCACGAGGCGCCTGACGCCGGTTACCAAGGGCTCCTCGATGCGCCCGGTCAGTTGCAGGTAGCCCCAGACCATGACGTACACGGTCGCCAGGGTCACGAGGGCGGGCTCCAGCGCCTGGGCGACGAGAGCGGTGTTGGCGCCGATGTAGTCGGCGAGCTGCGTGTTGAGCCAGGTCCAGAAGGTGCCGAAGAAACCCATGTGCGTCCGCGCCTACGGGTGCGGCTGGAAACGGCCGTCGAAGGTTCCGTGTCCGGCGATCGCAAGTTCCCGGGCGCGCTCGGCCGATGCCCACCGCTCGCCCTGAAGCCCGTGGTAGAGGACCTGGAGCTTGGTGTGCTCGTTCT
>JANYBG010000105.1 GCA_025360865.1 Pseudomonadota bacterium | reverse complement strand
CCTGCTCAGGAATACGGGCCCTGACGCCAAGTGCCCGAACCGAGTGGCGGTCTCTGGCACGTTCCACATGCTGCGCCACTCGTACGCGACGGCGCTGATCCAGTCGAACGAGACCGCGAAGATCGTGCAGACGCTGATGGGTCATCACAGCGTGGCATTCACGATGGACCAGTACGCGGACGCTTGGCCCGAGGCGCTTTCCAACGCAGGCGAGAAAGCAGCCGCCCTGCTCTTCGCCGCAACCGGTAGCAAAACGGTAGCAGCGGGTGTTGGTAGCGAGGACGATTCGGCGCAAGTGTCTGATTTGTTGGCGCCCCCGACAGGAGTTGAACCTGTGACCTACCGCTTAGGAGGCGGTCGCTCTATCCACTGAGCTACGGGGGCACTGGGACGTGACGCGCTGGGAGCCTGCGATGGGTTCCAATCAGGTGGTCGGACGGGAAATGTTGGAGCGGAGGGGATCGGCTGTTTATATAAGTGTTTGACTTTATCAGACTTGTCGAGCCACGCCTCCATCGCTACCCAGAGCGTGCCCAGCTAAGCGACCTTTCAACGCCCGGCCGATGTCCATGCGCCGGTGCCCGGACGGAGCTGTCAGCCAATGCCTACGACTGGCTTGTAGCCGCCGACAGCGGCTTGATTTTATTGATAGCGAGTTGCGAATGGCGCCGCTGCTGGGAACTTAGGTGATTGCTTGTCATTCGCAACGAGCCACGGGATCTAAGGAGCCGCCAAGACTGTCACTCGAGCTTCGGGAGACCGGTGTACCTGGCAAGCCTGGTTCTACTTGCTGTGGTTATAGATTTGTTCTCCAGAGAGATAGTCGGATGGTCGACTATAGCCCGCCAGCTCGTACACAACGCACCGTTGATGGCTGTACGCCGTCGTCGACCAAAACCTACCAACGAGTCCTCACGCCCTGTCCGGTTTTATACGGTCAACTGCACGAGGCCGCAGCTCGTAGTGCGAATCACATTCGGGGAATGGACGGCCGAGGACCGTCTGCGGAATGTCTCACTCCTCGGGCTTGACTTGAAAGGCCCGCCAGGGAAGTGCGGCGGAAACGCCCAGAATGCGATCTCTGCGAGTCCGGTCGCGTATTGACCATGAATTGGGTCTCGCTGGGACAGCGTAAGTGGAGGACGAGGGGCCCGGCGTCCTTGAGCAGGCCGTGCTGGGGAGCCAAATAACGCCTGAAACAGGTTCATGGCCGCTGCAGGGTGGGGCCGTAAGTCGGCATGTGACGCGTCTACTCACGTAGCATACAATGTTCCGCATCCGGTCAACTCATGCGATTAAGCAAATTTATTGAAGGCAACATTGAGTCCATTCTCACCGAGTGGGAGTGCTTCGCGCGATCTTTGGGCACGGTAGCGGACGGTATGTCAAAGATTGCTCTGCGGGATCACGCCGGATTGATCTTGTTGACCGTTGCAAAGGACATCGAATCGGCACAGACCGAATCCGAGCGCGACTCGAAGTCCAGAGGCCTTCAGATCTCCGCCGCCGCCAGTGAAACCTTCGCATCGATTCACGGCGCACTGCGACACCGCGACGGCTTTGATCTTGTCCAAGTAGCAGCCGAGTACCGGGCGTTGCGCGCTACTGTGCTGAGGCTCTGGAAATCGCACGTGGACCCCGAAGCGGTCGGGGTCTTGGAACAAGTAACGCGTTTTAACGAGAGTATCGATCAATCACTTGCGGAATCCATAAAAGCATACTCCGAACGAGTCGACGATTCGCGCGACACCTTTCTCGCCGTTCTGGGGCATGACCTTCGGGGTCCTTTAAGCACGATCAGCGCGTGCTTAGATATTCTGGGACGCGAAGGTGCCACGCCGGCTCAAATCGCGAAAGCTGCGCGCATAGGTACGCGAGGGATCGCTGTAACAGAGGAACTGATCGACGAACTGCTTGAGTACACGCGCACCCGATTGGGTAAGGGAATCGAAGTTAATCCTAAGCCCGTCGATCTCAGCGCATGGTGCAGAGAAACTTTCGATGAAATTTGCGCCGCGCACCCTAATCGCGCGATGACTGCGAATATTGCTTCCAATATTCATTTGTCAGTTGACGCGCCCCGGATTCGACAGGTCTTGGACAACCTACTGAGAAACGCACTTCAGCATGGCGACCCGGCATATCCGGTTGAATTGGTTGTTCGGCAGCATAGAAACCAGGCCGAGCTTGCGGTCCGCAATCAGGGGGTCCCCATTCCGTCCAAGGCTTTGCAAGTGATCTTCAATCCTCTCGTGCAGATCGCAAGCGAAAAACAGGGAGTGAAACAGCCTGCATCAAGTCTTGGACTCGGGTTGTTTATCGCCCGCGAGATCGCAACCGGCCACGGGGGCACCATTGCTGTCAAATCGTCGGCCGAGAGAGGAACCATTTTCACAGTCAGACTGCCACTCGAGCACCGTGCGGGTCCGCCGCGCGCGTCGGCAGGGAATTGAAGCAACCGCTTCGAGTGGCCTCGCTCAGCAAATTTTTAGACATTCGGTCACGCTTTAGTGCTCGAGCCCGCCTGCTTGGAAAAGCAGGGATTGCCCTACCCCCTACCCGTTCGCCCCCCCCGACGCCCATTTGAGGCTTTGGTGCTCGTGTCAGCCGTTCGCCCGACCTCGGGGAAGTGCTGCAGATATAGAGCTTCGGGATCAGTGGGCATTGTCGTGACCTCGCGGGCGCTGGATGCCGGGGCGCACTTACCGCACACTTACGGCGAGGGGCCTATGTGGCGGCCTATCACAAAACACTGAAATTAATGGTGAGCGGAAGGGGATCGAATTCCTTTCTAGTCAACTGATTAAAAAAGGAATCCACGCGCTGGTTCCTAAGATACCCCCCCACCTACCCCACTTCGAAAAGTGCTTGTGGTGCGGTGCCCCTACTAGGGAGCTCGGCGTGGACCCAGGCCGGAGCCTTCTAAGCGGCCGCCACGCGGCCCCTAGTGCGTTCTCCTAGCCCGAAGCTCGATTGGGATCTCTGGCGCTCGCAGTCCTGCGGGATGGTCCCCACTGGCCGTCCAGGGCCGACCCACTGCTCCTGCGAACAGTGCATCATCCAGCGCCGCCGACAACCACGATACTGCCCGGCTGCGCCATTACTCTCTCGCGACGATGGCACGCCATGGATACGTGCCGAATGGACAGAGGGCGTTCGGCTTGCCGCTGAAGCCGTTGGTAAAACCGGGCCGACTAAGCTACCCCTCGGCGTTTGCTTGTATTCGTGCCGCCACAGCTACATTACACAGGCGATCTCGGACGGCCTCACGACTTTGGTGTTGAGCGGCTAACCGGAAACATCGTTAATGATGATCGATAAGCACTATGGGTTGTCAACCGGCGCGCGGGGCTGACCAGTGTCCGGCGTACAATGTTGACCAGAGGAGGAGGCAGCAACCTTCACATCCACATCGAGAAATGCCGGTGAGGTTCTGGTCGGCCTTCGCCGCCGGTTAGGCCAACCGCTTGGTCCAACTTCGACTACTCTACATACAGAACTATAGGTGCTGGCAGACCACATTGAGGAAGAGACCCATGTCATGCAGATCCCTCGCTTCAGCATCCCGGGCTCTCGCTTGCGTCACTGTCCTGGCTGCAGCCGGCCTCTTTGCGCCACCGCCAGCGCAGGCCGTCCCTAGCTTTGCCCGCCAGACTGGCATGGCGTGCGAGGCATGCCACACGGTGTTTCCCGAACTTACGCACTTTGGTCGCGTCTTCAAGGCCAACGGCTACATCCTGACCAACGTCAAGCAGGTGCGCGACGTCAACAGTAAGAAAGAGGAGCTGCTAGGCCTGGCGCAGACAGTACCGCTGTCGATCATGGCCCAGATCTCCTACACCCAGATGAAGACTGCGGTGCCCGATCTCTCCAGCGCCGGGGCCCCTGGGGTCGCGCAGAACGGAACCGCCGGCTTCCCGCAGCAGCTGAGCCTGTTTTACGCCGGCAAGATCGCCCCGAACTTTGGCGCCTTCTTCCAGCTCACCTATGCCAACGACTCCGGTACAATGGGCATCGACAACACCGACCTGCGCTTTGCCGACACTACGCTGATGTCGGACAACCGCCCCTTGACTTACGGAGTGTCCCTCAACAACAACCCGACCGTTCAGGACCTGTGGAACACTACGCCCGCGTGGGGCTTCCCCTTCGAGGCCAGCAACGCGAACGTGTCGCCGCTCGCCGGGACCGCAATCGACGGCGCGTTCGCGCAGGACGTCGCTGGGCTGACCGGGTATGTCTTCTGGAATGAGTCGCTCTATGCCGAGGTTGGCGGGTACCGTTCGGCGAAACAGGGCTCGACCAACGCCCTCACCGGCGGTTCCGGCCCGCTCGATGGGACGGCATCAAACGTGATGTCAGGAATCGCGCCTTATTGGCGCGTCGCCTACGAGCACAACTGGGATCGACACTCCCTCGAACTGGGCGCCTATGGGGCGCAGTTCCGGCTGTACCCGGGTGCCGGGGCACCCCTGCGCGGTCCGCTGAATCAATTCAAGGATGTCGCCGAGGACCTGCAGTATCAGTTCATGGGGGAAGACGACATCGTTACTGTGGGTGCGACCCACATCCACGAGGCGATGACGCTCGATGCCAGCTTTGCCACGGGCGCCTCGCTCAACCCCTCCAACACCCTCACCACCAATCGTGCGTGGGTGACGTACTACCATCGGCGCCGGATCGGCGGGACGGTCGGCTACTTTGCCACCACGGGCAGTAGCGATGCCGGGCTGTATCCTGCCAGCCCGATCGGTGGCCCGGGCGTGGTGACGAGCGCCAACGGTTCACCGGATACCCGTGGGTGGGTTGCGGAAGCCAATTACGTACCCTGGCTCAACGTGAAAATCTCCGCGCAGTACACCGCTTTCAACAAGTTCAATGGCGCGGGCAGCAACTACGACGGGCTGGGCCGCAACGCCTCGGACAACAACACCGTGTACCTCCTACTCTGGTTCGCTTACTGAGGTGACGCGCATGTATGACATCGAACAAATTCACCGCCCTCACCGGACAGCGCGCTGGTCCGCTACGGCGCTGGGGTTTACCGGTGCCGTCGCACTCGGTTTTGCAAGCGCCGTGACAAGGGCAGACGAGATCGATGGCGCGACGAGGGCGCACGCCCAAAAGGTCGCAGTCACCGTGTGCGGCACGTGCCACGGTGCCACCGGCAACAGCAGTCAGCCTAAGTTCCCGCGTCTTGCCGGACAGAAGGCGAGTTACCTCGCCGCGCAGCTCAAGGCGTTCCGCGCCCAGAGTCGGGGCGATCCGGACGCCATCGGGTACATGTGGGGTATGGCGAGCGAGCTGGACGACAGCACGATCGAGGCACTGGCCGCTTACTACTCCGCCCAGAACGCGGAGCCGAGCTCTGGCGGGAACTCACCCCTCGTAAGCCCTGGTAAACAGATCTATGAGCAGGGCATTGCAGGTGAAGGTGTGCCAGCCTGCAGCAGCTGCCATGGACCCGATGCGCACGGGTTGACGGATTTCCCGCGCCTCGCAGGTCAGCATTCTCAATACGTGCTAAAGCAGCTGGCCTCATTCCAGAGCAGCATGCGTAACGTTGCCGTCATGCATGGAGTCGCGCAGAACCTGCGCGCTGCGGAGATGCAGGCCATCGCCGCCTACCTGGAGGCCCAGCCTTGACTGGGCACCGCAGACAGTCACAATTCTGAAGCCCCGTCGCTACGGTTTGCCCACCGGCTTGGGGGTGGGGCTACCAGTTTCGGCGCTGCCCCTCGGCGGACCCTGATTCCTCGTGTCGCAGGAGATTCCTATGAAGACAGTTCTTAATGATTCACGGCGCCAGCTGTTGAAGAATGTAGCATTGGGTACGGTTCTCGTGCCCCTCTCCGCGATCAGTATGCACGCAGCTTTCGGCGCCGACACCCCATTGGTCACGGAGGAAGATCCCACGGCAAAGGCGCTGAAGTACGTCGCCGATGCCAGCAAAGCCACGGGTGCCACGCCTGGCAGCAAGTGCGGGAACTGCAGCTTGTTCCAGGGTGCCGCAGGCTCGGCGCAAGGTCCGTGTCTGTTGTTTCCGGGCAAGGCCGTCAAGGCCACCGGCTGGTGCATGTCGTGGACTGCCAAGGCGACCTAGCTTCGGATGGGAGGCCCTTCTCACTCCCATGTCTAACTCGTTGCCTGGTCAGTTCACACCGGCGACCACATTTGAGTAATCTCGCGATTTTGGAATTTGAGAAATAGCTCGCTTTCGATCTCACATGCTTTTCTACGCTGGCGCGTGAGCAATTTTTCTCCACGCAGAGTTTATTTTCTCGCGGAGCAGATGCTGTGCCGCGCCGATGACGCGATCCGTGGTATGCGTGACATCGCAGCCGCGCAAAAGAAACGGCATAACACAATGTGCGATGAATTGACGCTCGAAACTACATTAATTATTCCGTATGTCCTGCGCTTTGGTGAAGGACAACCGGCCGCGCGGCGACGTTTGTATAGGCGCAACCCAGATCAGGGTGACATTTCACCGACTGAGGCGTCCTTACGTATAAACCAGATGGCTGCCTAGCAGCCGATGCCGCCAGCATGCTAGTTATGGACGGCCTAACTGTGACCAAGGTAATCCGCGGCCGCTCAATCGCCGCCCGAATCTCGCGGAATTGGCGATACACGCAGCTCGACATGAAGCACACGTGAAATCGAGCTTGTTCGCACACGGGTTTCGGGCGCAGTTCCTGCTCGCCGGCTGCGCGGCACTGCTGCTGGTGCCGATCTGGGCGGCGAATTTCGCGCTCGGAACACCCCTTGGCACTTCGTGGCCGCCCACACTCTGGCATGCACACGAGATGCTGTTCGGCTTCATCGGCAGTGCAATTGCCGGGTTCTTGTTGACCGCTGTTCCGAACTGGACCGGAGGGAAGCCGTTTTCTGGCTCCCCTCTAGTCCTGCTCGCGGCGATCTGGTTGGCGGGGCGACTACTGATCGCAAGCTCTGCGGTATGGCCCGCACCATTGGTGGCGGTGATCGATCTTTCGTTCCTGCTGGTTCTGGCCGTGCTGGTGGGAATACCGTTGCTAAGCACGCGCAATCGCAATGGCTTCTTGCTGCTGGTACTAGGGCTTCTGTGGCTCTGCAACCTCGCCTTCCACGTCGCTCTTCTGCGCCGCAACCCCCCGGGCGCGCTGCGCGCGTTACACGTCGGCATCGATCTGGCGCTGCTGATGGTCACAGTAATTGGTGGCCGCATCATCCCGGCCTTCACCAATTCCGCCCTGAAACCGCTCGGTGCGTCCGTGCGCGATCGCGGCTTCGTCACAGCCCTCGCCATATCCTCGATGGCGTTAGTCACCCTGACGGACATATTCGACGCTTCCCCGGCTTTGAGTGGCTGGATCGCCGCATCTGCAGCGCTCGCCCAGACTACACGCCTGCTGCAATGGGCAACTTGGCGCACCCTGCGACAGCCGATTGTGTGGGTCTTGCATCTGAGCTACGCGTGGCTGCCAGTGGGCCTCGCCCTCAAGGCCATCGCTCTGCTGTCTGGGTCCGCCGTCGGCGCGTTCTGGCTGCATGCGCTCACGATCGGCGCGTTGACCACAATGATCGTGGCGGTCATGTCACGTGCGTCACTCGGGCATACCGGCCGTGCCCTCGCCGTCCATCCGCTCACGACGCTCGCATACCTGATGCTCACCGCCGCAGCCCTGATCCGCGTCTTCGGGCTGACAGCATTTCACATGAACTACATTTCGACGATCATACTCGCCGCGTTGTGCTGGGGCACTGCGTTCGCGCTCTTCCTCGGCGTCTACGCACCCATACTTTGGCGGCCGCGAGTCGACGGTAAGCCAGGGTGAGAGTGATATGCCGCCGCCTGCTACAGGTTACTGCCCGATAAAGAGGTCCAATGAACAGGATACCGATCTCAGAACAGCACTGCTCTGCTCTGCGCAACATGCGCCTCCAGATCTTCGACGCCGAGGGCACATTTCTCAGGGAATGGACCGGCATCGGCTATCCCTACGCCTGTTAATCACGGCCACTCAACTTGGCGGGTTTTGGGTTCGCCTTCGTCCGCGAGCGCAGATATACCTGTTCTCAGCATCTGCCGAACGGGGAGCATCGATGAACTCAAACCTTAGGAAAGGGCGGATTAGGTCCGTGGCTGTCGGCGTTTTGGCCTTGTCCGCCGGTTGGCTGTCAACAGCCGGAGTTGCCGCGGATGTTTCCGGCGCGCCACCTCCGAGTACGGCAACGGCGACCGACTTCTCGTCCTTAGTCCGAGCCATCAAGGGTCGTTGGTCCGTATCTCCAGTAGGTGACACCGACGTGGCTGCTACAAGAGCGGGACCGAAAGGCGAACAGATCTGGCGGTTGGGTCTGGGCGGCTTGGTCTTGATGGAGGAAGAGCAGATCCCTTCGGAGCAAGGCCTGCAGTATGTGCTAGCCCTTCATTGGTGGGACAACGACACCCACTCTCTCAGAGGCATGCTTTGCAACAACACCGGTTCGGGTGCCTGTAGCGTGGACTCGTACTATCGGAGCAAACTCAGCTGGGACGGGAAACAATTGACTGTCAATCTGGTTTTTTCGCAGGGCCAGAAAATGATGTTGTGGCATGAGGTGTACAAAGACTTTACCCCTGTATCGTTCAATCAAACGGGCGATATCGGGGAAGTCGGCGGTCCGCTACAGCGGGTCGTCAGTTTGCATGCGACGCGCGTAGGCACCGATTAGAAAGCTGGAGCGCGATGGGTCCACGGGCGGCGAAGATCTCAAGCGGGACCGAACACAAAGGCGTGCTGAGGATTCGCCATTGCTGCAGGTCACGACATTTTACACTTGGGCGCCACGAAACTACTAAGCACCCGGCTTTTCCCATCCGCGGTCCGCAAAACTGGACTTCCCAGGATTCACTGGACACGTCGGCGTCTTCGTCCGGCTCTTTCGAATTGCTCGGGACTCACGCCGCCTAGATGACTATGACGACGCACTGGGTTGTAGAAGGAGTCAATGTAGTCAGCTATCTCGGCCTGTGCAAGCTCGCGGGTTCTGTAGATCTTCTTCTTGATGCGTTCCTTCTTAAAACTGCTGAAAAATGATTCCGCAACCGCGTTGTCCCAGCAGTTTCCGCGCCGGCTCATGCTCGGTTCAAGATTGTTTGTCTTGCAAAACCTCCGCCAATCGTCGCTGCCTGAGAGCCCTGATCGGAATGGATGAGGGTTCTGTCGTGGTCGCCGACGTCGTACGGCCATCAGCACTGCATCGAGTACGAGCTCGCGGGCTATCGTCGGTCGTGTCGACCACCCGACGATCCTTCTGGAGAACAAATCCATGACTACAGCGAGGTAGAGCCAGCCTGCCCACGTACGGATGTACGTAATATCCGTAACCCACGCCTTGTTTGGACTCGCAACGTCAAAATTACGCTGAAGAAGATTCGGGATCGCCTCGGAAGGCTTGGATGCGGAGCTGTGCCGGGTTCGATAGCCTCGGACTGCTCGGATCTTGTTAACACGCATCAGTCACATCACGCGATGCTTGCTGTAGGTTTCGCCGGCCTCCCGAAGGTCAAGGAATA
>JANYBG010000103.1 GCA_025360865.1 Pseudomonadota bacterium | reverse complement strand
CCTGCGCCTGCAGTCGGTCGAGGCCGGCGCAGGCCGAGGCGAGTCCGTGCTCGTCCAGCCCCAGGCGCAGGCTCGCGCGGCGCACCGCCAGGCGGTCAGCGACGCCGACACCGAAGGCGGACAGGACACTCGCCAGCGGGTGCACCAGGATTCGTCGCGTGCCGGCGGCCCGCGCGACCCGGCAGGCGTGCTGGCCACCGGCCCCGCCGAAACAAAACAGAGTGAAGTCAGCCACGTCCACTCCCTGCCGCGTGGACACCTGGCGGATCGCGTTCGCCATCGCCTCCACGCCGACCTCAAGGAACGCCTCGGCGAGGCCTTCGCGCGTGCCGCCGGCGGCGCCAACCTGCGCGGTAAGCGCATCGAACCGCGCGGCGACCACCTGTTCGTCGATGCGCTGGCGACCGTCGGCACCGAATACCGCCGGCAGCGTATCGGCGCGCAGGTGGCCGAGCAGCACCTGCGCGTCGGTGAGCGTGAGTGGGCCGCCGCGACCGTAGCAGGAAGGTCCCGGCCGCGCCCCCGCGGAAGCCGGACCCACGGCCAGGCGTCCATCGCCGAAGCTGAGGATCGAGCCGCCACCCGCGGCGATGGTGTGCACATCCAGCATGGGTTGGGTCAGACGCACGCCGGCGATCAGGTGCTCGAATCGTTGCGGTATCGTGCCATCGATCAGTGACACGTCGGTCGATGTGCCTCCCATGTCAAAGCCGATCAGTCGCGGCAGGTTGAGCCGCGCGCCCACCCAGCGCATGCCGATCAGCCCTCCCGCGGGGCCGGAGAGCACGCTCGACATGGCGTGGAAGTCCGCCGCGTCGGCGAGTCCGCCGTTGCTTTGCATCAGCGCCAGGCGCGCATCGGGGTCGAGCTCGCGCAGTTGCTCACGCAGCGCGAACACGTAGGCACCCAGCGCCGGGGACAGGTAGGCGTTCAGTACCGTCGTGTCACCGCGCGTCACGTAGCGCGCTAGTGGCGACAATTCGTGCGACACCGAGACTTCCTCGAAGCCCAGCTCCCGGGCGCACCGCGCGGCGAGGCGCTCGTGCTCGGGGAAGGCCCAGCCGTGCATGAACACAACGGCCACCGCGCGCCGGCCGGCGCCCCGCGCGCGCGCGAGCTCGGCGCGCAGCCGCGGGAGGTTGAGGGCGGTGAGCACCTCGCCGCGCGCGTCGATGCGCTCCTGGGCCTCGATCACTTCCGCGTACAGCCGGCCGGGGGGCACGATGTGCCGGGCGAAGATGTCGGGGCGGTTCTGGTAGCCGATGCGCAGCCCGTCGGCGAAGCCGACCGTGGTGACGAGCAGGACCGGCTCCCCGGTGCGCGTCAGGAGCGCATTGGTCCCCACCGTGGTGCCGACTTTGACCCAGTCGACGCTGGTTCGCCCCCCTGCGGCACGCGTCTGGGCGACCAGCGCCCGCGCCGCCCGTATACCCGGATCGTCGCCGGCGTCGTCGGGAGCCACCGAGAGCACCTTGCGCACGTGTAGCTGGCCCTGCGGTGACAGGGCGAGCACATCGGTGAATGTTCCTCCGCGGTCGATCCAGAACTGCCAGCCCGGGCGGTCTGATTGGCTTAACTTTTCCATTGCCTGCATTATTCGCGCATGCGATCCGTGCGCACAGTGACCGCGATGACGCCATGCAAGAAGCCGTGACCGCCCGACACGTCGTTTTCTCCCACGGCAAGGAGAGCGGTCCGTGGGGGCGCAAGATCGCCGCCCTGGCGGAAGTCGCCCGTTCGGAGGGCTACGAGTCGCACTCGGTCGACTACCGCGGCATCGAGGAGCCACGCGCGCGCGTGGCGAAGCTGGTCGATTTCTGCAAGGAACTCAGCGGCGACCTGGTGCTCGTCGGCTCCAGCCTCGGCGGCTACGTGGCGGTGGCATCCGCATCGCTGCTGCATGCGCGCGGCATATTCCTGATGGCGCCGGCGCTTTACATGGAGGGGCTGCCGGAGCTGCGCCCGGGGATCGTCGACTGTTCCGCCAGCATCGTGCACGGCTGGCGCGACGATGTGGTGCCGTACGAGCACTCCGTGCGCTTCGCGCAGACCTACAAGGCGGCGCTGCACCTGCTCGAAAGCGATCATCGCCTGCACAACCAATTGCGGGTGATCCAGTACCTGTTCGAGTACTTCCTCATAGCCCTCGACCTGCCCGCGATCGCCTTCGAGTGAGTCAGCGGCGCTCGCGGATCGCGCGGGCTGACAGCTGGTCCACCAGTGCCGGCGCCACCAGGCGCGCCCAGCGGGCGAAGCGCCCACGCGCGGAGGTGATCAGCAGTCGCTGGCGGCGGCGCATCGCCCCCGCGATCAGCGCCGCGCAGCGTTCCGCGCTCATGATCCTCGGCTCATCCATCGGGGTCTGGCCCAGGGGTTCGCCGTCCGCGCCGATGGCGCGCCGGTGTATCTGGCTGACCACGAAATCCGGGGCGATGATGGTGACGTCCACCCCGCTGCCGCGCAGCTCGATGCGCAGTGACTCGAAGAAGCCGACCATCGCGTGCTTGCTCGCCGCGTAGCCGGTGCGCTCGGGCACCCCCGTGAGTCCGGCGATGCTGGCGACGGCGACGAGAAGTCCACGCGTGGTCTTAAGGTGCGGCAGCGCCGCGGCGGTCATGCGCGCGCTGCCCAGCACGTTGACCTGCATGAGGCGCTCGAACACGCGCAAGTCGCTGACGTCCTCGAAGCGCGCCCACATGGTGATGCCCGCGTTGTTGACCAAGGCGTCCAGTCCCCCGAAGCGGGTCACCGCGCGCTCGACGCAGCGCACGCAGTCCCGCGGGCAAGCCACGTCCGTCACCACCGTCTCCACCTGCGCCCCAAGCGCGGCGCACTCACCGCTCGCGGCCTCCAGTCGTCGCGCGTTGCGCGCGGCGAGCACCAGATTCGCGCCAGCCCGCGCCAGCTCCAGAGCGAGCGCGCGACCGATGCCCTCGGAGGCCCCGGTTATCAGGATGGTCCTGCCCGTGAATGCGCCCATTGGTAACCATTCCCCGTTCGCGTGCCGCGGTGCGGCGACGGGTACATGATAACGGCCATGAACTGGTTGCTGCGTCGCATGGTGGTGTTGTGGGCGCGCTTCAAGGTGCGCCCCGAGAACGCCGTGGCGCTGCTGCGGGGACGCGCGCACCCGGTTTGCTACGTGCTGGAGCGGCGCAGCGTCGCGGATCTCGCGCTCCTGCAGGAGGCCTGCAAGCAGCTGAAGCTGCCGCGCCCCGGAGGGCTTCTGTTGAAGGGCAGCCCGGACCTGCGTGCCCACTTCTTCCTCACCCAGCAGCGCGGCCTCGGCGGGGCGCGCCTGGACCGCAGGCCGCCGCCGCACCTCGCGCGGATGATCAAGGTCCTGCGCGATGATCCCGAGGCCGACTTCGACCTGGTCCCCGCGGCGGTCTACTGGGGGAGGGCGCCGCAGCGCGAGGCCTCCTGGCTGCGGCTGCTGCTGGTGGACGACTGGGCGCTGACCAGCCGGCTGCGCAAGTTCATGCAGGTCACGTTCAACGCCCGTGACACCCTGGTCGAACTCGACGAGCCGGTCCGCCTGCGCGAACTCCTGGGCGCGCAGCTCCCGGTCGCGGTGCGCGGGCGGCGCGTCGCCCGCGACTTGCGCGCGCTGTACGCGCGGCGGCGGGCGGCCCGCATCGGCCCGGATCTTTCGCACCGGCGCACGCTCGTGAACGCGGTGCTGCGCACGCGCGCGGTGCGTCGCGCGGTGCGCGCGGCGCGCCTGCCACGCCGCAAGGCGTTGCTGCGGGCGCGTGGTTACGCGCTGGAGATCGCCGCGAATTATTCGCACGTCTTCGTGCGCTTCATGGCGAGCGTGCTGGCGCGCCTGTGGAACCGACTGTACGACGGCGTCGAATTCGGGCATGGCGCGAGCCTGGAACAGGTGGCGGAGGGGAACGAGATCGTCTATGTGCCCTGTCACCGCAGCCACATGGACTACCTGCTGCTCAGCTATGTGATCTACGTGCACGGCTACGCGGTGGCGCACATCGCCGCCGGGGTGAACCTCGATCTGCCCGTGGTGGGGCGCTTCCTGCGCAAGGGCGGCGCCTTCTTCATCCGGCGCTCCTTCCGCGGCAACATGCTCTACACCGCGGTACTGATGAAGTACCTGGGGGCGATCATGGCGCGCGGCCACCCGCTCGAGTACTTCATCGAGGGCGGCCGCAGCCGCACCGGGCGGTTGCTGGAACCCAAGACCGGCATGCTCGGCATGACGGTGCGCACCTTCCTGCAGGATCCGGTGCGACCGGTGGTGTTCATTCCGGTGTATTTCGGCTACGAGCGCCTGGTCGAAGGCGACACCTACCTCGGCGAACTCTCGGGGCGCCCCAAGGAGAAGGAGAGCGTCCTCGGGCTGATCAGTTCCTGGCGCGTCCTCCGGCAGCGCTTTGGCAAGGTTTACGTGAACCTCGGCCAGCCGATCCCGCTCGAGGCGATCCTCGACCGGCATGGCGGGCAGTGGCGCACGCAGCGCTTCGATGACGACACGCGCATGCCCTGGGTGGGCCCGGCGGTCGACGAGCTGGCCGTCACGATCATGCGCAATATCAATTCGGCGGCCGCGGTCACGCCGATCAACCTGCTCGCGCTCGCGCTCCTGGCCATGCCGCGGCAGGCGCTTTCCGAGGGGGACCTGGTGCGCCAGCTGGAGCTATACCGCGCCCTTCTGGTGGAATTCCCCTACGGCGAGCGCGTATCCGTCACGCCCCTCAGCGGGGCCCGCATGATCGACTACGGGGTGGAGCTCAAGCTGATCACGCGCGAGGCGCAGCCGCTCGGGGACATCGTGCGCATGAGCGAGGCGAGCGCGGTGCTGGCCACTTATTTCCGGAACAACATCCTGCACCTGTTCGCGCTGCCGTCCCTGGTGGCCTGCGCCTTCGTCGGCAACGCCGCCGTTTCAACCCGCGACCTGCGGCGCCTGGTCGGCCGCATCTACCCGTATGTGGCGGCGGAACTTTTCCTGCGCTGGGAGGAGGGGGAGGTGCCGGAGGCCGTGGAACGGGTGCTCGCGGCCATGGGCCGCCTCGGACTCATCGAGGCCGATGCCGCGGGCGAGGGCTGGCGGCGGGCGCCGCCGGCCTCCGCCCAGGCCATGCAGCTGTCATTGCTGGCGCAGGCGACGCTGCGGACCATCGAGCGGTACTACATGGCGGTATCGCAACTGCTGAGCGCGGGAAGCGGGACCATCGACCAGGCCACCCTGGAGAAGCGCTGCCAGCTCACCGCGCAACGCATGACGCAGCTGTACGGGTTGAACTCCCCGGAGTTCTTCGACCCCGCCCTGTTCGCCAATTTCATAGGCCTCCTGCGCAGGCGCGCGGTGATCAGCGCCGACGCGGCCGGCAACCTCGGGTTCGATGAGGTGCTGATGCGGGTGGCCCAGGATGCGCAGTGGGTGTTGAGCGAGCAGCTCAGGCACAGCATCCTCCAGGTCATGCACGCCTGAAACGGCTTGCCGCCCCGTACGGGGGGGTAATAGACTCATCGGGCTCAGGGTTTTTGTGCCGAAGCGACAAACAAGAAGGCGAGCCGGCTTTTCGCTCATGTGATCGGGCGAGACATCAGCGTAGGGTTCAGGCGTCCACAACGTGGGTCTGGCGGCGGATGGCCCATCGTCCGCGGCTTCGATGGGACAGGGGGAGCACGTGAGGAAAATTCAAACGCGGCGTCGTACGCCACTCGCCGTCATGGTGTTCGCCACAGCGCTGGCGGCGTTCGCGGGGCGCGACGCGCACGCGATCAGCTGGCAGGGCGGTGGTGACTGGAGCGGCAGCTGGGACACGACCATAGGCTTCGGCGAGGGCTGGCGGGTGGGCAGCCCCGACTGCCGCCTGATCGCGAGCGCCAACGGCGGTTGCGGCTACTCGCCCAACATCGACGATGGTGACCTGAACTACCTCCACCGGGCTCTCTACAGCAAGGTACTCAAAGGCGTCACGGAGCTATCGCTGAACTACAAGGATCGCGGTGGCATCTTCGTGCGCGGCGACGGGCTGTACGACTTCCAGGTGATGGACGACGCCACCGAGCGCACGCCCCTGTCGCACGACGCGAAGAACCTCGTTGGCAGCTACACGCGCCTGCTGGACGTCTTCGGGTTCTGGCGCTTCAACCTTGGCACCATGCCCTCTGAGATCAGGCTCGGCCAGCAGGTGGTCAGCTGGGGCGAGAGCACCTTCATCCAGGGCGGCCTCAACCAGGTCAATCACTTCGACGTCTCGGCGCTGCGGGTGCCTGGCGCGGAGCTGAAGGAAGCCCTGCTGCCGGACAACATGGTCGTGCTGAACAGCCAGATCACGCAGAACCTAAGCGCGCAGCTACTGTACCTTTTCGCCTGGCACGAGACCCGGCCCGAGCCCGCGGGTTCGTACTTCAGCACCAACGATTTCGCCAGTCCGGGGGGCCGTCGCGTGGTGCTCGGCTTCGGCTCGATCTCGGACCTGGGCGTGGACTTCACGTCCCTGGGCGGTGGAGTGATCACTGATTTCCAGAACATCAACCGGCTGCCAGACCACAAGCCCCCTGATTTCGGCCAGTACGGTTTCAACGTCAAGCTCTACCTGCCGAACTTCAGCCAGGGCACGCAGCTGGGCTTCTACTTCCTCAACTACACCAGTCGACTGCCGGTGGTCTCGTCCCAGACCGGCTCGCAGGTGGGCTTTGGCAACGGCTTTGGCGCGATCAACGCCGTCGCCGGCGCCGCGCAGGC
>JANYBG010000098.1 GCA_025360865.1 Pseudomonadota bacterium | reverse complement strand
GCGGAACACGACGTGCCAGTCACTCAGGCGCTGCGGTCGCCCGTCGGCGAAGAAGTGCACCGCCGGCCGCGGCGCGCGTGCGCAGCCGCCCAGCAGCGCGGCCAGGACCACGGCCTTGAGCAGAGCGCCCACGCGGCGCGCCCGGGAACGGGACATCACGCGCGGCCTTCAGGCCCCGCTGCGCAGCTCAACGGCCGGCAGCTTGGGAAGTTCGCACTGGTACGCCGCCGCGTCGGTGCTGGGGTTCTTGTACTTGTGCGGGCCATCGGCGTTCAGGACGACAGCGGCGCCGTTCTTGACGCAGATGCGCTCATTGGGCGGCTGCGTGCCGTTGACCAGGTTCTTCTCGTCGCGGTAGCCGTCCCAGAGGATGTCGGGGAAGTGGCCGTTCAGACCGAACATGGCGACTTTCAGGGTCTTGAGGTCGAGGCCGTCTGGGGAATCGCCGCCGCCGGAGAAGCGGTTGTCGTACACGAAGATCGCGCGTGGATACGGGTCGTAGTTCGGGTCGATGCCCGGCTTGTTGTAGTAGTTCGTCGAGAAGTAGGCGGAGATGATGAGGTTCGCCGTCTGGTTGTCGGCGATGTCATTGTCGAAGATCTCGACCTTGCTGTTGGAGTTGACCACCACGCCCGCGCCGGCGGGGACGCTGGCGACCGCCGCGCCCTTGGCGGCGAAATTCGCGATGTTGTTCTTGAAGACCTTGTTCTTGAACACGCGCGTCGAGTGCCCCGGCTGACTCAGGTTCGGCATGTTGAACACCAGGATCCCGCCGGTGTTACCGGTGGCGGTGTTGTCGTGAACATCCGCGCCGATCGTGTTCTCGATCTCGATGCCGGCGACGTTCTGCTCCACGTGGCAGCGGCGCACGATGACATCGGTCGATTGGCCGACATAGATGCCCGCATCGGATGCGCCCCAGGACGAGGAGTCCTCGATCAGGACGTTGTGCGACTTCACCGGGTAGATGCCATAGGCGCCGTTGGTGGTCTTCGAGCCGCCGGACCAGGCGACGCGCACGCCGCGGATGGTGATGTTGGTGCCGTCGTTGATCTTGAGCCCGTCGCCCTTGGAGTCCTCGATGGACAGGTTCTCGATCGTGAAGTCACTGGCGTAGACCAGGATGCCTTCCGGCCCTGAGATCTGGTCCTTGAACGAGAGGATGCTGGAATCGGTGCCCGCGCCCTTGACGGTCACACCATTGGCGCGCAGCGTGAGCACGCGGTTCAGCGGGTGTTTGCCCGCGGGGATCTCGATGACCGTGCCGGGCTTGGCGTCGAGGAACTTCTCCTGCAACCGCTTCTGGAAGGCGGCGTCGTCGGCCGAGAGGCCAGCAGGCTGGGAGGGGCCACTGTGCTGTGCACAGGCGGCGGCCAGGAGACACAAGAACGCGACGACCAGCTGGCGCATGAGTTCCCCTGAAACAGGATTGTGTCGCGGCCGCGCCACGCGGTCGGGCCAAACACCCACTAAACATACCATGCCCGGCGTTCCCGGTCTCTAAACGAAGACTACCGTTCGGCCGCCGTTGAGGAAAACGCGATGTTCCGTCGCGTATCGGACCGCCGTCGACAGGGCGCGGCGCTCGGAATCCCGCCCCCTCGCCACCAACATCTCCGGAGTGTCGCTGTGGTCAACACGCTCGACTATCTGCTCGATGATCGGCCCTTCGTCCAGGTCGTGGGTGACGTAATGAGCGGTCGCCCCGATCACCTTCACGCCCCGGTCGTAGGCTTGGTGGTAGGGTTTGGCGCCCTTGAAACCCGGCAGGAATGAATGGTGGATGTTGATGGCGCGGCCCTTGAGCTTGCCGCACAGCTCATCAGACAGGATCTGCATGTAGCGTGCGAGGACCACGAGGTCTGTGCGGGTGGACTCGACCAGCTCCATCAGCTTGCGCTCCGCCTCGGGCTTCGTGGCAGGGGTCACCGGAACGTGAAAGAACGGCAGGTTGTGGCGCGCGGCGATCGGCTGCAGCGTCACGTGGTTGGAGACGATCGCGGTCACGTCCATCTTCAGGCCGCCGGCGCGGTGCCGATAGAGCAGGTCCTCGAGACAGTGATCGAAGTGGGAGACCATGATGAGCACGCGGGTGCGCTCGGCGGTGTCATGGACGCTCCACTCCAGCTCCTCCGCGGCGGCGACCTGCTCGAACTCGGTGCGCAGCTTGGCGAGCTCGACCTTCTCGCCCTGCACGCCGCAGAAAGTGATGCGCACGAAGAAACGCTGGGAGATCGTGTCGTCGAACTGGTGCATCTCCATCAGGTAGAAACGGCGCGCCGCCAGGAACCCGGTCACCGCGGCGGTCGTGCCCATGCGGCTGGGGCAGCTGGCGCTCAGCACATAGGGGTGGTCAGTCGCAAAATTCACGCGGCTCGCTCCTTGGCGGGTAAGGGAACACGGCGAGCCTGACAGCCCGCGGCGACGTACTCTATTCCAAATGGGACTGGGGCCATCGCGTACGCGTCATCGGCGGGCCATCGGGTACGCCAAACGCCAAATCCAGCGCACGGTTTCGCCTGCGCGGCCTAACCGCGGCCAACCACCCGGATGGCGGAACCTGTGACCGCCCGGGCGCCGTCGCCTGCCAGGAATGCAACCACGTCCGCCAACGCCTCGGGCGCCACCCAGCGGCTGAAATCCGCGTGCGGCATGTCGGCGCGGTTGCGGGGCGTGTCCAGGGTGCCAGGCAGGACGGTGTTAACGGTGATCGCCCGGTCCTTCAGTTCCTCGGCGAGGGACTCGGTCAGGCGCTCGACGCCGGCCTTGGAAGCGGTATAGGCGCCCATGCCCGCGGCCGCCCGGCCGGCAGCGCCCGCGCCGATGTTCACGATCCGGCCCGCGCCCCGGGCCAGAAGATGGGGCAGCGCCGCGCGGCATGCCACCACAGCGGTCTTGAGGTTCATCGCGAACATCGCATCCCAGATGGCAAGCTCGCCCTCCAGCTTCTGCCACTGGAAGCCGCCGGCCACGTTCACCAGCACATCGAGGCCGCCGGTGGTCTCGCTGGCGCGCTGCAAGGCCTCGGATGCCGCCGCCGGATCCGCGAGATCGACCTGGCCAACCAACAAGTGCGGGGCTTTGAATTCCGCCCGCGCCCACGGAGGGGCGGGCACACGGTCGACCAACACCAGCCGCGCGCCCTCGCCCGCGAACCGTCGCGCCACCGCGGCTCCGAGCACGCCGAAGGCGCCCGTGATCACAACGACTCGCTGTGCGCTCATCGGGCTGCTCTTAGCACCACAATGCGGATGCGGCGGAAGTATCCGCCAGGCGCACGCCCCGGATGCCGCACTTTTCGCGCGCCCGCTCTGGGGTGAGCTCGAAGATGTCCTCGAAGCGCAGGCTATAGAGGGGCGCGGATTCGCGCCCGACCTGCGAACCGCGTTCCAGGGCATCGAGTACCGTGAGCCAGGTCTGCGGATAGTGCAGCACCGCGCGGGTGAGGATGCGCGTCGAGGAGAGCATGTAGAACACGCACAGCTCACCGGCCAGCTCGGGGCTTAAGTGCACGAAGAGATTGGTGAGGCGCATGTAGTACGGCACCACCTCGCCGATGAAGTCGAAGCCGCCGCCGCCCAGGATGTGCTCGAGGTCGTGGGTCTGCCCCGCGCGCAGGAAGAAAAACTGGTAGTCGTTCTGGGGCTTGTAGGGCGGGACGATGTCGACCTGCAGGTCATTGGCCATCAGTTGCTTGTAGAGGATCCCCGCCGTGCTACCGGGCGCGTAGGCCTTCAGATCCTCCCGCTTGAACGTTGAGATATGCCCTTCGCGAAACCAGGCGTCCAGGTGCCCGTTCTTCCGCCGCTCGGCGGCGAACAGCTCGTTGATGTGGTTGATGTCCTGCACCTCGCGCAGGGCGAGTACCAGTGGCATCGGGTCAGACGGGGTCGGGGCATCCGGCCCGTTCTTGCGCAGCAGGTGCGTGGCCATCCAGTCGCGGATGCGCGGGTCGTTCAGGTAACGCGAGGAACTCACGAGCGTGCTGCTCGTGGTCGGCACGCGGGTAAGCCCCCTCATCAGGTACGAGTAATCGTTCACGGCTTGACACTCCGGTTAGGGGTTGGCATCAGGCGGCGTTGGGCTCCAGGCGGGCGGCGAGTTCCGCTGGCACCATGATCGGGAATCGCAGCAGCATCTGTCCCATGCCCTTCGCGGCCGGGTCCAGCTGGGTGCTCGCGTTGATTCCGCCCTCCAGGGCATCGTGCACCACGAGGTTCAGCGCATTAAAGCCGGGCGCCTCGTGGCGATCCACGCGCGGGGGGCCGGCGGCTCGCAGGTGTCGATACCACTCCCCTACCGCTACCGGCTGCAGCGCCGCGCGCAGCCATGGCAGGTAGGCGGGATCCCGGGCGATCACCGCCACGTTGAACAGGTGTCCCTTGTCACCGGAGCGCACGAACGCCAGGCGCAGCAGATCCACGGCGCGGCCGGCCGCCGGCGGGGCGGGCGGTGAAGCGGGCGCGGTGACGCTTCGAATCGTGGCGGGGGTTCCCGGGATGTCAGGTAGGCTCACCTCGGCGCCATTGATCGTCAGGCACGGGATGACCGCGTTCTTGGCGAGCAGGCACAGGAACAGGCCCGTCACGGGCGACACCTGCGTGGCCAGATTGATCGAGGTGCCCACCGACATTCCGGACACCGCGGTCCACTGCTCACGCGCGAACAGGTCCGCGCCGAGTTTCTCCGGATGGTCGACCACGAGCTTCGCGATGATCTCGCGCGCGCCGCCCGGCTGCGCGTGCGCGCCGAAGCTGCGCTCGGCGCCGATGACGATCGCGCGGGTGGCCGTGAAATCTCCCAGGTGGCGCGCGCGCAGCAGGATCCGGGCACGCGCGAACAGCGCGGCCGCCTGGCGCTCGGCCTTGGCCGTGGCCTCCTCGCCAATGAGTGGTTGGTAGGCGATCGCGCGCCAGCCCTCATCATAGGTGATGCACAGCTTGTAGCTGTCCGTGGGTGGGTTGCCGCGCGCGCCCGACACGCGCACGCGATCGGCGCCTGCCTGCTCGAGCCGAACCTCGCTGAAGTCGCAGCGCACGTCGGTGACGATGTAGTCGGACGGATCGCTCACCTCGTACAGCAACTGCTCGGCGACGGTGCCCACGGAGACCAGGCCCCCGGAGCCTTCGGGCTTGGTGATGACAAGAGTGCCGTCGGCGTGGCATTCGCCGATCGGGAAACCGATGTCCTCCCAGCGCGGCACGTCACGCCAGTCGGTGAACGTGCCACCCGTCACCTGCGCACCGCACTCGAGCAGGTGGCCGGCGAGCGTGCCCGCGGCGAGGCTGTCGTAGTCGTGTGCGCCCCAGCCGAACTCGCGCACCAGCGGGCCCAGCGCGAGCGCGCTGTCCACCACGCGCCCGGTGATGACGATGTCGGCGCCCCTGGCCAGCGCGGCGGCGATCGGGAACGCGCCCAGGTAGGCGTTCGCGCTGATAATGGGTTTTCCAGGCAGCGTTTCCCCGGTGAACATGTCGCACACGCCCGCGGCGCGCAGCGCATCCACCTGCCCGCGCACGTCATCACCGTCAACACAGGCGACGGTCAGCTTCAGTCCCGCGTCCTTGATCATCGCTTCGAGGGCCGCCACGAGCCCCCGCGGATTGAGGCCGCCCGCGTTCGCCACTACCTTGATCCCCTGCCGGGCGATCTCCGAAAGATGCGGACCCACGTGCACGGTGAGGAAATCCGTGCCGAAGCCGCCCTTGGGATCCATGGCCTGGAAGCGCCCGAGCAGTCCCATCGAGGCCTCGGCGAGATAGTCGAATATCAGGTAGTCGAGGCGACCCCCACGCAGCAGCTGCGGCACGCCCAGGGCGCTATCGACCAGGAACGCCGAGCCCCCGCCGATCCGCACGACCTTGTCTTTTACCTTCGCGCTCATGCCTCCGCCCTTCTCCGCCAACGGTTGCCGCCCTTGTGGATAGGGACTGTATTACGCCGCCTTGCCCTCAATAGTCACTCAAGTTACTTTTAGGCATGAGTTCCCCGCGCGATGCCGCACTCAAGGTCCTGCGTGAATCCGCATGGCTCGGGCGTGAGCCTGCGGCGCTTGCCGAGGAACTGCTCGCCCATGGAAGACTCCTGCACCTGAATACCGGGGAGTGGGCGCAGGCGGAGGGTGATGAAGACCGCGGCCTTGTCGTGGTCATCAGTGGCGTCGTGCACGTTTCCTGCCAGGCCGCGGGTCAGCGCAACGTGCTGATCGGTCACTGCGAGGCAGGCGCGGTGCTGGGGCATGCGACACGCTATAGCGGCGGCCCGCGCCTGGTTACCGCGGTATGCGCGGAACCGAGTGTCGTGCTCGCGGTGCCGGAGCGCGGACTTGACGAAGTCGCCTCGCGCTGGCCGACCCTGTGGCGCGCGCTCGCGACCTCCGCCTACGGATACACCCGTCGCACGGTGCGCGCGCTCGCGGAACTGATCTCACTCCCGCCGCGCCAGCGGCTGGCATCACGCCTGCTCCTCATGGCGACCTCACAGGGTGGAACGGATGAACAGGTGGTGCGCCTGAGCCAACAGGCGATCGGCGAGATGATTGGCGTCACGCGCAAGACCGTGAACGCGCACCTGGCCGCTCTTGAGCGTGAGCGGTTGGTGACCGCCGGCTACAACCGCATCATCCTGCGGGATCCGCGCGGCCTGCGTCGGATCGCCGACAGCTGACATGACTCGCGCCTAGCCCGCCCGCGCCGTGTGCGTGATCTCGATGCGGTGGAAACACGCGCCCGGCACGACACTGGAGAACTCGCAGTCGAGGCGACCCTCGATGCGCAGCGCATCCATACGCCCAAGCTTGATCGGGCGCTCAGGCCCGTGCAGCACCAAGTTCGCGGAGGCCAGCACCACGGTGGTCGCTGTGGTGAAGGAGAACTTGGCGCGATCCTTCACCAGGCAGCGCTGCACACGCGCGGCGCAGCGCCCCCGCCGGGTCATGACATTCAGATCGTGCACCGTGCCGGCGACCGGCCCCGCGGAGGCCGCCGCGTCGCCCGGGAACGCGCAGGGCGCGCTCTCCGGGGTGAGCACCAGCGCGGGTCCGCCCGCGACCGCGAGCGCAAGCTCACCTTCCAAGATGACGAGCACGCGGTCAATTCCCGGGAAGCGCGAAAACGGACCGTGCGCGGCCACCTGGGCGCAGCTGATGCGCCAGTCGAAGTCCTCGAGCGTCGCGGCCGGCGGGTGCACGGCGATCTCGCCGGTGAGCCCGCCGCCGTTCTTCCATGGCGTCATGACGCGCTCCGCGGCGGGCAATGGCTGCAGCCGTCGCGAGGCGGGCCGCGCGCTCACGCGGCCGGGATCGCCACCGAGAACTTCCCATCCGCCACGCAGGGCACGCCCGGTTCGATCTCGTAGTAGGCGCCCTTGTCGGCGACGAAGATGTGGCAGGCGAATTCCAGGCCACTGGCATCGTCCAGAGTGCCCGCTGCGATGCTGATGTGATCCCTGCCGGCGCCGGCCCAGAACAGTGTCGAGCCGCAGCGCCCGCAGAACCCGCGCCGCGCCTCGGCCGAGGCGTCGAACCATCGCAGTTCACCGCCCGAGAGGATCGTGAACTCGGAGAGCCGCGCGGCGGTCGCGGCCATGAAGTGGCCAGTCATCCGGCGGCATTGCGAGCAGTGACAGCCCACCACGTCGCGCAGCGGGCCGGTCACCGCGTAGCGCACCGATCCGCACATGCAGCCACCCCCGTGGCGTTGCGCACTCACGGAGCCGAACCTCCACCGAGCTTCTGCTTCAGGTAGACGAAGCTCAGGGCCCACATCTCCGCGGCCTGCTTATGGTCCGCCGCGGCCGCATGACCCCCGTCGGTATTCTCGTAGAAGAGCACGTCATGTCCCTGGGCTTCCATGCGCGCCGCCATCTTGCGCGCATGGACCGGCGTCACGCGGTCATCGCTGGTGGCGGTGACGAAGAACACCGGCGGATACCGCTTCTTCGCCGAGACGTTCTGGTACGGGGAGTACTTCATGATCCACGCCCGGTCCGCGGGCCGCGCCGGATCGCCGTATTCAGCCGCCCACGAGGCGCCCGCGCCGATATGGGTGTACCGGATCATGTCGATCAGCGGTACCTGGCACACGACCGCGCCGAACAAACGCGGCGCCTGCACCATGTTGGTACTCACGAGCAATCCGCCATTGGAACCGCCCATGATGCCCAGCTGCCCGGGCGTCGTGATGCCGCGCTGGACAAGGTCGCGCGCCACGGCCTGGAAGTCATCGAAGGCTTTCTGCCGGTTCCCGAGGATCGCGGCCTGGTGCCAGCCGGGGCCGTATTCCCCACCGCCGCGGATGTTCGCATCGACGAAGACCCCACCGCGGGTAAGCCAGAGCATGCCGAAATTGGCGGAATAACTGGGGGTCTCGGAGATCTCGAACCCGCCATAGCCGTAGAGGATGGTGGGCGCCGGACCGGTCAGCGCGCGCGGCCGCGTGACGAAGTACGGTACCCGCGTGCCATCAGCCGATGTGGCGAAGAACTGCTCGCTCACGAGATTGGACGCATCGAAGCGCGGCGGCAGCGACTTGATCGCCACCGGCTTGCCATCGCCCGAATCGGCGTACAGCGTCGTGGGTATCGTGAAACTCTCGAAACGGACATACGCCTCGGGCCCGAAGTCGTTCATCGAGACAATGGATACGGCGCCGCCGGCGGGCAGCGGCAGCACCGACTCGCTCCAGTGTCCGTCGGCCTGCGGCCTGAAGGCATGGATGCTGCCGGTGACATCGTGGTATACGGCGGCGTACACGGCATCGCGCCCGGTGCCAACCTCATCGATGGAACTGTGCGCATCCGGGGTGAACAGCACCGTGACGGCTCCCACCTGTCCTGGCGCGAGGACGCGATAGGCGATGAGCGACCCCTTGGGAATCGGCGCGCTCTTCTCGGGCGTCCAGTCATCGCGCAGGGTGAAGATCAGATCGCCGCCCTGCGCACCCTTGCGGTCAGCGCCCGCGGGCAGCGGCAGCTGTTGGGTGGTGCCATCCGCCTTGAGCAGGTGGAATTCCGAGGTGAAGAAGGTCACCGCGCGGTCCACGAGCGCGATCGTCCCGGCCGGGGTATGGGCGACGACTGCCTGGGAGGCGACATCCTCGGACTTGCCTTCAAAGATCGTGCGGGAGTCCGCCAGTGGCTGGCCCCGCTTCCACAGCTTCGCCACTCGCGGATAGCCGGAAGCGGTCATCGAGCCCGGGCCCAAGTCGGTGCCGAACAGCACGGTGTCCTCGTCCAGATAGGTGCTCGAGGACTTCGCCTCGGGCAGCTGGAAGCCGTCCTTCATGAAGGCGCGGGTCGCAAGATCGAACTCGCGCACCACCACCGCGTCACCACCTCCCCGGGACAACTGCAGCAGGCAGCGCTGGTACGAGGGGCTGCAGTCGCCACCCTTCCAGACCCAGTTCTCGTGCTCGTCGGCGGCGAGTTTGTCGAGGTCGATCAGCAGATCCCATTTTGGGTCGGGCTTGGCGTAGTCGCCGATGCTAGTGCGGCGCCAAATGCCCTTCGGATGCTGCGCGTCCTGCCAGAAGTTAGTGACGAAGTCGTGGTTCAGACCGCCGAAGGGGATGCGATCAGTCGCATCCATGACCTTGAGGATCGCCGCATAGTCCTTGGCGTAGTCCGGGTCGGCCTGCAGGATGCCGATGGATTTCGCGTTCTGCGCCTTCACCCACTCCAGGGGCTTGGCGCCATGGACGTCCTCGAGCCAAAGGTACGGGTCGGCCTCGCCTTCGGCCTTGGTGTCGTTCGTCTGCACGCTTTGCGCTCCCAGAGTGACTGCGCTGGCGAGCACCGTGGCAACACCGGCAACCCAGCAGAAATTTCGCAGGTTCATAAGACTCCTAATTCCGACAAACAGGGCACGCCAGCGGCTAAGGAGGCCAGCGGGGTGGTTGACAGCGCCTCACGCGCCGCAGCGGACTAGTTCAGGGTCCGTGTGTAGGTGAGCATAGCGCCACCGTTCACCGGCACAATCGTCACGTGGTTGTCCGCCGAGGGCCCCTGTCCCCGGTTCAGCACGAAATGCGCGCTGGCCACTCCGAGCGCCGCTCCGGCCACGGTATCGGACAGCCAGTGCGCGCCGTGCTTGAGCCGCAGATAGCTGGTTCCCGCGCCAAGCCCATATCCCAGCAGGCGCCGCAGCCAGCGGTACTCGTCATTACCGGACTCGGCCAGTACGGTGCCGACCGCGAACGCCGCGGTCGTATGGAAGGAAGGAAATGAGGTGCCCCCTTCGCGCCAGGCGTTGACATCACTGGTCTTGCCGGGATCTTTCCTCCCCGCTGCGAACTTGAGCGCATAGGCGGTAACGCCACTCAGCGCCCCCGCCTCCACCATATCCCACGCTTCATGGCGACCTGGGGCGCTGTCGATCAGCCCGGCATAGAGCCAGGTACCGAGGAACACCGCCGCCGCAGGGGCCGCGTCCTTCAGATCCTTGGTGTTCTGGCCGTACGTCGCGCCCTGCCTCGTGACGAAGTGCGCGCGCACTTCTGTGTCGTAGTGGTGGGCGGCACCCGTGGCTACGACCGCCGCCCCGAACCACGCCCAATCGGTACGGTCCCAGCGCACCGGAGCGGTGTAGTACGCCTTTATGTCGAGCTTCAGCGATGTCCACTGCGCATCTGTGTCGGGGCTAGCCGAAGGGGCCCCGGCGGGGACGTCAGTCTCGGTGGCACCCGCGGTCCGCACGGGGGCCGCGCAGATCAGTGCTGCGGCCAGCGTGGCGAGCAGCAGCTTCTGTACGAGCGGGGCCATAAGGCATGCAGGGATTGGCCTGCGCGGGCCCGTCAGGTCGCCACTGCTCACACGCCGGGGGACCATGCCCCAATGACGGGCCGAGCCGGCGTCCTTAGGCTTGGCAGCACGCTTGAGCACCGGCGAAGCCGCGCCGTGCTCGTGGGTGTCTGTCACAGGTGCGACCCGACCTTGAGGTGCACGGCCAGCGCCAGTGCCACCAGCAGGGCAGCGCAAGCCGCCACGAGCACCGCGGCGGCGGCGATATCCTTCACGAGTCGAACCTGCGGATGGCGTTCCGGGTGCAGGTGATCGGCAAGATGCTCGAGTGCCGTATTAAAGAGTTCCGCCGACAGCACGGCGGCACCAGTCAGGCCTACGATTGCCCACCACAACGGTTCCACCCGCAGCACTGCCAGCACCAAAATGACCGCCACCAGCGCGGCTATCTGGAGTCGCAGGCTGCGCTCGGAACGGGCTGCCGCGACCAGCCCGGCGAAGGCAAAACTCAGTCGTGCCCGGAACGGTTGGTTCTTGTGAGGCTGCATAAGTGGGGCGTAGTGTGCCACGATCGCAGCCGCCGGATGCCCCGACCCGGTGTACCGGCGCAGGCGGCGTTCCGGGTCACCGGCGTGCGGCTTAGCGCGCCCTGACTCTCCGAGCTTTGACTTCCGCCGATTACCGGACGTGAGATCGGACCGTCGTATTGCCGAAGTCACCCCAGGCCATTGGCCAAGGAACTGTGCCGCGATGCCCCTGCAACAGGTTGTCAAGAACATGTTTTCGCAACTCGGCTATCGCTTACTGCGCGAGTCCACGTACCACACCGCCATTGCCGAAGAAGCCATGGAACTCGCACGCCGCACCGCCGCGCATCTGGATGTTGCGGGCACCAGGGAAGGCAGCCTCTCGGAGGAGGAATATGCCTTCATGCGCGAACTGGTGCAGGAAGCCAGCGCCTTCCCCGGCCCTATTATCGAGATCGGGACTTTGTTCGGCCGAACGACCAGCAAGATCGCGCTCTGGAAGCTGCCGCAGGCGAAAATCCTTACCCTTGATAACTACGTTTGGAATCCGCTGCGTGTCTCGCCCGAGATGCATTTTCATCTGACTTCGCTCGTCTTGCAGTACCTGATCGACTCCGAACAGGTAGTGCAGATTCGATGTGACAAAGACGAGTGGTTTAGCCGGTATAGCGGCGAGCCGCCGGCCATGGTTTTTTGCGATGCCGATCACTCGTACGAAGCAACGGTCCGGGACATCAGGTTCGCCCTGCGGTCGGGAGCAGCGATCGTTTGTGGACACGACTACTCGCCGCTGCATCCGGGCACAGTTCGCGCGGTCGATGAGCATGGCGGTCCTAGGGCCCTGAAGGGTAGCGTCTGGGTGCTGGCACCCCAACCGGCATAACGGCGGGCGAAAGCGGTGGCTGCTACGACGCCGGGTTCAACGGCCCGTTGATTTCTTCAGCATGGGACCGTGCACTCCGGCCACAACCTCCTGGCGCGGTTCGATCGTGAGCACACAGAATGCTTACAAAGTCGCCTACCGCTATTCAGGCTGCAACGGCAACTGGCTACAACAACACGCAACACACGCCCGGGAACCTACCGCCGAGGACGCTGACTATGGTGGCCACTGGCGCTTCGGCCACCGCCAAGTACGTCCCTGTCACCGACTTGACGTAAGGTAAGTCTCGACGCGCTACCCGCGACCCGGCGCTGTGATCTGGCGGAGAGGGTGGGATTCGAACTCACGAACCCCGTCAAGCGCCTTCGGTTTTCAAAGCGGGCTACTCCTGGCGGAAGTGGAGCAGATGCCCCAGG
>JANYBG010000082.1 GCA_025360865.1 Pseudomonadota bacterium | reverse complement strand
CAGCCCCCGGGAACCGGCCAGTCGCACGGCGAACAGCCAGCGGTCGATGCGGGCGCCCCCGGCCTGGGTTGAAGGTGCGGTCATGGGCGCTCAAGTATAATTCCTTTTATGAACGAGACCGTGATCGGGCGCTTGCGCGAGGACCTGCGGGCCCTGCGCGAGCAGGGCCTCTACAAGGGCGAGCGGGTGCTGGAGGGGCCCCAGGGGGGACTGGTGCGCGCGGGCGGCCGCGACGTCCTCAACCTGTGCGCCAACAACTACCTCGGACTCGCCAACCACCCGGCCGTGCGCGCCGCGGCGCAGCGCTCGCTCGATGAGTACGGGTACGGCATGGCCTCGGTGCGCTTCATCTGCGGCACCGACGCGCTGCACAAGCGGCTGGAGGCGCGCCTGGCGCGCTACCTGGGCACGGAGGACGTGATCCTCTATTCCTCGTGCTTCGATGCCAACGGCGGCCTGTTCGAGACGCTGCTGGACGAGCGCGACGCGGTCATCTCCGATGCGCTCAACCACGCCTCGATCATCGATGGCATCCGGCTGTGCAAGGCGCAGCGGCACCGCTACGCCAACAGCGACATGGCCGAGCTCGAACAGCGCCTGAAGGACAGCCAGGGCGCGCGCACGCGCCTGATCGCCACCGACGGGGTGTTCTCCATGGACGGCTTCATCGCGAAGCTCGCGCAGATCTGCGATCTCGCCGAGCGCTACGACGCGCTTGTCATGGTGGACGACTCGCACGCCACCGGCTTCATGGGCGCCACGGGGCGCGGCACGCCGGAGCATTGTGGTGTCGCCGACCGCGTCGACATCCTCACCGGCACCCTGGGCAAGGCCCTGGGCGGTGGCAGCGGCGGTTACGTCGCCGCCCGCGGCGAGGTCGTCGAGTGGCTGCGCCAGCGCTCGCGGCCCTATCTTTTCTCCAACAGCGTCCCGCCGGTGGTGGCCGCGGCGAGCATCGCGGTGCTCGACCTGCTGGAACAGTCCCCCGCGCTGCGCGCGCGGCTGTTCGACAACGCGCGTTATTTTCGCGCGGGCATGACAGCGGCCGGCTTCGACCTCAAGCCCGGCGAGCATCCAATCATCCCGGTGATGCTCGGGGACGCCGCGCTCGCCGCGAGGATGGCCGAGCGGCTGCTGGCGCACGGGGTATACGTCGTCGGCTTCTCCTTCCCCGTGGTGCCCAAGGGCGCGGCGCGCATCCGCACCCAGATGTCGGCCGCGCTCAGCCGCGAGCAACTCACGCAGGCGCTCACCGCCTTCACCCAGGTCGGGCGCGAGCTCGGCGTCATCCGCTGACGCGCGTAGCGCGCGCCACGAAAGCACAGGCATTCCATGAAAGCACTGGTCAAAGACAAACCCGGCCCCGGCATCTGGCTGCTGGACATCGCCGAGCCCAAGGTGGGACCGAACGATGTGCTGATCAAGATCGCCAAGACGGCGATCTGCGGCACCGACATGCATATCTACAAGTGGGACGCCTGGGCGCAGAAGACCATTCCCGTGCCAATGGCGGTCGGCCACGAGTACTACGGCCGCATCGTCGAGACCGGCTCGGAGGTCAGGGGACTCCAGGTGGGTGATCGGGTCTCCGGCGAGGGCCACATCACCTGCGGCCACTGCCGCAACTGCCGCGCCGGCCGGCGCCACCTGTGCCGCAACACCATCGGCGTCGGGGTGAACCGCCCGGGCGCCTTCGCCGAGTACCTCGCCATCCCCGGCGACAACACCTTCAAGCTCCCGGACGCGATCGGCGATGACATCGCCTCCATCCTCGACCCATTCGGCAACGCCACGCACACCGCGCTCGCCTTCAACATGGTTGGGGAGGACGTGCTAATCACCGGGGCGGGTCCCATCGGCATCATGGCCGTGGCGATCGCACGCTTCACCGGCGCCCGCCACGTGGTGGTGACGGATGTGAACGACTACCGCCTGGACCTTGCCCGCAAGATGGGCGCGACGCGCGCCATCAACGTCACGCGCGGGTCGCTCGATGGCACGATGAAGGAGCTGGGCATGCAGGAGGGCTTCGACGTCGGTCTGGAGATGTCGGGCAACGCCGAGGCGTTCCGCGAGATGCTGCGCACCATGCACCACGGCGGCTCCATCGCCATCCTCGGCATCCCGCCGGATGAGACCGCGATCGACTGGAACCAGGTGATCTTCAAGGGGCTGACGCTCAAGGGCATCTACGGTCGTGAGATGTTCGAGACCTGGTACAAGATGTCGAGCCTGCTGCAGAGCGGCCTCAACATCGACCCGATCATCACGCACCACTTTCCGGTGCAGGACTACATCGCAGGCTTCGAGACCATGGGCTCGGGCAAGTCCGGCAAGGTCATCCTCGACTGGTCGACTTTATAGCCGACACGTCGGGCCTGTCGTGGAACGCTAGCGCACCTCGCAGAAGCAGTAGGCGTACAGGCGGTTCGGCTGGCTGAAGCGCGCGAGCAGCTGTGCCTGCCGCGTCACCGGGTCCAGCCGCTGCGCGAGCTGCGCGAGCGCCACCTGGTCGGGGCTGGCGCGGAAGAACATCCGCGCGAGCCTCGTCTTGAGGTTCAGCGTCAGTGACTGCGCCCAGGTGAGCTTGGGCTCCAGGAACTTCACGGTGTAGTCCTTGTCGGCGAGTTTGGCGCGCCGCGCGGCCGATTTCACCGCGTCGTTGAACAGGCCAAGCTGGTCGACCAGGCCCGCCCGCTTGGCATCGGTGCCCGCCCACACGCGCCCCTGGGCGATCGTGTTCACCTCCGCGACGCTCTTGCCGCGGCCCGCGGAAACGCGAGCGAGGAACTCATCGTAACCGTGGGTGGTGACTGACTGGATCACAGCCTTGGCGCCATCGCTCAGCGGCCGGTCCAGGCGCGCCTGGCCGGACAGCGCCGTCGTGCCCACGCCGTCCACGCTCACGCCGACCTTGGCGAGTGTCTTATCCACGGTGGGGATGATGGCGAAGATGCCGATCGAGCCTGTGATGGTGGCCGGGTTCGCCCAGATCTCATCCGCGGGGGCCGCGATGTAGTAACCGCCGGAGGCCGCGTAACCACCCATGGAGACCACGAGTGGCTTGCCGGCGGCCTTGAGCGCCACGAGCTCGCGGTAGATCTCCTCGGAGGCGAACACGCTGCCGCCGGGGCTGTCGACGCGCAGGACCACCGCCTTCACGTCCTTGTCCTCACGCGCATCGCGGATCAGGCGCGCCATCGAGTCGCCGCCGATGGTGCCCGGGGGCTGGTCGCCATCGAGGATCTCCCCGGCGGCGACGATCACGCCGACCTTCTGCTTGCCGAGGATGAGTTTCTTGTCCGAGTGCACCACGCGCAGGTAGTCGGTGGTGGAGACCTGGCTGAAGGAGTCGCCGTCATCGTTCGCGCCGACCAGTTCCGTCAGGCGCTTCTCGACCTCGATCCCGCTCTTGAGCCCGGTGACCAGGTTCTGCGCGAGCGCCACCTTCGCGGCATCGCCGTTCGCCGCGGGCACGGTCTGCATGAAGGTATCGACGTACTTGGACAGCGCGTCCGGGGCGAGCTTGCGCGCGCGGGTGACCTCGTCCTGGTAGGTGTTCCACAGCGCGGTGAGGTAGACGCGACTCTCCTCGCGGTCCTCCGGGGACATGCTGGTGCGGGTGTAGGTCTCCACCGCGCTCTTGAAGGCGCCGACGCGGAACACGTTGATGTCGACGCCGAGCTTGTCCAGGGCGTCTTTCAGGTAGGTGCGGTAGCGGTCATAGCCCTGCACCAGCACGAAGCCCATGGGATCCAGGTAGACCTCATCGGCCTGGGCGGCGAGGTAGTACCGCTCCTGGGTGAGCTCGGAACCGTAGGCGATGACCTTCTTGCCCGTGGCGCGGAACTCGCGGATCGAGGCGGCAAGCTCGGCCAGACTCGGCTGGGTCGCCTCCTCGAGCTTGTCGAGGTCCAGCGCGAGAACCTGGATGCGCTTGTCGCTGGCGGCCGCGCGGATCGACTCGGTGAGGTCCCACAGCAGCGCCTGCTCGCGCTCGCTGCCCAGCGCCTCGTTCACCGCGCGCTCGCGCGGGTTGCCGGCGAGTTGCTCGACGAGCGGGCCCTGCGGGGCGAGTACCAGCGCGGCCCGGGACGGCACGAGCGGCACGCTGCCACGCATGACGCCGATGATGATCCCGAAGATCACCAGCAGCACGATCAGGTGCAGCGCCCTGCGCAGCCCGTCCAGGGTGCGCCACAGGCCGGAGAAGAACGAACGGGCTCTCATAACACAAGGTTCCCTGTCGGCTCGAGCGCCCGTACGTACGTTCCGGGCCGGTAAGTTAGAGCTTCTCCTCGATGCGCGCCGCCTTGCCGGACAGGTCGCGGAGGTAATAGAGCTTGGCGCGGCGCACGCTGCCACGACGCTTCACGGTGACGTCGCTGATGGAGGGGCTGTGCACCTGGAAGACGCGCTCGACACCCTCGCCGTGCGAGATCTTGCGCACGGTGAACGAGGAGTTGATGCCCCGGTTGCTGCGCGCGATCACCACGCCTTCGTAGGCCTGCACACGCTCGCGGTCGCCCTCGATCACCTTCACCTGCACCACCACGGTGTCACCGGGCCTGAAGTCCGGAAGCACGCGGGTCATGCGGGCCTTGTCGATCTGTTCAATTATGTTCATCTGGAATCACCTCGATCTTCGTCCCGGCCGCGCGTGCGGCCAGAAACTCGTCCAATGCGCGCCGCGTCTCGGGCGCGAGTCTTGCCTTCGCCAGCAGCTGCGGCCTGCGCTGCACCGTGCGGGTGAAGGCCTGCTCCAGCCGCCAGCGGCGGATTTGCGCGTGATCGCCGGACAATAGCACCGGCGGCACGCTTAAGCCCTCAAACACCTCTGGTCGCGTGTAGTGCGGCCAGTCGAGCAGCCCCTGTTCAAAAGAGTCCTCGGCGCTCGAGCGCTCATCCCCGAGTGCCCCGGGGAGCAGCCGCGTCAGCGCATCGATCACGGTGAGGGCCGGCAGCTCGCCGCCGGAGACCACGTAGTCCCCGACCGAGATCTCCCGGTCGACTCCGAGTGCCACGACCCGCTCGTCGACTCCCTCATAACGCCCGGCGACCAGGAGCAACCCCGGCAGCCGCGCGAGCTCCCGGG
>JANYBG010000029.1 GCA_025360865.1 Pseudomonadota bacterium | reverse complement strand
GGCTCGCGCGCGAATATGCTCTGGTAGCGCTCGCGATCCGCCGCCACCGCGGCCCGGCGGATGTACGGTGGCAACGGGACCTCACCCCACCGCTGGAAGAAGTCCAGCGCCGCGGCTGGCAGCGCGATGCGCCACATCCCGGCCTCCTGGCCAATGACCCGCACCGTCCCGCCCGCGGTGCCGACCTCCAAGCCCTCACGTATCGGCTTGCTCGCGCTGAGCTGCGCGAGCGCCTCATTTTCCGCGAGGGCGCGCTCAAGGAGGATCTCGACCCGACCGCCGGACGGCTTGGTACCCAGCAGGCGCGCCGGCACCACGCGTGTGTCATTGAGGACCAGCAGGTCGTTGGCGCGCAGGTGGCGCGGCAGGTCCCGCACGCTCGCGTCCGTCAGGGCGCCGGTACCCGCCTCGAGCACGAGCATCCGGCTCGCTGAGCGCTCGCCCAAGGGATCCTGGGCTATCAATTCGGGGGGCAGGTCGTAGGAGAAGTCCTGGCGGCGCACGCGCGCATGGTACACGCGCGCACCGCGCTCCCCGCCGTGGGGTCATAGGTCGCCTGGGCAGCGGGTTTACCCTCAGCGCCGATCCGGCGCACGAGGGTGCGTCTGCTGCGGCAAAACCGGGCGGACCTCTCTATACTTCGCGCCCCGCGCCCGAATGGCGGAACTGGTAGACGCGCCGGACTCAAAATCCGGTTCTGGCAACAGAGTGTGGGTTCGATTCCCTCTTCGGGCACCAGCGCGGCGTCGCACGGGCGCGTGTCGCGCTTCGCAGACGATTTGCCGTCGCCTGCGCGACGTGCGATTTTTAACAAAACAGGGACCGCTTTGATGATGCGCACACGCGCGGGTTTAGCCGCGACTCTCCTCTTGTCTCTCACGGAGCTCGCCGGTTGCGGCCAGGTCTCAGTCGTCAACGGTGGCGACAGCGCGGTAGTCGTCGCGCCCGCCATCACGAGCCAGCCTGCGGACCAGGTCGTCAGCAGCGGGGAGCAGGCATCGTTCGCGGTCGTCGCCACGGGGTCAGACCCCTTGACGTATCAATGGCGGCGCAACGGCGCGCTCATCGACGGCGCGGCCTCATCCACCTACAACACGCCGGCGACGGCGGCGGATGACGGGGCGGTCTTCTCCGCCTTGGTCAGTAACACCGCGGGAACGATCGAAAGCGAGAGCGCGAAGCTGACCGTGCACGCGCTCACCGTCGCCCCGGCGATCACCAGCCAACCCGCCGACCAGGCGATCACCTCCGGACAGACAGCGTCCTTCAGCGTCGCGGCCTCAGGCACCGACCCACTCGCGTACCAGTGGCGAAAGAACGGCGCGGCGATACCTGGCGCGACCGCGGCGACGTACACCACTTCCGCGCAGAGCCCCGCCGACGACGGCACCAGCTTCACGGTCGTCATCACCAACCCCTCGGGGGCGGTGACCAGCCGTGACGCCAGACTCAGCGTCACCGCGTCAAGCGGCGGCGCCGTCGCGCCGACCATTACCGCGCAGCCGGCGGACCAGTCAGCCAAAGTCGGCCAGTCGGCCACATTCACGGTCGCCGCCTCAGGCACCGCGCCGCTGTCATACCAGTGGCTGCGCGGCGGCGTGGCGCTGTCCGGGGCCACAGCCGCCACTTACACCATCCCGGCGCTCGCCACCGCCGACAAGGGCGCGACGTTCACGGTCAGCGTCACGAACTCCGCCGGCGCCGTGACGAGCCGCGCCGCGCGCCTCACGGTGAGCGCGACGGCACCGTCAATCGCGACGCAGCCAGCCGACCAAACCGTCAAGTCGGGGCAAACCGCCGCGTTCTCCGTTGTCGCCGCCGGGACCGCGCCACTGAGTTTCCAGTGGCAGAGGAACGGCGCCCCGATCGCCGGCGCGACCTCCGCGAGCTATGCCACACCACCAATCGCGGCTGCCGACTCCGGTTCGACGTTCAGCGTCGTGGTCAGCAACTCCGCGGGCGACATCACCAGTCGCGGCGCGAAACTCACGGTCAGCGCCACGAAACTGACCATCACCTCGCAGCCGGCTGATGCCACGGTCGCCTCGGGATCCAGCGCCACCTTCAAGGTGGTCGCCGCGGGCAGCGCCCCCCTGAGCTACCAGTGGCGCAAGGGCGGCACGACGATTTCGGGGGCGACCGCCGCCAGCTTCACGACCCCGGTGACCAGCGGCACCGACAATGGCGCCACTTTCACTGTCGTGGTCAGCGACTCCGCGGGGAATATCACCAGCCGCGTCGCGACCCTCACCGTCACCGTCACGAGCGCCGCCCCGACCATTGCCACGCAGCCCGGCGACCAGAGCGCGCGCAGCGGACGGACGGCGACTTTCAGCGTCACGGCCGCGGGTGGCGCGCCGCTGACATACCAATGGAGAAAGAACGGCGCCGCCGTCTCCGGCGCGACCACGGCCAGCTACACCACCGGGGCGGTGACGACGGCCGACAGCGGCGCGCTCTTCTCGGTCGTCGTCAGCAACCAGTCCGGCAGCGTCACCAGTCGCAACGCGCAGCTCACCGTCACCACGGCGATCACGCAAGGCACTGATGTAGTCACCTACAAGAATGACGGCGCGCGAACCGGCCAGAACCTCAACGAACAGATCCTCACGACCGCGAACGTCAATTCCTCGGGCTTCGGCAAGCGGCGCTTCCTGGGCACTGACGGCAAGGTGGACGCGCAGCCTCTGTACCTGTCAGGACTGAGCGTCGGGGGCGTGGCGCACAACGTGGTGTTCGTCGCGACCGAAAGCGATTCGGTGTACGCCTTCGACGCCGACAGCGGCGCCCAGCTGTGGCAGGTCTCCCTGGTGCCCGCGGGCGAGACCGTCAACGATATGCCGCCGCAATCGTGCGACCAGGTCACCCCGACCATCGGCATCACCTCCACACCCGTCATCGACCGCGGCGCGGGCGCGCACGGCACGATCTATCTGGTGGCGATGACCAAGTCGAGTTCATCCGCGACGTGGCACCACCGCCTACACGCGCTCGATGTCACCACGGGCGCGGAGCTTCTCGGTGGCCCCAAGGAGATAAGCGCGAGCTATGCGACGGCCAGCGGCACGATCACCTTCGACCCCGTGCAGTACGAGGAGCGGGCGGCGCTGCTGCTGTCGAACCACACGATCTATACCAGCTGGACCTCGCATTGCGACCACCAGTTCTACACCGGCTGGATCATGGCCTACAGCCAGATGACGCTGCAGCAGACAGCCGTACTCAACGTGGCACCCAACAGTGGCGGCATGGGACCGGCCATCTGGATGGCCGGCGGTGGCCCCGCGGCCGATTCCTCCGGGAACGTGTACCTGCTGACGGGGAATGGCGTGTTCGAGGAGACCCTCGACGGGAACGGCTTCCCTAACGGCCACGACTATGGCAACGCATTCCTGAAGATCTCCACGAGCGGCGCCTCGCTCACCGTCGCGGACTATTTCGCCCTGACCAATACCGCCTTCGAGTCAGGCAGCGACCTCGACCTCGGCTCAGGTGCGGTGATGCTGCTGCCAGACCTCGTGGACTCGGGCGGCACGACGCGTCACCTGGCGGTCGGGGCTGGCAAGGACGGCAATATCTACGTCGTCAACCGTGACGCCATGGGTCACTTCAGCCCGAGCGGCAACAACATCTGGCAGCAGCTGACCGGTGCCCTTGGTAACCGCCTCACCGCCTCGATCGGGGGCATCTGGTCGACGCCGGCCTATTTCAATGGGCACGTGTACTTCGGCGCGGTGGGAGGCCATGTGACGTCCTTCTCGATCAACGCCGCCAAGCTTGCCACTACCCCGACGTCGAGTTCCGCGAGTTTCGCCTACCCAGGGACCTCGCCGGTCATCTCGGCCAACGGCGGCGTCAATGGGATCGTTTGGGCGCACCAGAACGGAGATCCGGCGGTGCTCTACGCCCTGGACGCCGGCGACATCGCCCACGAGCTGTATAACAGCTCCCAGGCGGCTGGGGGACGGGACCAGTTCGGCGCGGGTAACAAGTTCATCACCCCGACGGTGGTCGACGGCAAGGTGTTCGTGGGAACCACCAACGGCGTCGCCGTGTTTGGCCTGCTCAACTAGGGGGCGTCCGTCGCCCGTTCCGCGCGGCGTCGACAAGGCGCAGGTCCGCCCGTATCCTCGCCGACACACCATGAATTTCTGCAGCAACTGCGGCGCGAAGGTTCAACTGCGCGTACCGCCCGGTGATCATCTGCCACGCTTCATCTGCGATGCGTGCGGCACCATCCACTACCAGAACCCGCGGCTGGTCCTCGGTTGTGTGCCGGAGTTCGAGGGCCGGATCCTGTTGTGCCGGCGTGCGATCGAGCCGCGGCGCGGCTACTGGACCGTGCCGGCCGGCTTCATGGAGAACGGGGAGACACTGCAGGGGGCGGCGGCGCGAGAATGCCACGAAGAGGCGCTGGCGCGGGTGGCCATCGGCTCACTGCTCAGCGTGGTCCATGTGCTGCACGCCGACCAGGTGCATGTGTTCTTCCGCGCCACGATGTCAGTGGCCGAATTCGGCGCCGGCGAGGAAAGCCTCGAGGTGGCCCTGGTCACCCCAGCGGAGATTCCCTGGGCGGACATCGCCTTCCGCAGCACCGACTTCACACTGCGTCGCTACCTTGAGGACAAGGCGACCGGGCGGGAGCGGCACTATTTCGAGACACTCGATCGGCACGCGCCGGCTCCCAAGAACGAGTGATGCACCGGCGCCATGGCGCCATGGCACAATGCGCTGGCCGGTCCAGGCAGCCACTCCAGCGGCGCCCCCGGGCGCACCCCCGCTGAGGAAACCGCATGACCTTTGTCGTCACCGAAAACTGCATCAAGTGCAAGTACATGGATTGCGTGGAAGTCTGCCCCGTCGACTGCTTCCACGAGGGCCCCAACTTCCTGACCATCGATCCGGAAGAGTGCATCGACTGTACGCTGTGCGAGCCGGAGTGCCCGGTGGAGGCGATCTTCTCGGAAGAGGAGTTACCGGCTGGCCAGGAGCACTTCAAGCAGCTAAACGCCGACCTCGCCAAGCAGTGGCCGGTGATCACCGAGAAGAAGGACGCACCCGCCGACGCCAAGGAATGGGAAGGCAAGCCGGATAAGCTGAAGCTGCTGGAGCGCTAAATAACCTCGGGCGCGTCCTCAATGATGTTGCGTATCGTCCTTGAGCCGCTGCGCGAGCACGTCGGGAGGCAGGTAGCCGTCCAGCATCTCCCCATCCGCGAGCACAATTGACGGTGTTCCCTGCAGAGCGAAGTCCTTGCCCAGGGCGTACGACCGGGCCACCGGATTGTTCGGGCAGGCCTTGGTCTTCAGCGGCTGGCCGAGCTTGGCGCGCGTGAGGGCGTCGTTGCGGTCCGTGGAGCACCACACCTGCTCGGCCTTGGTCCAGGACTCGGTGTTGGGTCCCGTACGCGGATAGAGCAGATACCGGACTCGCACGCCGAGGCGGTTGTATTCAGCGATCTGGCTGTGCAACTTTCGGCAAAACGCGCAGTCGACGTCGGTGAACACGGTCACCGTGTATTTCGCTTCGCGCGGTCCGAACACCAGCATCTGGTCTTCCGGGAAATTGGCGATCGCCTTAGCGCGCACGCCCCGTCGGCGCGTTTCACTCAGGTTGTCGTTGGTCTTGAGGTCGTACAGGTCCCCCACGATCGCGTACTTGCCGTCCGCGCTGGCATAGGCGATCTCGGTGCCGTGGGAGTATTCGTAGACCCCCGAAATCGGCGAGGCGCGCAAGTCCTCAATGCGCGCACCCGGGAAGTGCTTGACGATCTCCACGCGCGGATCGGCCGCGACGGCCTGGTCAGCGTGCGCCATGCCGGTGGCGGCGCAAATCGCCAGTAGTCCAAGCAACCACTTCGCTGTCATGGGAAATCCGTTCGCCTGCTGCCCATCGGGCTCGACCCGGGGGCCCGGGGGGAGTTCGCCCGGCTGATTGTAGCAGAGGCATGCCCGCGGCAAGCCACGCGGCCATGCCGCGCTCACCCGCGCGGGTGATGCTGGCCGTGCAGTTCCTTGAGGCGTTCCCGGGCCACGTGCGTATAGATCTGGGTCGTCGAAAGATCGCTGTGGCCGAGCAGCATCTGCACGACGCGCAGGTCCGCGCCGTGATTGAGCAGGTGGGTGGCGAAGGCGTGCCGCAGGGTGTGCGGCGAGAGACCCTTTGAGATACCAGCCTTGCGGGCGTAGCGCTTGATGATGTGCCAGAAGGCCTGGCGGGTCATCCGGTCGCCACGGCGGGTCGGGAAGAGATAATCGGTCTGGCGCTCGAGCAGGATCTCCCCGCGCGGCGCGCGTGCGAACTCCTTGAGCGCGCGCATGGCTTCCTCACCCAGCGGGATCAGCCGTTCGCGGTCGCCCTTGCCGAGGATGCGGATCACCCCCTGGTTCAGGTTGATCTGGTTCTGGCGCAGGTTCACCAGCTCCGAGACACGCAACCCGGTGGCGTACAGGACCTCGAGCATCGTGCGATCGCGGTTACCCAGGGGGTCCGTGAGCACCGGGGCGGAAAGCAGTGACTCGACTTCCTCTTCCGTGAGCGAGCGAGGCAGCGAGCGACCGATCTTCGGCATGGCGATCTGCGCGGTGGGATCATCCCGCAGCGCGCCCTCGCGCATGTAGTAGCGAAAGAAGCGACGGAAGCTGGACAGTTGCCGCGCGGTCGAGCGCGGGCGCGCACCGGCCTTAACCCGCCAGGCTATGAAGTCGAGCAGGTCCGCGCGGGTGGTGCGCATGATCTCGACATTGCGCTCCGCCAGCCAGCGCGCAAGCGCGGTCAGGTCGGCGCGGTAGGCGGCGAGGGTGTTCGGTGACAGGCCTCGTTCCATCCAGACCGCATCCAGAAAGCGGGAAACCGCCGGATCTGCCGAGTCGGCGCTGGAAGTCATGGCGATCGCGGTTTTGGACAAGCCTGGTCTCGCTGAGGGAAGCTGAGGGCACCGCGGTGCGGTGTGCGGGCCTCGACTTCCCGGTAATGTGGTGACCGCAGTATGGTGAGCGGGCCCCCTCCATCGACGTGACGATCTTCACATCGCAGCACCGGCGTTAACATAAAGAGAACTAGGTCACACCCCTGCCACTTTCCAGCCATGACCCCTAACCCCGCGAAGAGGCGCCCCTCCCTGGCGGGGCTCGCTCTGGCACCGCTGCGCCTAGGCTACGCCGCCTGGGCGATCGGCACCTTCCTGGTGGTCGGCGGCGGCGCGCTGCTGCTTCTGGTGGTCCTGCCGCGCGAACACCAGCGCCGCCGCGTCGCCCGGCGCATGGCGCGGATCTACCTCGCGGTCGCCGGGATGCCGTTGACCGTGCGCTTCCCGGAGCGAATTCCCGCGGGGCAGTGCGTGGTGGTGTGCAACCACGCCAGTTACCTCGACGGGATCGTGCTCACGGCCGCGCTGCCGCCGCGCTTCGCCTTCGTGATCAAGCGCGAGATGTCGCATGTGCCGGTGGCCGGTGCGCTGCTCAAGCGCCTGGGATCGCAGTTCGTGGAGCGCTTCGATCGGCGGAAGAGCGCCGCGGATGCGCGCCGCGTGCTGCGCAACGCCACCCAGGGGCAGTCGGTGGTCTTCTTTCCCGAAGGCACCTTCACCCGCACCCCGGGCCTTCTCAAGTTCCACGCCGGGGCGTTCGTGACGGCAGCGCGCGTGGGTTGCCCGCTCGTTCCGGCCGCGGTGCGCGGTACGCGACGCGTACTGCCGCCGGACGGCGGGCTGCCGAGGCCGGGGCGCATCGAACTCGAGATTCTGCCGGTCATGCTCCCGGCTGGCGACGGTGCCGACCCATCCGTCTCAGCGCTGCGGGAGGCGGCGCGCGCGTCCATTCTCGCCGCGCTGGGCGAGCCGGACCTCACATGTTCCGGCGATACTGACCACCCACCTGATACAGCGCGCGAGAGATCTGCCCGAGCGAGCACACCTTGACGCATTCCATCAGCTCGGCGAAGACGTTGCCGCCGCTGGAGGCGGACTGCTGCAGCCGGGCGACCGCCTGCGCGGAGCGATCGACGTTGCGCGCCTGGAAGGCGCGTACCGCGGCCACCTGGCCCTGCTTCTCCTCCTCGGTCGAGCGGATCAGCTGGGCCGACTTGAGCTCCTCAGAGGCATCGCTCCCCGACAGATAGGTGTTGACCCCGACGATGGGCAGCGAGCCGTCGTGCTTCTTCGTCTCGTAGTAGAGCGACTCCTCCTGAATCTTGCCGCGCTGGTACATCGTCTCCATCGAGCCCAGCACGCCACCGCGCTCGGAAAGCGCCTCGAACTCCTTGTAGACTGCCTCCTCGACCATGTCGGTCAGGTAGTCGATGGCGAATGAGCCCTGCCAAGGATTCTGGATCTTGTTGAGTCCGAGCTCGCGGTTGATGATGAGCTGGATGGCGACCGCGCGGCGCACACTCTCCTCCGTGGGCGTGGTGAGGGCCTCGTCATACGCGTTGGTATGCAGGCTGTTGCAGTTGTCGAACAGCGCGTACATCGCCTGCAGGGTCGTGCGGATGTCATTGAAGGAGATCTCGCGCGCGTGCAGGCTGCGCCCCGAGGTCTGTACGTGGTACTTGAGCATCTGGCTGCGCGGACCTGCGCGGTAGCGGTCGCGCATCGCGCGCGCCCAGATGCGCCGCGCGACCCTACCTATGACGACGTACTCCGCGTCCATGCCGTTGGAGAAAAAGAAGGACAGGTTGGGCGCGAAGTCGTCGATCCTCATGCCGCGCGCCAGGTAGTACTCGGCGATGGTGAAGCCGTTCGCGAGGGTGAAAGCCAGCTGCGAGATCGGGTTCGCGCCGGCCTCGGCGATGTGATATCCGGAAATCGAGACCGAGTAGAAGTTGCGCACCTTGCGCTCGGTGAAGTACTGCTGCACGTCGCCCATCATCCGCAGCGCGAACTCAGTGGAAAAGATGCAGGTGTTCTGCGCCTGGTCCTCCTTGAGGATATCCGCCTGGACCGTGCCGCGCACCGCCCACAGAGCCTGAGCGCGGATGCGTTCATAGGTGTCCGCATCGAGCAGCTGGTCGCCAGTCACGCCCAGCAGCGCGAGTCCGGTGCCGTCGTGATGCGCAGGCAGCGGTCCTTTGTAGGTCGGCGGTGGCACCCCGCGAGCGCTGCTCGCCGCGTGCAGCGCGGCGATCCTGCGCTCCGCGTCCGCCCAGCGCCCTTCGGCCTTCAGGTAGCGCTCCGCCTGCTGGTCGACCGCGGTGTTCATGAACATAGCCAGAATCATCGGCGCTGGCCCGTTGATCGTCATCGAGACTGAAGTCGAGGGCTGGCACAGGTCGAAGCCGGAGTAGAGCTTCTTCATGTCATCGAGGGTCGCGATCGAAACGCCGGAGTTGCCGGTGCGCCCATAGACGTCCGGGCGGGTATCCGGGTCCTCGCCATAGAGGGTAGTCGAGTCAAACGCGGTCGACAGTCGTGCCGCCCCATGGCCTCCGGCGACGTAATGGAAACGGCGGTTAGTGCGCTCCGGTCCGCCCTCACCCGCGAACATGCGCGTCGGATCCTCCTCCTCGCGGCGATACGGATAGACACCACCGGTATAGGGGTAGGCCCCTGGAAGGTTCTCGATCAGGATGAAGCGCAGCAGCTCGCCCCAGTCCTTGAGCCGCGGAATCGCGAGCTTGGGGATCGCGGAGCGCGACAGGCTCTCGGTGTAGTTATCGCCAGTCACCTCCCTGTCGCGCACGGTATAGGAGTAGGTCTTCTCGGTCGCCGAGCGCGCCCGCGCCGGCCAGGCCTTTAGCTCCGCCAACGCCTCCGCGCCCATCTCATCGAGCATGCGGTTGTAGTTGGCGCGCAACGCGCGGCGCGTGGCATCCGCCCCGGCCTCGTTCAACGCCTCGTCGGGATAGCGCTCCATCGGGCCGGGCAACGCGGCGTCGTGCAGCGACCTGAGCGACTCGTACACGCCGCAGGCGCGGCGCGCCGCCTCGGCCTGCGCCTCGATCCTCGCACGCGCCTCGCGTCCGGCCTGGGCGATTTCGGCGAGGTAGCGCGTGCGCGCGCCCGGCACCAGCGGGATGCGCGCCGTGAGCTCCATGGGCCCTGGGTCGGTCACGGTCCAGGAGCCGGCGCCGATTCCCTTGGTGGACAGCGCCGCGCAAATGGCGACGAACAGACGATTGACGCCCGGGTCGTTGAAGCGGCTGGCGATCGTCGGGAATACCGGGATCTCGGCGTCAGGCGTGTGCGCGGCCTGGGGATGGTTGCGCCGCCACTGCTTGCGCACGTCACGCAGGCTGTCCTCCGCGCCGCGCTTCTCGCTCTTGTTGAGCACGACCAGGTCGGCGAAGTCGAGCATATCGATCTTCTCGAGCTGACTGGCCGCGCCGTATTCGCTCGTCATGACGTACAGCGACAGGTCCACGAGGTCCACGATCTCGGTGTCGGACTGGCCGATACCCGCGGTCTCGACGATGACCAGGTCGAACCCAGCGGCCTTGTACAGCTCGATGACGTCCTTGAGGACCGCGGAAGTCGCCAGATGCGCACGCCGCGTCGCCAGCGAGCGCATGAACACACTCTCCGCTGACAGGCTGTTCATGCGGATGCGATCGCCCAGCAATGCGCCACCGCTGCGGCGGCGGGTGGGATCCATCGCCACCACCGCGATCTGCGCCTGCGGGAACTGACGCACCAGTCGCGCCAGCAGCTCATCCGTCAGGCTCGACTTGCCCGCGCCGCCGGTGCCGGTGACGCCGATGACGGGCACCTTGTGACGCGCGCGCGCCAGAGCGCGCCGGACCTGCTCGACTTGCGACTCAGCGCCGAACTCGCCTTCGAGGACGGAGATGGTACGCGCGATCTGCCCGTGGTCGCGGGCATTGAGCGGGCGGAACTCGTAGGCGGGCTTGCGCACGCGCTCCAGGCGCTTGAACACGTCATCGATCATCCCCGCGAGCCCGAGCTTGCGACCGTCCTCGGGGGTGTAGATTTTCTCCACGCCATGGCGCTCGAGCGCCTCGATCTCAAACGGCGCGATCGTGCCGCCACCGCCCACGATCACCCGGATGTGCTCGTAGCCGCGCTCGCGCAGCATGTCCACCATATAGGTGAAGTACTCGTTGTGGCCGCCTTGGTAGGAACTCACGGCGATGGCGTCGGCGTCCTCCTCGATAGCCGCGCGCACGATGTCAGCCACGCTGCGGTTGTGGCCGAGGTGGACAACCTCCGCGCCGCGGCTCTGCAGCAAGCGCCGAATCATGTTGATGGCGGCGTCGTGCCCGTCGAAGAGTGATGCCGCTGAGACAAAGCGCAGGGGGGGCGGGCTCGCGGCCTCATCGCCGCGCGCAACGGCCGCGTTATCCTTCAGACCGGCGTTCATGTACTGGTTCTCGCTGGCGGTACGTAGCCCGAAAGACCGGTGGACTTACATGTTTACTCACCGGTAGGATCTCTACCCGTGAGTATGATGGAGACGCCCGCGACCGGTCAACGCCGTGGCGGCGCACCCTCTCGGGCGCCCCGCCGGGCCGCGAAACGGTCGCCCCGCCGCTATAATACCCGTTAAACCATGAGCAACCGACGTCCCAGCCCACCTGCCGGGGGCAAGACCCCCGCGCCGGCCACCTCTCCCTGGAGGGCGAGCCACGAGCGCCAGCGCGATCGCGAGCTCAAGCGCGACGCGGTGATACGCGCCGCGGCGCTGGAGTTCAACCGCAAGGGATACCACAACACCTCTCTCGATGACATCGCCGCGCGGCTGGAGGTGACCAAGCCGACGGTCTACTACTACGTCACGAGCAAGGAACAGCTGCTGTTCGAGTGCTTTGTGGCCGGTGTCGAGCGCATACGCTCCGCCTGCCGGGAAGTTCGGCGTCTGGAACTGCCCGCGCGCGAACGTCTGAACGCGGTGCTGCGCCAGTACGGAGAGGCCGTCGCATCTGAGTTCGGCTGGTGCATGGTTCGGGCCGAACAGGACGACCTGTCAGCCTCGATGAGCCGGCACGTCAAGTCGCTTAAGTCCGAGATCGACCAGAGCATCCGCCGCCTCATTCGCGAGGGCGTCCAGGACGGCTCGATCCATCCCTGTGATCCGAAGATGACCGCGTTCGCCCTCGCGGGCGCGCTGAACTGGATAGCCCACTGGTACCGCGAGGACCAGTCCATGTCCGGCGCGCAGATCGCCGAGGCGTTCGTGGCGATCTTCGACGCTGGGCTGCGACCCCGCGCCGGCGAGCCAACGGGGGCCGCGCCGCGCCGCCGCGCGCGCCGGCGCTCACACGCTGACACCGAATTTCCACCCAAGAGTTCTTAAAATGTCCTCCAACAACGAAGTTTTCATCGTCTCCGCCAGGCGCACTCCCATCGGCGCCTTCCTCGGCGTGCTCACGCCCCTGACGGCCGTGCAGTTGGGCAGCGCGGCCATCAAGGCCGCCCTCGAGAGCGCCAGCGTCAAATCAGCCGATCTCGACGAAGTGATCATGGGGTGCGTATTGCCCGCGGGTCTGGGGCAAGCGCCTGCGCGCCAGGCGGCCTTGGGAGCCGGGGCGCCGAGCAGCGTGCCGTGCACCACCATCAACAAGATGTGCGGCTCGGCCCTCAAGGCGGTCATGCTCGGGGCCGACCAGATTCGCGCCGGCTCCGCGCAGCTGGTTCTGGCCGGAGGGCTGGAGTCCATGTCCAACGCCCCGTACCTGCTGCCCAAGGCGCGCAGCGGCTACCGCATGGGACACGGCGAAATTCTCGACCACATGTTCTACGACGGGCTGCAAAGCCCGTTCGACGGCAAGCTCATGGGGTGCTTCGGGGACGCGACGGCGGCTAAGTACAACCTGACGCGCGCCGCGCAGGATGCCTTCGCCACGGAGTCGGTACGCCGCGCGATGCGCGCCCTGCAGGCCGGCGACTTCGATGCGGAGATCACGCCGGTGACGATCAAATCTCGCAAGGGGGAGACGGTCGTGTCGCGTGACGAGACTCCCGGTATCTGCGATATCAGCAAGATCACCAGCCTGAAACCGGCGTTCACCAAGGACGGCACCGTCACCGCGGCGAGTTCCTCGTCGATATCGGACGGCGCGGCCGCCCTGGTGCTGGCGAGCGGCGGGGCCGTCAAGGGCCGGGGCCTGAAGCCCCTGGCGAAGGTGCTCGCCTACGCGACCTTCGCGCACGACCCCGAGTGGTTCACCACCGCTCCGGGCGGCGCGATCAAGAAGGTGCTGGCGCAGCTGGGTTGGAAGGCCCAAGACGTTGATCTCTACGAGGTCAACGAGGCGTTCGCGGCGGTCACCATGGCGGCCATGCACGATGTCGGCATCGAGCACGAGCGCATCAACGTCAATGGCGGTGCCTGCGCCCTTGGCCACCCGATTGGCGCGACCGGCGCGCGCATTCTCACGACCCTGCTGTACGCGCTGCGCAAGCGCGGGGGCAAGCGCGGAATCGCCGCCCTGTGCCTAGGGGGCGGCGAAGCCGTCGCCGTGGCCGTAGAATTGGTGTAATCGACTCGCTGGGCGGAAGAATCACATGAAGATCAAGGATGCACGCGCGGTCATCACAGGCGGCGCTTCAGGTCTGGGCAACGCGGTCGCGCGTTACATCAGTGCGCAAGGCGGCCGTGTGGCGTTGCTGGACGTGCAGGAGGGACCGGGGCGCGACTCCGCCGCCGCCATCGGTGCGAGCGCGACATTCGTGCGCTGTGATGTCACCTCAGAGGCCGAGGTCAACGCGGCGATGGATACCGCGTACCAGGCCCTCGGCGGGCTGAACCTGCTGGTCAATTGCGCAGGCGTCGTGGGCGCCGGCCGCGTGCTGGGAAAGAACGGGCCTATGGCCGGGGAGTTCTTCACAAAGGTGATCCACATCAACCTGATCGGCACGTTCCTGTGCGACAAGGCCGCGGCCGCCCTCATGCAGAACAATCCGCCGGGAGTCGACGGGGAGCGGGGTCTGCTCATCCACACCTCATCCGTGGCCGCTTTCGAGGGGCAGATCGGCCAGGCGGCTTACGCGGCGACGAAGGCCGCCGTCGCCGGAATGACACTGCCCATCGCGCGCGAATTGGCCCGTGTGGGCATCCGCTGCGTGGCAATCGCGCCGGGCATCTTCCGCACGCCGATGATGGATGGCATGCCCCCGGAGGTGCAGGCCTCGCTCGCCGCGCAGGTTCCCTTTCCCGCGCGACTGGGGAAGCCCGAGGAATTCGCGCAACTGATCGCCGCCGTGTTCGAGATTCCGATGCTCAACGGTGAGACCATTCGCCTGGACGGGGCCATCCGCATGCAGCCGAAATGACACGCGACCCGACTGCGCGAATCGCGATTGTTGTTAGGGGAAGCCAGTGAGTGATCCGCGGGCCGTCGAGCGCGATGTCATGCAGTACGACATCGTCATTGTGGGCGCGGGGCCCGCGGGGCTCGCGTGCGCCATCCGCCTCAAGCAGCTTAAGCCGGCGTTGAACGTGTGCGTGCTGGAGAAGGCCTCCGCGGTGGGTGCGCAGTCGCTCTCCGGCGCGGTCCTCGAGCCCGGGCCGCTGCTGGAACTGCTGCCGGAATGGGCGAGCGAGTACACCGGAATGAAGGTGCCGGCGGCGGAGGACGACTTCCGCGTACTCACCCAGACCGGCTCGTACAAGCCGGTGCCGGACTTCGCGGTGAAACTGCTGCCGCAGTCGATGACCTATAGCACGCCGTTCAACAACCACGGCAACTTCATCATCTCGCTGGGCCAGCTAACGCCGTGGCTCGCGCAGAAGGCCGAGGGCCTGGGCGTCGAGATCTTCCCGGGCTTCGCCGCCGCGACCGCGGTGTATGACGAGCGCGGCGCCGTCAAGGGCGTGCAGATCGGAGATATGGGCCTGGACAAGGACGGCCAGCCAGGGCCGAACTACACCCCGGGGATCGAGATCCACGCCGCGGTCACCGTGCTCGCCGAGGGTTGCCGGGGCTCGGTGTCCAAGCAGCTTATCGCCAAGTTCAACCTCGCGGAGGGACATTGCCCGCAGACCTTCGCCCTGGGCTACAAGGAGCTGTGGCAGCTGCCGCCCGGTCGCGTGAAACCCGGCCGCATTGAACACGCGCTGGGCTGGCCGGCCGACACGCGCACCTACGCAGGCAGCTTCCTGTATCACCTGGACAACGACCGGGTGTACGTCGGCTACATCGTCGGGCTCGACTACGAGGACCCGCGGCTCGCCCCATTCGAGGCCTTCCAGCAATACAAGAATCACCCCAGCGTCAAGGCGCTGCTGGAGGGCGGTGAGATCATCTCCGCCGGCGCGCGCACCATCGCCGCCGGCGGCTGGCAATCGACCCCGACACTTGAGATGCCCGGCGCGATCATGGTCGGAGACGCGGGCGGCACGCTTAACTTCGCCAAGATCAAGGGTGTGCACCAGGCCATCCGCAGCGGCGCACTCGCCGCGGTGCACATCGCTCAGACCGGAGCCGGGAGCGGGTTCGACGCCAAGTGGCGCGCCTCCCCCGGCGGCCAGGAACTCAAGCGAATCCGCAACTTCAAGCCCGCGTTCAAGCGCGGCATGTGGCTCGGGCTGATAAATTCCGCCTGGGAAACCCTCACCTGCGGCAAATCCCCGTGGACGCTGAGGAACACCGCTGACTGGTCGCGCCTGGCGAAGCTCGATGACTTCACCTCCCCCGACCGGCACTGGGTGCAGCGCACGCTGCCGCCGCGCGATCGCGTCTCCTTCGTTTTCTTCGCCGGCAACGCGCACGATGAGAACCAGCCCGTGCACCTCAAGGTCGCCGACACCAGCATCTGCGCGGACCGTTGCGCCAGGGAATTCGGCAATCCCTGCGAGCGTTTCTGCCCCGCGGGCGTGTATGAGATGGTCGACGACGGCGCCGGTGGCCGCCGGCTGCAGATCAACGCGGCGAACTGCGTGCACTGCAAGGCCTGTGACATCAAGGATCCGTACCAGATCATCACCTGGACCACGCCCGAGGGGGGCTCGGGACCGAACTACCAGTCCCTGTAGGAAGCGCGAGCAGCGTAGCGTGTCATGAGCGAACTCTGGCGACCCTCTCCCGCGCGCATCGCGGACGCGAACCTCACGCGCTTCATCAAGTGCCTGAACGCGCGGCGCGACCTGCGGCTGCGCGATTACACGCAGCTCTACGAATGGTCGCTCGCGCAGCCGGAGAACTTCTGGAGCGAACTCGCGCGCTTCGCGGACGTGCGCGCCGACTGGGGCACCGGACCCGTCCTTGAGAATCCAAAATCGATGCCGGGGGCGCGCTTCTTTCCAACCGCGCGCCTGAACTTCGCCGCCAACCTGCTCAAGTTCGACGACGATCAGCCCGCGCTCGTGTTCCGCAATGAGCGGGGCATGCGCGCCACCATCTCCTATCGCGAGTTGCGTGCCGAAGTCGGGCGCATCGCCGAAGGTCTGCGCGCCGCCGGGGTTATCGCCGGCGACCGCGTCGCCGGCTTCCTGCCCAATATCCCAGAGGCGGTGATCGCGATGCTCGCTACCACGAGCCTGGGCGCGATCTGGTCCTCATGTTCGCCGGACTTCGGCGTCCACGGCGTGCTGGACCGGTTCGGGCAGATCGCGCCCAAGGTGCTGTTCACCGCCGACGGCTACTTCTACGCCGGCAAGAAGCCCGATTCACTCGGGCCGGTCGCGGAGGTGCTGGCGAATCTGCCGAGCGTCGCGCAAGTGGTTCTGATCCCGTACGTCGACGCGCAGCCGGACCGCGACAGGCTCGGCGCGGCCGCGACGCGTACCCGACTGTGGCGCGAATTCGGCACGCCCGGGAAGGCCCCGGTCTTCACCGACCAGCCGTTCAACCACCCGCTTTACATCCTTTACTCCTCAGGCACCACCGGGGTGCCCAAGTGCATCGTGCACGGCGCCGGCGGCACCTTGCTGCAACACCAGAAAGAACACCTGCTGCACGTGGACCTGAAACGGGCAGACCGGCTGTTTTATTTCACGACCTGCGGCTGGATGATGTGGAACTGGATGGTGAGCGCTTTGGCGACCGGCGCGACGCTGGTTCTCTATGACGGCAGCCCGTTTCATCCAGGCCCAACAGCGCTGTGGACACTCGCGCACGAGGAACGCGTCACGGTCTTCGGCACTAGCGCGAAGTACCTCTCGGCGCTCGAGAAGCGCAATCTGCGGACCCCCGACTACCTGGATGTCACGGGCCTGCGCACGCTGCTTTCGACCGGCTCGCCGCTACTGCCGGAAGGCTTCGATTTCGTGTACCGCTCGATCAAGAGCGACGTGCAGCTGGCCTCGATCTCCGGCGGCACTGACATCGTGTCCTGCTTCGCGCTGGGCTGCCCGACGCGCCCCGTGCACCGAGGCGAGATCCAGTGTCGCGGCCTTGGCATGGCGGTGGACGTGTTCGATGAGGCCGGCCGCGCGCTGCGCGGTGAGCGAGGCGAGTTGGTCTGCACCGCGCCGTTCCCCTCTATGCCGGTCAGCTTCTGGAACGATCCGGGCGATGCGAAGTACCGCGCCGCCTACTTTGAGCGCTTTCCCGGAGTCTGGTGCCACGGGGACTACGCGGCCATCACCGAGCATGACGGGATCGTGATCTACGGGCGCTCCGACGCGGTGCTCAATCCGGGCGGCGTGCGCATCGGCACCGCGGAGATTTATTCCGCCGTCGAGAGCATGCCCCAGGTCGCCGAATCGCTGGCCATCGGGCAGGACTGGGATGGCGATGTGCGCGTGGTGCTCTTCGTGCGCCTGCAGGCTGGCTGCGAGCTCGACGCGGCGTTGAAACGCGAAATTCGCGCAACGATCCGCGCACAAACGACCGCCCGGCACGTGCCAGCCAAGATCGTCGCCGTGGCAGACATACCGCGCACGCTCTCGGGCAAGATCACGGAGCTCGCCGTGCGCAACGTCGTTCATGGACTGCCGGTGAACAACGTCGATGCGCTCGCGAACCCGGCCGCGCTGGAATACTTCCGCGACCTGCCCGACCTTCAGGACTGAGCGCGCGTGAGCGATGGGACTTCGTCCGAGCTCACGCGCGCATACCAACGCAAGCTCGCCGAACGCGGCTTCCACTCCGATCCCGCGCAGCTCCGCGCCCTCGCGGCGCTGAATGACCTTCTTCGCCAGCTCATCGCGGCCCGCCCATCCGGGGGGTCGCTGCCGCGTTGGCTGGGCGGATTCCTGAACCCCGGCCCCGCCCTGCCCATCAAGGGACTGTATCTTTGGGGAGGCGTGGGTCGCGGCAAGACCTGGCTCATGGATCTCTTCCACGCGAGCCTGCCGTTCCCCGAGCGCCGCCGCCTGCACTTCCATCGGTTCATGCACGATGTGCATGCGCAGTTGAGGACGCTCCACGGACAGGCCTCGCCGTTGGAGGAAGTCGCGGCGCGAATCGCCAGCGACACGCGCGTGCTGTGCTTCGACGAGCTGTACGTGGCGGACATCGCCGATGCGATGATCCTCGGCGGACTCTTCGCGGGACTTTTCGCGCGAGGTGTCACGCTGGTTGCCACGTCCAACGTTCGCCCCGGGGACCTATACAGGCACGGACTGCAGAGGCAGCGCTTCCTGCCCGCCATCGCGCTCCTCGAGGAACGCATGCACGTGCTGGAGCTCGACGGGGAAACCGACTACCGGCTGCGCCAGCTGGCGCGGGCCGACATCTATCTCGAGTCCGAAGCTCCCCAGACCCGCGCGCGCCTGGCGACCTTATTCGACGACCTGGCCAGCGGAGAAACGCAGTCCGGAGGGGTGATCCAGATCGAGGACCGGCCAATCGAGGTCATCCGCGCCGGCCACGGCGCCGCCTGGTTCGAATTCACCGCCCTGTGCGCCGGTCCGCGCAGCCAGGACGACTACATCGAGATCGCGCGCGAATACCAGTCCGTCATCGTATCGGGCGTCCCTGTGCTCGATGCCAGCCGGGACGACGAGGCGCGGCGCTTTGTGGCGCTCGTCGATGAGTTTTACGATCGCAACGTCAACCTGGTCGTCGCGGCGGCGGCCGCTCCACTTTCCCTGTATCGCGGCTCACGCCTCGCGCGGATCTTCGAGCGCACGGCGAGCCGCCTCGTCGAGATGCAGAGCGAGGCCTACCTCGCGCGCGAGCACCGGCCGTGAGCGCCTGATCGCGCTGCCCCCGAAGGTGGCGCTAGAGCACGCCGCGACGAACCTGGTCCTGCTCGATGGATTCAAAAAGGGCGCGGAAGTTGCCTTCGCCGAAGCCTTCGTTGCCCTTGCGCTGGATGATCTCGAAGAAGATCGGCCCGATGACGTTCTGCGTGAAGATCTGCAGCAGCACGCCCTCACCCTTCTCAGGGTTGCCGTCGATCAGGATGCCGCGCTGGGTCAGCTCCGCGAGCGATTCGCGATGGCCGGGAACGCGCGCCGCGACCCCCTCGTAGTACGTGGCGGGAGTCTGCTGGAAAGCCACGCCGTGCGCGCGCAGTACGTCCACA
>JANYBG010000026.1 GCA_025360865.1 Pseudomonadota bacterium | reverse complement strand
CCGCGGCGGGCCGCGCGGCCCGCGGCGCACACCGCGGCTCCCACGCACGCGAAGACTCGCGCGACGACACCGGCTGCCCGCAAGCCACGCGCGGCCGCCAGGTCCGCGACGCCCAAGAGCGCGGCCGTGAAGCCGCCGGCCGCGCCCGCGGGTAACGGCCGCGCGCGGCGCGCCAAGTAGAGGCGCCGCGCCCGGCCGTCCGGGGGCGCGCGGCATGGGCCGATGAAGTACCGCCACAGCTTCCACGCCGGGAATTTCGCGGACGTGCACAAGCACGTGACGCTGCTGGCTCTCATCAGCGCGCTGCGGAGGAAGGACAAGGGCTTCCTTTACCTGGAGACGCACGCCGGGCGCGGCGCCTACGACATCTCCACCCCGACCGCGGACGCGGCCGCGGGCATTGGCCGGCTCGCGCGAAGCTCCCCGGCCGCTCCGGAGATCCGCGCCTACATGGATCTGTTGGCGCAGGTGCGCGCGCAGGTCGGGCAGAGCCGCCTCTACCCGGGCTCTCCGCTCGTTGCGCTCGCCGCGCAGCGGCCCCAGGACCGCGCCGTGCTCATCGAGTTGCAGGGAAGTGAAGTCAACGCCCTGCAGCACGCCGTGGCCGACTACGCGAAGGCGCGCGTGGGACCGATCCTCCAGGCGCAGATCGAGCGCGGCGATGGCTACGCGCGCCTGCGCGCGTGGCTGCCCCCGCCCGAGCGCCGGGGACTGACGTTCATCGACCCGCCCTACGAGCAGACTTCCGAGGACTTCGGCGCGGTGACGAAGGCGTTCGCGGACGGCTTGCGCCGCTTCCCGACCGGGGTGATGGCCGCCTGGTACCCCATCAAGGACGAGCGCTCGACGAGCACCTGGCAGCAGGCCTGCGCACATGCGCTGAACGTGCCGGTGCTGGTGAGCGAGCTGTGGTTGTTCGCGCCTGACTCGCGCGTGGCGCTCAACGGCTCCGGGATCCTCATCGCCAACCCGCCGCATCAGATCCTGGAGGGCATGCAAGCCTGGCTGCCGCAGCTCACGACCGCGCTTTCGGATGCGCCGGCCGCGGGCAGCCGTGCCCTCATGTTGCCCGGTCCCGCCCGATGAGCGCGGCGCCCGACGAGTACGGGGTGTTCGGCCACCCGGTCAGCCACAGCCTGTCGCCGTTCATCCACGGACTGTTCGCGCGCCAGACCGGGCAGGCGATGCGCTACCGCGCGTTCGATGTCGCGCCCGCGGAGTTCCCCGCGCGCGTGCGCGATTTCTTCGCCCAAGGCGGCCGCGGCCTGAACGTGACGCTGCCGCACAAGATCGCCGCGGTCGAGGTGGCCGATGAACTCACGGCGCGCGCCGCGCACGCCGCCGCGGTCAACACGCTGGCGACCAAGGGCGATGGCATCCTCGGCGACAACACCGACGGGGCGGGTCTGGTACGCGACCTGTGCGACAACCTAGGCATGGTCATCACCAATCGCCGCGTGCTGGTCATCGGCGCCGGCGGCGCCACCCGCGGGATCCTCGCGCCGATCCTCGGCCTGGCGCCCGCGACGGTGGTCATCGCCAACCGCACGGCCGAGCGCGCCGAGGCGCTCGCCGCGGCGTTCGCCGACCTGGGTTCGACGCAGGGTGTCGGCTTTGACTACATCGAGGCCGTCCCGTTCGATCTCATCATCAACGCGACTTCCGCGAGCCTGTCCGGGGAGATGCCGCCCATTCCCGCGGAGGCGATCAGCGGCCAGACCATCTGCTACGACCTCGCCTACGGGCAGTCCGCGACGGCGTTCGTGCGCTGGGCGCGCGGGCAGGGCTGCGCGCAGGCGCTGCAGGGTCTGGGGATGCTGGTCGAGCAGGCCGCCGAGTCGTTCCGGCTCTGGCGCGGGGTGCGGCCCGCCACCGGCGCGGTGCTCGAGGTCCTCAAGGAACGCCTCGGCGCGGTCTAGCCACCCCCGTCAGCGCATCGTCACCAGTTCCTCGGCGCTGGTCGGGTGGATCGCGACGGTGTCGTCGAAGTCCTGCTTCGTGGCGCCCATTCTCAGGGCCACCGCGAATCCCTGCAGCATCTCGTCCGCCCCGGCGCCCACGATGTGCACGCCCACGATGCGCTCTTCGAGGCCGGTGGTCACCAGCTTCATCTCCACGCGCACCTTGGCTGTGGTGATGGCGTGGTAGAGCGGCACGAAGCTTGAGCGGAACACCCTGACGTTTTCCGAGCCGAAGCGCTCGCGCGCGGCATGCTCGGTCAGGCCCACGGTGCCGATCGGCGGGTGGCCGAAGATCACCGTCGGGATGTTCTCGTAGTCGAGGTAGCGGCCGGCCTGGCCGCCGAAGAGACGATCGCACAGGCGCCGCCCGGCGGCGATCGCCACCGGGGTCAGCTGCACGCGACCGGTCACATCGCCGATCGCGTAGATCCCCGGCACGTTGGTCGCCTGAAACTTGTCGGTGCCGATGTATCCCCGGGCATTCAAGGCGACGCCTGCGAGCACCAGGCCCATGCCCTCCACGACCGCGTCGCGGCCGATAGCGAACTGCACGGCATCGAAGGGCCCCAGCTGCCGGCCGCCGGCCACTTCGAGTTCGAGCGTGCCGTCGGGCTTCTTGACCAGCGCGCTGGGGGCCGCGTGCGTTGCGACCTCGATGCCCTCATCGCGCAGGCTCTTGAGCGCGGCCTCGCCCAGCATCGGCTCGAAGGAACGCAGCACCGACTCCCCGCGCAGCACCAGGGTCACCTGCGACCCGAGGCCGGCGAATATGGCCGCCAGTTCCACGGCGATGTAACTGCCGCCGACGACGGCGACCCGCCGCGGCCGCTCGGGCAGCAGGAAGAAGCCATCGGAGCTCAGGCCCAGCTCCACGCCCGGGATGGTGGGCATCGCCGGGCGCCCGCCCGTGGCGATGATGATGTGGGCAGCGCCCAGGGTGCGGTCAGCGGCGCTCACTGTGTGGGCATCGTGGAAGCTCGCCCGCGCTCGCACCAGTTCCACGTTGCGCTTGGCGAGATTGGCCGCGTAGATCCCGTTCAGCAGGCTCACGTAGGCATCGCGCTTGTGCTTGAGGCCCTTCCAGTCGTGGCCCTGGGTGGTGAGGTTGAAGCCGTAGTCCGGGGCATCGATGAGGGCGCTGCCCAGATCGGCCGCGTTCCACATGATCTTCTTGGGCACGCAGCCGACATTGACGCAGGTGCCGCCCAGGGGCCCCGACTCCACCAGTGCCACGCGGGCGCCGTACTCGGCCGCGCGCTGCGCCGCGGCCAGCCCGCCGCTGCCCCCGCCAATGACCACCAGATCGAATTCGTCGCTCATAGACCCTCGGCTCCGACGCGGGCGGCCATGTTATACGAGGGCGCGCCCGGGCAGGTTCCGTGAGCGTGGACCCGCCGCCGCGCCGGGGCCGCTACAATGGCGGCCTTGCCGTTGACGACAGGCGCATGGAAAACCCCCTACTCGGCCAGGAACCGCTGCCGCAGTTCCTCAAGATCCGTCCGGAACACGTGGAGCCCGCGGTGCGCGAGCTGCTGCTGGAGAACCGCGCCCGCGTCGAGGCGCTCGCCACCGTGCTCCGGCCGACCTTCGCAAGCGTGGTCGAGCCGATGGAGGAGCTGCACCATCGCACCTCGCGCACCTGGTCCCCGGTAAGCCACCTGAACGCGGTGCTCAATTCCGAGGCCCTGCGCGCCGGCTACAACGCCTGCCTGCCGTTGCTTTCGGCCTATCACACCGACCTTGCGCAGAGCGAACCTCTTTTCCGGGCCTACCGGCGGGTGGGCGAGGAGCAGGCCGCGGAGCTCGCGCCCGTGCAGCGCCAGCTGATCGAGCACCGCGTGCGCGACTTCCGCCTGGCAGGCGTCGGGCTGTCCGCCGAACGCAAGGAGCTGTTCAAGACCGCGATGCTGGAGCTGAGCCAGCTGCAGGCGAAGTTCGAGGAGAACATCCTCGATGCCACCAACGGCTGGACACACCATGTCACCGCGGCCGGTGAGCTCGCCGGCCTCAACGAGATGCTCATCGAGCAGGCGCGGCTGCGCGCCCAGGAACGCAAGCTCCCGGGATGGATCCTCACCCTCGACCAGCCTACGTACGTCGCCGTGGTGACGGATGCGCAATCCGAGCCGCTGCGCCGCGCCTTCTACGAGGCCTGGACCACGCGCGCCTCGGACCAGGGACCGAACGCGGGTCGCTGGGACAACTCCCAGGTGATGGAGCAGATCCTCAGGCGGCGGCACGAGGCCGCGAGATTGCTGGATTTCTCGAACTTCGCCGAGTACGCCCTCGCCACGCGCATGGCGCACAGCGTGGAGGAGGTGCTGAAGTTCCTGCACGAGATGGCAGGCGCCGCCCGGGCCGCGGCGCAGGCGGAGTTCGCGGAGCTCGAGGCCTTCGCCGGACGCCCGCTTGCCGCCTGGGACCTCGGCTTCTATTCGGAGCGGCTGCAGCGCGAGCGCTTCAGCGTCTCGCAGGAGGAGCTGCGTCCCTACTTCCCGCTGCCGCGGGTGCTCGCCGGACTCTTCGAGGTCGCCGAGCGGCTCTTCGGCGTGCGCATCATCGAGCGCACCGGCGCCCCGGTGTGGCACCCCGATGCGCGCCTGTTCGACATCGAGGACGCGGCTGGGGAGCCGGTGGGCAGCTTCTATCTCGACGCCTACGCGCGCCCCCACAAGCGCAGCGGCGCCTGGATGGACGAGTGCGTCGGGCGCAAGCGCCTCGCCTCTGGCGCCGCGCTGCCCGTGGCCTACCTTGTGTGTAATTTCCTCCCCCCAGGGGAGTCGCGCCCGGCGCTGCTGACGCACGACGACGTGCTCACGCTGTTCCACGAGTTCGGGCACGGACTGCATCACCTGCTCACGCGCGTCGATTACCCGAGCATCGCCGGCATCAACGGCGTCGCCTGGGACGCGGTCGAGCTGCCCAGCCAGTTCCTCGAGAACTACGCCTGGCACCCGGAGGTGCTCCAGCGGATCAGCGGCCACTACGAGACCGGCGCGCCGCTGCCCGCCCCGCAGCAGGCGCGGCTGATCGCGACGCGCAGTTTCCACAGCGGCCTGCAGACCATGCGGCAGGTGGAGTTCGCGTTGTTCGACTTCCGCATGCACACCGAGTACTCCCCCGAACGCGGCGGCCGGATCCTGGAACTCCTGCGGGAGGTGCGCGCCGAGGTGGCGGTGGTGCCGGTGCCCGACTGGAACCGCTTCCCGAACAGCTTCGGGCACATCTTCGCCGGCGGCTATGCCGCCGGGTACTACAGCTACAAGTGGGCCGAGGTGCTGGCGGCGGATGCCTTCGCGGCCTTCGAGGAGAGCGGGGTGTTCGACCGCGCCACGGCCCAGCGCTTCCTCGACACCATCCTCAGTCGCGGCGGCAGCCGCGACGCGCTGGATGCCTTCATCGAGTTCCGCGGCCGGCCGCCCGACGTGCGGGCCCTGCTCAAGCAGCACGGCATCCTCGGGGCGCTCCAGGCCCGGCGCGCGTGAGTTCGCCGCCGAACTGGCTGCGCGCACTGCCGGCGCTGCTGCTCGTGCTCAGTGCGGGAGCCTTCGGCGGCGAGCCCCTCTACGTCGTCGAGCAGGTCATCGTGGGCGTCAACGCCGCGGCCGACGGCGGCGGCGAGCGCGTGGCCTCGCTCAAAAGCGGCGACCGCGTTGAGCTGCTCGAGCGCGCCGGGGAATCGGTGCACGTGCGCCTGCCCGATGGCAAGGAAGGCTGGCTGCGGGCGATCTACCTCTCCGGCGATGCGCCGCTCAAGCCACGCCTCACGCAGGCGGAAACCGAGGTGACGCGGCTGCAGGGACAGGTAAGCCGGCTCGAAGGCCAGCTGGGCGCGCTCACCAGCGCCCGGCACGAGACGCAGGCTCGCGCGGCCGCGCCGGCGGCACCGGGCACGGTGACCGATGAACCGCCATCCCCGTCGGGCACGATGTTCGCGCCCGCCGCGCGCTGGTACCCGCAAGGGGTGTGGCCGTGGGCGCTCGGCGGCGGCCTCGCCGGACTGGCGCTCGGGTTCGCCCTGGGCTGGCGGGTGCTTGATCGCAACATACGCCGTAAGTACGGTGGCCTGCGCATCTACTGAATGCGCGCGTTTTACTTCGCCAGCACGTGAGTGAAGTTCCCGTGGCGAGGAGTCGTTTCACAATGCCCGACCTTGAGTGGGACGATTCCGACACCGGCGGAAGTGTGCGCCGCGTCTCATCACGCGCCTTGGGTGGGTGCCTAGACTTGGCGTCACGCGATCGCGGGGGTCAGACAGGGGCTGGATCCACATCGCACAGTCCGAGAGTTTCCGTCTTAAAATGACCAGTATCCGGCGCAGCGATTTCGACGTCACCAACACGGTGCAGGTGAGCTCCCCCGGGGCGGTCCTGGCCGCGGTGGAAAAGCTCTTCCGCACCGTCTGGCCGGATCTCGCGTTCGACTCCCTGACGCGCTCCTTCGAGCACTTCGAACGGCTGTTCGCGGGCGAGGTGCAAGGCTTCCACGGCGTCGATACCGTCTACCACGACCGCCAGCACACCCTCGACATCACCCTTGCGCTGGCGCGCCTCATCGTCGGATTCGAGCGCCAGGCCGCGGGCCCGCAGCGCCTCGGCAGCGAGCGGGCGATGGTCGGCCTGATCACCGGCCTGTTCCACGACGTGGGCTACCTGCGCCGCGCGGACGACCTCGATTCGCGCAATGGCGCGGAGTTCACCCGGACGCACGTCTCGCGCGGCGCGCGCTTCCTCACCGACTACCTGCCGCAGCTGGGTCTCGGACACTGGATCCCGGTGGTCACGCAGATCATTCACTTCACCGGCTACGAGGTTCCCTTCGCCCGGATCGAAGCCCTGGTGCCCGATCGACGTGACATAACGATGGGGCACCTGCTGGGAACCGCTGACATGATCGCCCAGATGGCCGACCGCTGTTACCTGGAGAAGTGCCGCGACCGGCTGTATGCGGAATTCGTGCTGGGCGGGGTGGCGCTGCCCTTCAGCGACGGCAACGCGCAGGTGAAATACGCCTCCGGGCTCGACCTGTTGCGCCAGACCCCTGATTTCGTGACAGATGTGCGCACCAAGCGGCTGGATCACGAGTTCCACCGGGCCTACGAGTACCTGGACGTGTTGTACGGCGGCCGCAACCCCTACATGGAGTCGATCGACCGCAATGTCGAATATCTGCGACAGGTGCTGCGCAGCGAGAGCTGGCAGCTGCTGCGGCGGCGGCCGCCGATATTCGCCGCGACCGCCGACCCGATGAGCACCATGCGCAACCTCATGCTCGGTCACATCAAGCGAGTCTGGTCGGCCGGCTGATCGCCTAGCCTTACCTCCCAAGCGGCGGTTAAGATGTTCCTCTTAAATTAAGGGGATATCGCCGCCGGCCGGAGTTCGCGCTCCAGCGGGCGCCTCCGCACGTGACCGCCGCCAGCTTCAAGCTCAAGTACGCCGCGAGCGCATTCCTGGTAGTGCTGCTCGCCGCCGTGGGCGTGGTCGCGCTGTTCCTGGTGCGCCATGAGGCGGACACCCGCAACCTCGGCGCGATGGCCGAGCAGGCCGCGCGCGAGCGCGTGACGCCGGAACTGCAGGCGCGCGCGCAGAGCCTGGCCGCGCACGCCGCGGACTCGATCGCCGGGGCGGTGCGCGCCGGTGACAACTCAGGCGTGGTGCGCCGCCTGCAGCCCTTCATCGACAACGACACCGTGGCCGCGATCACCGTCACGGGCACCGATGGACGAGTGCTGTTCAGCTGGCACCGCGACACGCAGCCCCCGGCCGGGGCGCTCTCGGTGCGCGCGACCGAGCCGGTGCGCACTTTCGTCGAGAACATCCCAGGAGCTGTCACGCCGGCCACGGTCGCCGAGCTCACCCTGGATCTTGAGCAGGCCGCCCCGGTGTCGGCGCTCAGTGTCGGTGGCCGCCTGCGGGCGGCGAACGCGCAACGCACCCGCCTCACCTGGTTCCTGAGTCTGGCGCTGGCCGCCCTGGGCGCGCTGATCGCCGCCTTGCTCGCCTGGCGGGCGATGAGCCGCCTGCAGCGCCCCGTGGCCTCGCTGATCAAGAGCGTCGAGCGCATCGGCCAGGGCGACTACACCCGCCCCGTCGAGGTGCGACGCGCGGACGTCCTCGGGGGTCTTGAGCAGGCGCTGGAGCGCATGCGCGGGCGCCTGCGCGTCTCCACGATCAACAAGAGCTACCTGCACAGCGTGCTCAACAGCATGACCGATGCGGTGTTCGTCACCTCCCCGGACGGGGTCATCAAGATCGCGAACGTCGCCGCCTGCAAGCTTCTGGGGTACGCGGAGGAGGAGCTGCTGGGTCGCACCATCCTCGCGGTGCTGGATGAGCGCGAGCGCGAGGACTTCGACCTCCTGCAGGCCGCGCAGGAGACACGCGAGACCGTGATGCGCACGCGCGCCGGCCAGACGATCCCGGTGTCCTTCACCGGCTCGCGCATCGACAGCGATGACCCGCAGTTCCAGGGCAGCATCTTCGTCGCGCGCAACATCACCGACCGCAAGCGCGCCGAGCGGCGCATCCGCTACCTCGCCCGCTACGATGCGCTGACCAAGATCCCCAACCGCATGCAGTTCCACCACGTGCTGCAGCAAACCATCGCGCGCAGCATGCGCAACGGTCAGGTGGTCGCCGCCTTGTACCTGGACATGGACCGCTTCAAGGAGGTCAACGACACCTTCGGCCATGGCGCCGGCGACCGCGTGCTGGAGGTGCTCGCCGAGCGGCTGACGCGCTCGGTGCCCAAGGACACCGTGGTGGGACGCCTCGCCGGGGATGAGTTCGCCCTCTTCGTCGAGGGACTGCCGGCGGATGCGGACAACCGCGGCCCGATCGCGCAGCTCGCGCGCGCGATCCTGGTCGAGGTGGGCAAACCGTTCCAGCTAAGCCAGCACGAGGTGTTCCTCACCGCCAGCATCGGCATCGCACTCTACCCGCGCGACGCGGAGAACGTCATCGACCTGCTGCGCAACGCCGACGCGGCGATGTACTACTCCAAGCAGAACGGCGGCAACACCTTCGCCTTCTACTCCCCGGAGATGAACGCCGCCGCGGTCGAGCGACTCATGCTCAAGAGCAAACTGCGCCGCGCCCTGGAGCGCGACGAGCTCGAGATCAAGTACCAGCCCAAGGTGGACCTGCGCAACGGGCGGATCATCGGCGCCGAGGCGCTGCTGCGCTGGCGCCTGCCCGGGCACGGGGACATTCCGCCCTCGCACTTCATCCCGCTGGCCGAGGAGACCAACCTCATCGTCGACATCGGCGAGTGGGTGCTGAACCGGGTGTGCATGGACTACCGCCAGATGCAGGCTCAGGGCGGGGACCCGGGACGCATCTCGCTCAACCTCTCGCTCAAGCAACTGCGCCAGGCGAGCTTCATCCTGCGCTGCCGCTCGGTGTTCCGCCGCCACCACGTCTCCCCGACCGCCTTCGAACTGGAGATCACCGAGACCACGCTGATGGCGGATCCGCAGCGCACCGTGCGCCTGTTGGATGAGCTCTACGCCATGGGTCTGCACCTGTCGATCGATGACTTCGGCACCGGCTATTCCTCGCTCTCGGCGCTGCAACAGTTCCCGATCGGAACGCTCAAGATCGACCAGTCCTTCGTGCGCGACGCGTGCGAGGACGCCAACGACGCGACCATCGTGCGCACCATCATCGAGATGGGACGCAGCCTCGGCATCGGGGTGATCGCCGAAGGCGTCGAGTCCCAGGCGCAACTCGAGTTCCTGCGCGACAACAACTGCAACTTCGGCCAGGGCCGGCTCTTCGGTGAGCCGTGCACCGCCGGGGACCTGCTCGCGCTGCTGGCGCACCAGGCCTCGGGGCCCGCGCCTTTTGGACACCTGCTGCGTCGCATCGACGAGGCAGCCCCGCGCTCGGCCTGACGCTTCCTTGCTCACGCTGACCAACGCCCGCGTCCGGCGCGGCCCCAAGGTGCTTATCGACGATGCCTCGGTCACGCTCTTCCGCGGCGAGAAGATCGGCGTCGTCGGGCGCAACGGCTGCGGCAAGTCGACGCTTCTGTCACTCATCCGCGGTGAACTGAGCACGGACGCCGGGGAGTACTCCGCCCCGCCGAACCTCGCCATCGCCTGCGTCGCGCAGGACCTGCCCGACTCGCCCAGCCCGCTGGTGGAGTACATCCTCGACGGCGACCTTGAACTGCGCGCCGTGGAGGCGCAGCTCGCCGAGGCGCGGGTGCGCGATGACGGCACGCGCGAGGCGGCGCTGCACGCCCAGTACGACGCACTCGATGGCTATACCGCCCGCAGCCGGGCGGCGCAGCTGGCCGCGGGCTTGGGCTTCGCGGTTGGGGACCTCGAGCGCCCGCTGCGCGAGTTCTCCGGCGGACTGCGCATGCGCGCGAACCTGGCACGGGCGCTCATGCGCCGCTCCGACCTGCTGCTGCTGGATGAGCCCACCAACCACCTGGATCTGGATGCGCTGCTGTGGCTCGAGGGCTGGCTGCGCGCCTACAGGGGCACGCTGCTGCTGGTCTCGCACGACCGCGAGTTCCTTGACCAGGTAGTGGGTCGCATCCTGCACTTCGAGGATGGCAAGCTCACCGCCTACACCGGCAACTACAGCGACTTCGAGGTGCAGCACGCCGCGCACGCGGAGCGCACCGCGGCCCTGGTCGCGAAGCAACGCCGGGAGGCGGCGCACATCGAGAGCTTCGTGGCGCGCTTCCGCGCCCAGGCGAGCAAGGCGCGCCAGGTGCAAAGCCGCATCAAGTGGCTCTCGAAGCTTGAGACCATCGCCACCGTGCAGCGCGAGGCGGACTTCGACTGGGACTTCCTCCCGCCGCCGAAGCTGCCACGGCCGCTGATCACGCTCGAGAAGCTCTCCGCGGGTTACGGCGAGCGCCGCATCCTCGACCAGATCTCGATGAGCCTGCACCCGGGCGAGCGCCTGGGCGTCCTCGGCCGCAACGGCGCCGGCAAGTCGACGCTGATGAAGGTGCTGGCGAACGAGCTCGAGCCCTTGGCCGGCACGCGCACGCTGGCGCCGGACCTGCGCACCGGCTTCCTCGCGCAGCTGGAACTCGAGCAGCTCGACGGCGGCGGCTCGGCGCTCGCGGAATTCGCCCGCCGCGGCGGGGACGAGATCGCCGCGTGGGCGCAGCAGAAGCAGCGCGACCACCTGGGCCGCTTCGGCTTCCGCGGCGACCGCGTCTTCGAGCCGACCCAGAACTTCTCCGGTGGCGAGCGCGCGCGCCTGGCGCTGTCGATCCTGGTGGCGCGCCGCCCGAACCTGCTCCTGCTGGACGAACCGACCAACCACTTGGATCTATCCATGCGGCACACGCTGCTCATGGCGCTGCAGGAGTTCCCGGGCGCGGTGGTCATCGTCTCGCATGACCGCTCGCTGTTGCGCGGGGCCTGCGACCGGTTCGTGCTGGTCTCCGACGGCGCGATCACCCCCTTCGACGGGGACCTCGAGGACTACGCCACCTGGCTCGGCGCGGACCGTTCGAGCCCGGTGGCCGCCGGCGCCCCCACGATGTCGCGGCGGGAGCAGCGCCGCCGCGAAGCGGCGGCCCGTGGCGGCCGCTACCCGCTGCGCGCCGAGCAGGAGACCCTCGAGAAGCAGATCGCGCAGCTGACGAAGGAGCGCGTGGACCTGGAAGCGCAGCTGGCCGATCCGGCTACCTACTCAAGTCGCCCCGTGGCGGATCAGCATCGGTTGTCGCAGCGCCTCAGGAAAGTGGTGGCCCAGGTCGAATCCCTCGAGGAGCGCTGGCTCGCCGTGACGGGCGAACTCGAGGAACGCGCCTCGTGAGGCGCCGCGCGCGCCGTCTCGCGCTGCTCGCGCTCCTCGTGGTGTGGCTCGTGACGGCGTACCTGCACTCGACCAAGCCCCTGCCCCAGGGGACCCACCTGGCCTCCGCGCTGTGCGCGGTACCTGCGAACCAGGTGAGCTTCGTGGCGGACATCACCGCGGCGGACGCCTACGGGCACGTGGCGATAAGCCAGGCCATCTTCGATGAGATGCTGAAGCTGGTGCGCGCGGCGCGCCACTTCATCGTGCTCGACTACGCGCTGATCGGCCCCGGAGACCCGGCGGCCACGCCGCAGCGGCGCCTCGCCAGCGAGCTCACCGACGCCCTGATCGCGCAGCGGCGCGCGTTCCCCGATCTCAAGGTGCTGTTCGTCACGGATCCGGTGAACGAGCGCTACGGCGCGCGGCCCTCCCCCGAATTGCAGCTGCTGCGCGCGGCGGGAGTCGACGTGGTGCTTGCCCGCCTGGACGCGCTGCGCGATCCGAACTTCCTTTACTCGAGCCTGTGGCGCCTGACACTGCGCTGGTGGGACGGCCCGCGCGAACCGCTCGGATTCGCCACGCGTGAGCTGAACTTCAAGGCCGACCATCGCAAGGTGGTCATCGCCGATGATGGCGGCGACGCCCTCGTGGCCGTGGTGGGTTCGGCCAACCCGGTGGATGCGCAGAGCGGCTGGTCGAACCTCGCCGCGCGTGTCAGCGGGGATTCACTGGGCTCACTGCTGCAAGGCGAGCTGGCCATCGCGCGCTTCTCCGGATGGACCGGGGACAGCGAGCCCTACCTGCGCGCGGCCGACCCGCACGCGCCCGACAGTTGCTCGCGCGGGGTGCCCGCCTCGAGCGTGCTCGCGCCGCTGAGCGCCGACAGCGCGCGCGTACAGGTGCTCACGGAAGGCGCGCTGCGCGCGGCGCTCCTGCGGCGCGCAGCCGCGAGTGGCCGCGGGGACACGATCGATCTTGCGCTGTTTGGCTTCGCGGACCGGGGCGTGATCGAGGCGCTGCTGGATGCATCACGACGCGGGGTGACGGTGCGGCTCATCCTCGACCCGAGCGAGGATGCGACGACCATGCTGCCCACCGGGCTGCCCAACCAGCCCGCCGCCAGCGAGCTCGTCTCGCGCAGCGGCGGCACGGTGCGCGTGCGCTGGTATCGCACCCACGGTGAGCGCTTCCACAGCGCGCTCGCGCTGTTCGCGGGCAGGCGCAGCCTGTGGCTGACGGTGGGCTCGGCGAATCTCACGCGGCGGGGCCTCGATGACTACAACCTCGAGGCGAATCTGGCGATTGAAGTGCTGCGCGATGCGACGCTGGCGCAGCAGGCGCAAGGCTACTTCGACACCCTGTGGAGCAACCGCGCCGCGCTGGGCATCGAGTACACGGCCGACTTCGCCGCCTTCGCCGACTCGAAACAGGCGGATTACTGGCTCTACCGGCTGCTCGAGGGGTCCGGCTTCACCGCGTTCTGAGCCTGCGGATCCTGGGCGCTATTCGCCGCCTCCAGGGCCTTCTGCGACAGCGCCGCGAGTGCCACGTTGGTCGCCTGCTCGAAGGCGGTGATCACCTCGCCCATGCGGTTCGCCGCCGCCGGTGCGCTCGCGGCCACCTCGAAGGTCCCCACCACGTCACTCGCGTCACGCCGGCCGAGAATGCCATCCAGCACCACGTGCACCTCGGGAGCCGCGGCGCCGCTGGTGTAGTCGGCCTCGAAGCGCCGCAGCGTCAGCTGCAGCAGGAAGGCCGCGGGGAAAGGGCTGCCGGAACCCTGCACGGCCGCCCAGCCGCCGGAGGCGCGCAGCGTTTGCACCGCCAGCGCCTCGACCATCGTCGGCGCGGGCGCCGGCCAGCGGCTGCCGGTGTAGAACCCCATGCGGTGATCAGGCTGCACCAGCATGATGTGCGAGGTATCCAGCCCCGGACTCGACGCGGGATTCCCCACCCGCAGTGCCACCGGTGGCGCGGAGGACGCGCTGGCTCCGGGGGCCGCTGTCGCGGTCGCGCGCAGGTAATAGGTCTGCTCGGCCTTCGCGTTGCTGTGGAAAAGGCCTGAGCAGCCCGCGCTCAGGACCGCGCCCAGCAACGGCGCGAACAGGCGATATCGGAGGCGGTTCAACGCGGTATCTCCATGCCACGCTGTGGCGGCTCGTACAGAAGCTGCGCGGGATCCTCGCGCAGGCTGTTGGCGAGCGCGCGGATGTCCTCCGCGGCCGCCCTGCCCTCGCGCAGGAAGCGCTGGATCTCCGGCAGTCCATCGCGCGCGAAGGCGCGGATGTCGGCGCGGTTGTCGTGCAGGAGCCCGTCGACCTGCCCGCTGGCCTGCGCCAGGTGATCGGAGATCACGCGCAGGCGCTGCGCGGCCGCCTCGAGGTCCGGCGTGGTCGCGCCGATGAGCGCATGCGCCCCCTTGGCGGAGGCGGATAGCTCGGCCGTCGCGCCGCGCAGCTCGGTCACGAGCGCGCCCAGGTCGCGCGAGGTCTGCGGGAGGCTCCGCGAGGCGGTCTCGATGCCGGTCAGCGCGCTTGAGATCGCGTTCAGGTTGGTGTCACTGAGCAGCTGATTCGCGCGCCGCACGACCTCCCCGGCGTCCGCGACCAGTTCGGGCAGGCTGGAGAGAAAGACGTCGAACCGCGAGGGCGTGGAGCGGATCACCGGGAACTTGAACCCGGCGATCGCGGGAGCCGCGCGCTTGCCGTTGCGGTCGTCCATCAGGTCGATGTAGAGAAGGCCGGTGACCCCCTGCAGCTGCAGCTCGGCGACGGTGTGCTCGGAGATGGGCGTGCTCTCGTCGAGGTCGACAATGACCTCGACCCGGCCGGAGTCGCGCGGGTCGATGCGCAGGCTGACCACGCGGCCGACGCCGACGCCGAGGTAACGCACCGCGGAGCCCTTGTCGAGCCCGCTGACGCTGCCAGTGAAGTAGATCTCGTAGCGGTGGTACTCGCGGTGCTCGCGCGAGCCGGAATACCAGTACACGAACCCCGCGGCGGCGAGGGCGATCAGGAGCACGAACGCCCCGACGGCCGTGTAGTTAGCCTCACGCTCCATGCGGCGCCTCCAGGCGCGCGCGCGCGCGTTCACCGTGGAAGTACTCCTGGATCCACGGGTTCGGGTCGTCGACGATCTTGTTCAGGGTGTCAGATATCATGCGGCGGTCCACGATCACCCCGACACGATTGCAGGTACGGAAGATGCTGTCCAGATCATGTGTGATCATGATGATGGTCAGCTTCAGCTGCTTCTGCAGATAGAGCACGAGCTCGTCGAAGGCCGCCGCGCTGATCGGGTCGAGGCCCGAGGTCGGCTCGTCGAGGAACAGCAGGCTGGGATCGAGCGCCAGCGCCCGCGCCAGCGCGGCGCGCTTGATCATCCCGCCCGACAGCTGCGCGGGGAACTTCGCCCCGGCATCCGCCGGCAGTCCCACCAGGCGGATCTTGAGCATGGCCAGGTCGTCCAGCGCGCTCGTGTTCAGCTGGAGATGTTCGATCATCGGCAGCTGCACGTTCTGCAGCACCGTGAGCCCGGAATACAGCGCGCCGGACTGGAAACCGACCCCATAGCGCGCCTTCACCTCGCGCAGCTGCGCCTCGTTCATCCGCGTGATGTCGTGACCGAAGATGCGCACCGTGCCCGCCTGCGGACGGCGCAGTCCAAGGATGCTGCGCAGCAGCACCGACTTGCCCGCGCCCGAGCCGCCGACGATGCCGAACACCTCGTCCCCGTTCACCTCCATGTCGAGCCCGTCGTGCACGACCTGCGCGCCGAAGCGGTTGACCAGCCCCCGCACCTGCACGACGGGGTCCATCAGATATCCATCTGCATGAAGAGGATGGCGAACAGGGCATCGGCGAGGATGACCAGGAAGATGGCCTGGACCACCGCGACGGTGACCAGGCGGCCAAGCTCGCGCGCGGAGTTGCGCACCTGCATGCCACGAAAGCAGCCGGCGGTGGCGATGAGCACGGCGAACACCGGCGCCTTGAGAACACCGACCCAGAACGTGGTCGGGGCGATCGCCTCGTTGGCGCGGGCGATGAACTGGGCGAACGGCATATCGAGCAGCAGGCGACACAAGAGCGCCCCGCCGGCGATGCCGACCAGGTCGGCGACGATCGTCAGCAGGGGCAGCGCGATGACCAGGCCGACCACGCGCGGCACCACCAGCACCTCGAACGGATCGACCCCCGTGGCCACGAGCGCATCGACCTCCTCGTTGAGCTTCATGGACCCTAGCTCCGCGGCGAACGCGCTGCCGGAGCGGCCGGCGACGATGATGGCGGTCAGCAGAACTCCCAGCTCGCGCAGCACCCCGATGGTCACCAGATCCACCACGTAGATGTCCGCGCCCAGCCCGCGCAGCTGAGTCGCGCTCATGTAGGCGATGATGACGCTGATGAGAAAGGCGATCAGCGCGACGATGGGAAGCGCGGTGACGCCGGTGTCGTACACGTGGCGCGCGATCGAGATCGGCCGCAGGTGCTTGAGGCGCCGGAAGTCGCCCAGCCCGCTCACCGTGGTGCGCCCGAGGAAGGCGAGGCCCTCGAGCGAGCTGTCGACGAAGGCGACGGTTTCGCGGCCGAGCCCCGTGAGCAGGCGCCCGCCCGCGCGCCCCGCGGCGGCGGCGGGCTGGGCCGGGATCGCCGCGGCATCGGTCTCCTTGAGGGTCTCATCAAGCAGGCGCAGCTGGTCCGGCGGCGCGCCCTGGAAGCTGACCGCGGCGCCCGCCTCGCGCGTGCGGCGCACGAACTCGTGCAGCGCCCAGGCGCCGGAGAGATCCAGGGACTTGAGCCCGCCGGCGTCAATGACCACCGCGTGCGCGCCGCGCACGTCCACGGATGCGAAGTCCTTCTCGAGCGCGCCGAACTCGCGCACGCCCCACTCACCGCTGAGCTTGAGCGTCACGGCGTCCGCGGTGCGCTGGACCTCGAGGGTCATGCGGGAGGCCTCCGCCCCCGCTCAGCGCTTGCCGCGCAGGTGGGCTTCCAAACGCCACCGGTTCCGGTCGGCCTCGCCGGAAACGCCGGTGAGGAGATCGGGAGTGTGGGCACCGGTGAGTTTGGCCGCCTGCTGGCCGCCCGCGCGCACGTGGGCGCCGCACCGGGCGAGTACCGTGGCGAGCCCCTTCAGGTGCGGCGCGCCCGCCTCGCTGCCTACGCGGGCCGGCTGCGGCGCGGTGGCGCGCGCGACCTGCGCGAGCCTCGCGAGGGTGGTGCCCGTGGTGCGCGCGTCGAGCGGGAGGCCGTTACGGGAATGGAACATGGCGGGCTCCTGTGAATTCATGGCCGCGTTTAATCATCCGTGCCAGAGGCGAGGCCAATCGCCTGTGCGGATCGCGGCCATAAGCGCGCCCTATCGACGCGGTTATGTTGGGTTCGTCTGCCCGCGCCCATGACCAAAAAGTCTACCTCAGCGAATAATTCGACAGGGAATTTACTTTGGCGCCGGTGGGGGCGGATCGGCGTGGCTCCGGACACCGCGGTGACCGGCGCGATGGAAGCGGGCGAGCTGTCGCCGTGGGATTCTGTACGCCGGCACCGCTGGGCGCCGCGCGCGAGCGAGGTGGCCCAGCGGCTAAAGATCAACAGCCACGCGCGGGCCGGCGACCGCGGCGAGTGGACATTCCGCTGGGGCCTCGAGGCGGCGCGGAGTCAGATCCCGCTGCGCGAGCGCCCGGGCGCCCACCCCAGCTGCGTGGAGTCGCGCGAACGGCGGGTGCGCGGCACCGCCTCAGGTGTCATCGCGGTAGCGGCGCACGCGCACCGTCGCCAAGATCAGCAGCGCGGTCGCCGCCACACCCAGCCACAGGTTGAGGTTGGTGAAGGCGGCCGCGAAATGGAAGTCGCCCAGCACCGCCTTGAGGCTGTGGTGCTCAAGCTTGTCGCCGCCTCCGAAGCCCAGTACTTGCCAGATGCCGACGGTGCGGTAGTTCAGCAGGCTGGCGACGTAGTGTGTGCCCAGCTTCCACTCCACGATCATCGCCACGAGCGGCGCGAGCGTCACCCACATGACCGGGCTGCGGCGCGCCCAGGCTGAGACGAGCAGGAAGGCCGCCGCCACGGGGGCGTACCACAGCGCCCCCAGCAGGAAGCAAAGGAACATCACGAGCTCGACCTTGAACCAGATCACCGTGTTCCAGGTGAGCACCGCGGGGGCATGCCCGGTGGCGACGCCGATCTGCCAGAGCAGGAACAGCAGCACGTGGCAGACCGCCGCGAGCATCAGCACGCCGAGGGGCACGACGATGAGCGCCACCAGGAGCTTGGAGAGCACGGTGAGGCCGTCGGAGACAGGCATGGATTTCCAGAACAGGATGCTGCGGTCCTTGCGCTCCGCGTACAGGCAGTCGAGCAGATAGAAACTCAGCACGAGCATCATGATGAGGTAGAGCGGGAACATGGGTGCGAGCTGCGACACGGCGAACGCCTGCGCGCGCCGCTCCGCGCTCGTCCCGCCCTCCCATTCGTTGATATCCATACCGATGTGCGCGCCGCCCATGCTCACCCCGATGATCATTGTCCCGATGAGCAGCGCCGCGATGACCAGCGGCGCGCGCCACAGCGCGGGGTGCTCCCACAGCTCGCGCCGCACCAGCGTCGCGAGCGTGGTGCGCGCGGTGGGCGGCGACTGCGCGGGAAGATCGCTGGAGGAGCCGCGGGGGGCGGCAACGGCTGTGCTGTTCATGTCTTCATCGTCCCTTGCATCGTGGCCACGAACAGATCCGCGATCGAGGGCGTGCGCAGGTCCCCGAGCGGGCTGAGCTCCGCGGCCGTGCGGCCCTCGAAGAACATGGCGACGCGGCCGAACACCTCGCGCTCGTAGAACGGCTTCAGGGCGCGCGCCGGTGCCGCCCGCTCCGCGGCGGTGGTGAGCTGCAGGTAGCGGCCGCCCAGTTCCTCCACTGAGCTCGTCAGCGCTATGCGCCCGCGGCTGACGAAGATAACGTCGGTGAACAGGTTCTCCACCTCCTCGACCTGGTGTGTGGTCAGGAGGATGGTGCGGTCCTTGTCGAAGTAGTCATTCAGAAGCGTGTCGTAGAAGGCCCGGCGGTACAGCAGATCGAGCCCGAGGGTCGGCTCGTCCAGCACCAGCAGGCGCGCGTCGATGGCGAGGGTCAGCGCCAGGTGCAGCTGCGTGACCATGCCCTTGGACAGTTCGCGCACGCGGCTGTTCACGCGGATGTCGGTCTTGCGCAGGAATTCCTCGGCGCGGGCGCGCACGAACCGCGGGTGCACCCCCTCGCAGTAGTCGAGCGCCTGGGCGACGCGCAGCCAGCGCGGCAGCACCGCGACGTCGGCCATGAAGCACACATCGCGCATGAGTTCGTCGCGCTGCGTGCGCGGGTCGAGCCCCAGCACCTTAAGATCACCACCGAAGGAGGTGAGCCCGAGGATCGCCTTGATGGCGGTGGTCTTGCCGGCGCCGTTAGGGCCGATCAGCCCGACGATGCGTCCCGGCTCGATGCTGAAGCTCACGTTGTCGAGCGCGACATTCGCTCCGAAGCGCTTGGAGAGCCCGCGTGCCTCAATGATTGCTGTCATCTTCCTTACCTGGAGTTGGGGCGGGGGCGTTGGCGCTCTGTGGCCAGGGAGTCGCGGGAGCCACCGCGCCGGCGCGCTGCAGTTCGTCCGCGTTCAGCCCCAGGCGCTGGATGGTGGCGAACACCTTGGGCCACTCCTCCTCGAGGAAGCGCTGGCGCTCATCCTTCATCAGCGCCTTGCGGGCACCCATGCTGACGAACATCCCAAGGCCACGTCGCTTCTCAACCAATCGCTCGTCGACTAGTTGCTGGTAGCCCTTCAGGACCGTCAGCGGGTTGAGCCTGAAGTCCGCGGCGACGTTGCGGACCGAGGGCAGCGCGTCGCCCTCCTTCAGGACGCCCTCCAGGATCATGGCGACCACCCGGTCACGCAGTTGCCGGTAAATCGGCAGGCTGTCATCCCATTGCGGGTCCATGATCTTTTAGCGCGTACCTGTGAGGGCGGGTTAGCCCACTAATCTACCAAAACGGCCGGTTCGGGCTGGCCGAACCAGGCGACACTGGCGGCCGCGGGGCTTGGCGCGCGCGCGTGAGCGCCGGGGGGCACGGCGGTCGAGGTGATGAAGCTCAGCGAGGCCACGACCGAGATGAGGGCGGCGGCGGCGGCGCAGGTGAGGTCGCGGTAGAAGGTGGCGAAGGGGGTCATGGTCGGTCTCCTTGATGTGTCGTTTTCGGTCGGTTTGTCGGTCGAGCTTTCTGGCCAGGGCCAAGTCATCTCCCTTGGTGTTGTACTCTAGTAGTACACCACTTAAGTGTCAAGCCAGTTCACTGAATATATTTCGAGTGCCTCCCGCAGGCTCCTGAGGGGTCCTCCGGGAGGCCGGTGGCAGGCCTCCGGAAGACCACCCGATCACCGCCGGTACGGCCCTGTGGAGAGCCGCCGGGGGTGAATCGCTTCAGCCGCAGGGCATTGGCGGCCGCGCACGCTAGAATTCCGGGCTGTTTTCGCCACTGAAGAGCCAGACCATGAAAGCCCCCGTGAACGTCGCGATTACCGGTGCCGCAGGCCAGATCGGCTACGCGCTCGCCTTTCGTGTGGCCTCAGGCGCCCTGCTGGGGCCTGAGACCCCGGTGAATCTGCACCTGCTGGAAATCAGCGCCGCGCTGCCCGGTCTGAACGGGGTGGTCATGGAGCTGCACGACTGCGCCTTTCCGACGCTCAACACGGTGCTGGCGACCGATGACGCGCAGGTGGCTTTCAGGGACTGCCAGGTGGCGCTGCTGGTGGGCGCGCGCCCGCGCGGACCGGGCATGGAGCGCAAGGACCTGCTGCTCGCCAACGCGCAGATCTTCTCCGCGCAGGGCAAGGCCCTGAACGCGGTCGCGCACGCTGACGTGAAGGTCCTCGTGGTCGGCAACCCCGCCAACACCAACGCGCTGATCGCGCGCGCCAATGCGCCGCGGCTCAACCAGCGCAACTTCACCGCGATGACGCGCCTCGATCACAACCGCGCGCTCTCGCAGCTCGCGGCGAAGACCGCGAGCCACGTGAACGACATCCGCCGCATGACCATCTGGGGCAACCACTCGGCCACGCAGTACCCGGATCTGTCCCATACCACCGTGAGCGGCAAGGCCGCCAAGGGGCTGGTCACCCAGGAATGGATCGAGCAGGGCTTCATCCCGGTCGTGCAGCAGCGTGGCGCCGCGGTGATCAAGGCGCGGGGCTCATCCTCCGCGGCCTCCGCGGCCTCCGCGGCGATCGACCACGTGCGCACCTGGATACACGGCACCGCGGACGGCGACTGGGTCAGCATGGCGGTGCCCGCGGATGGCAGCTACGGCATCCCCGCGGGCGTCATCTACTCGTACCCGGTCACGGTGCGCGACGGCGACTACCAGATCGCGCAGGGACTGGGCGTCGATGACTTCAGCCGTAAGCGCATGGAGGCGAGCCACGCCGAGTTGCTCGAGGAGCGCGACGGGGTGAAGAGCCTGCTGGGCTGAGTGTTTCTTGTCGCTGGCGCGACCGACCCGACGGGCCGGACGCGCAGCGACGCGGAGGGTACAGCGATGTTGGGTGCGCTCGTGTGGCTGGTGTTACTTGGGGCCGTGGCGTTCGCGGTGACGCAGGTCGGTGGAGTCATAACGCTGCTGTTCATCGCGGCGGTGCTGATCCTGGCCTACCGGCGCCTGTCGCTGCTCGCCTTCACGCTCACCTTCACCGCGCTCGTGGTCGCCTACACCTGGTTCGGCGCCTCCGGCGTGCCCGCCGATCTGTGGAAGGGCTTCCTGTGGCTGCTGCTCGCGGTACTTTGGCTGCTGAACGCGCGCCCCCTGCGCAAGGCGGCGATCACGCGCCCGTTCATGAAGGCCTACCTGCGCCTGCTGCCGAGCATGTCGCAGACGGAGAAGGAGGCGCTGGAGGCGGGCACCGTGTGGTGGGACGGGGAGCTTTTCACCGGCGCGCCGCGCTGGCAGAAGCTGCTCGCCGCGAAGCCGCCGGTGCTCACCGCCGAGGAGCAGGCGTTCATCGATGGCCCCTGCATGCAGCTGTGCGCGATGCTCGATGACTGGAACATCACCCACGAGCGCGCGGACCTGCCACCGCAGGTGTGGGAGTTCCTCAAGACCCGCGGCTTCTTCGCCATGATCATCCCGAGGAAATACGGCGGACTTGAGTTCTCCGCCTACGCGCATTCCTGCGTGCTGTCGCTGCTCGCCAGCCGCAGCACCACCTGTTCATCCACCGTCGCGGTGCCCAACTCGCTCGGGCCCGCGGAGCTGCTCAATCACTATGGCACCGAGGAGCAGAAGGACCACTACCTGCCGCGCCTGGCGCGCGGCGAGGAAATGCCGTGCTTCGCCCTCACCGGCCCGCGCGCCGGCTCCGATGCCGGCTCGATTCCCGACACCGGCATCGTCTGCCGCGGCAATTGGCAGGGGCGCGAGGTGCTCGGGCTCAGGCTTAATTTCTCCAAGCGCTACATCACGCTCGCCCCCGTGGCCACGGTCATCGGCCTGGCGTTTCGCATGTTCGACCCGGACAAGCTCCTGGGCGAGAAGGCCGACATCGGCATCACCGTCGCGCTCATCCCGCGTGACACCGCCGGGATCAGCATCGGCCGACGCCATTTCCCGCTGAACGTCCCGTTCCAGAACGGGCCGATCCAGGGCAAGGACGTGTTCGTGCCGCTCGACTTCATCGTCGGCGGAGTGAAGCTCGCCGGCGCCGGCTGGCGCATGCTCGTCGAACAGCTCTCGGTGGGCCGCTGCATTTCGCTGCCCTCGAGCGCCACCGGTGGCGCCAAGGCGGGCGTGTGGGCGACCGGGGCCTACGCGCGCATCCGCAGCCAGTTCAACACCCCGATCGGCCGCTTCGAGGGCGTGGAGGCGGTGCTGGCGCGCATGGTGGGCCTCACCTACACGATGGACGCCGCGCGCGCGGTGACCGCGGGCGCGATCGACGGCGGCGAGAAACCCTCGGTGCCATCGGCGATGCTCAAGTACCACGTCACCGAGATGGGGCGCCAGGTCGCCAACGACGCGATGGACATCCATGGCGGCAAGGGCATCTGCTTAGGACCCAATAATTACCTGGGTCGCGGCTACCAGATCGTGCCGGTGGCGATCACGGTCGAGGGCGCCAACCTGCTGACGCGCAATCTCATCATATTCGGGCAGGGCGCGATCCGCTGTCATCCGTTCGTGCTGCGCGAGATGAACGCGGCGCGCAATCCCGATCGGCGCGCAGGCGTCGACGAGTTCGACAGGGCGCTGTTCGGGCACATCGGCTTCACCCTCTCCAATGCCGTGCGCTCCTTCGTCATGGCGCTCACGCACGCGCGCTTCACGCGCGCGCCGGTACAGGGCACAACCGCGCGCTACTACCAGCACGTGGTGCGTTTCAGCGCCTCCTTCGCCTTCGCGGTGGATGTGGCCATGCTCACCCTCGGCGGTTACCTCAAGAAGAAAGAGAATCTGTCCGCGCGCTTGGGCGATGTTCTCTCGTACATGTACCTGGCCTCGATGGTGCTCAAGCACCACGAGAACCAGGGTCGGCGCGCGGAGGACCTGCCGATGGTCGAGTGGGCCTGCCGCAACCTCCTCTACGATGCCCAGGAGCACCTGCACGGCTTCCTGCGCAACTTCCCGAACCGCTTCCTCGCCGGCGTCATGCGCCTGCTGATCTTCCCGCGCGGCCGCATCTACTCCGCCCCTGATGACCGGCTGGGGCGCAAGGTGGCGGCATTGGTGACCGCCCCGACCGAGGTGCGCGAGCGGCTGTGCGAGTACACTTACCGACGCGTCGAGCCGGGCAACCCGCTGGGACTGCTGCAGGAGGCGCTGCAGCTGGCCGTGCAACTGGAACCGATCGAGAAGCGCATCCGCGTCGAGGGCGTCAAGACCGGCCGCGTCACCGCGCTGGACCTGCCGGGCCGGATCCAGCAGGCCCTCGCCGCGGGGATCGTCTCGGAGACCGAGGCCGCGGCGCTGCGCGACTACGACCGCAAGGTCATGGACCTGATCCACGTGGATGACTTCGACCCGCGCGAGTTGGCCGCGCAGGCGCCGCCGGTTCCCCTGTCCAGCGCGCACGTGGCATGAACGCGCGCGCGCCGCCGTCACCGAGCCTCGCGACGCCGCCGGCCGCGGACACGGCGGGCCAGCGTTGTGAGAACTGCGGCAACCCGGTGAGTCAGTCCTACTGCGGCGCCTGCGGGCAGCGCCTGGAGCCACCCGTGCACTCGCTTCCGCACTTCTCCAGGGTGGCCATCGAGGACCTCACCCACGCGGATTCGAGACTGTGGCGCACCCTCGCCGCGCTGCTGTTCAAACCCGGGTTCCTGACCGCGGAGTTCCTCGCCGGTCGGCGCGCGCGCTACCTGCCGCCGATCAGGCTTTACCTGGTGCTGTCACTGGCGTTCTTCCTGTTCGCCGCGGCCACGCAGCCCCAACTGGCCGGGCTGCGGTGGGACGCGGACAAGAAGACCGTTCAGCCCGTGGAAATCAACGGCGCCGAGAGCGTGCAGCAGCGCCAGGACCGCCTCTGCGGTGATGCCAACTATGACGGCCCGTGGAGCGCTCAGTTGCAGCCGGCCCTGGCGCGCGCCTGCCGCAACGTCGCCGGCGACGGCGGGCGCGAACTGCGAGTCGCGTTCCTGCACAACGTGCCGCGGGCGATGTTCGTGTTCCTGCCGCTGCTGGCCGGCGTGATGACGCTCCTGTACCGGCGGCCGCGCCACTACTATGTCGAGCACCTGCTGCTGCTGGTGCACAACCACGGCTGCGTGTTCCTTGTGAGCATGCTGGCGGGGGCGGCCACGATGCTGGTGCGGCCCATCGGCGGGGTGCTGCAGTTCGCGGTGTTCGTCTATTTCGCCTGGTACATCTATCATTCGATGCGCGTCGCCTACGGCCAGGGCCGGGTCCCTACCGGCGCGAAGTTTCTGGTCCTCGCCGGCTCATACCTGCTGTTCGGCATGCTCATGCTCGCGGCCACCAGTGTCTACAGTGCCCTCACGCTCTGAAGGAGATTCCATGCGCAACCTCATTCTCACCGCCCTGTTGCTGGTCGCTCCGCTGGCGCTCGCCGCGGACCGCACGCCCTCGCCCACGGGCGCCGAGGCCTACATCATCAGCCCCAAGGACGGCGCCAAGATCCACGGGCCGGTGCGCGTGCTGTTTGGACTGAAGGGCATGGGCATCGCCCCCGCCGGAGTTAAGTTCGATAATACCGGCCACCATCACCTGCTGGTGGACGCGGCGGTGCCGGACGATCTCTCTCTGCCGCTGCCGAGCACGGAGCGGATCGTGCACTTCGGTAAGGGACAGACCGAGACCACGCTGAACCTTCCTCCCGGCACGCATACCCTGCAGCTGGTGCTCGCCGACATGAACCACATCCCGCACGACCCCGCGGTGATCTCCCCGAAGATCACCGTCACGGTCACGGAATAGGCCGCCGCCAGGGGCGCCGCGGCGATGGCGCGCGCCGTTCTGCACGTCGACATGGATGCCTTCTACGCGTCCGTGGAGCAGCGCGACGACCCCGCGCTGACGGGCAAGCCGCTCATCGTCGGCTGGGACGGCGCTCGCGGGGTCGTGGCAGCGGCGAGCTACGAGGTACGCCGCTTCGGCGTGCACTCGGCGATGCCGATGCACCAAGCCCTGCGGCTGTGTCCGCAGGCGGTATGCGTGCGGCCACGGATGGCGCGCTACCAGGAGGTCTCGAAGCTGGTGTTTTCCGCCTTCCACGAGATCACCCCGCTGGTACAGGGCTTGTCCCTCGATGAGGCGTTCCTCGATGTGACCGCGAGCCTGCGGCTGCTCGGGAATGCGGTGACGATCGCGCAGCGGGTGAAGCTGCGCATCCGGGAGCTCACCGACCTTACCGCCTCCGTCGGTGTCGCCCCCAACAAGCTCGTCGCCAAGATCGCCTCGGACCTGGCCAAGCCCGACGGGCTGACCGAGGTGGCGCCCGAGCGCGTGCGCGAGGTACTCGATCCGCTCTCGGTACGGCGCATGCCGGGGCTGGGGAAAAAAACCGGCGCTAAGGTCGAGGCCGCCGGCATCGCCACGCTGGGCCAGCTGCGCAGCGCGCCGGACGCGGTGTTGTGGCCGCTCTTCGGTCGTTACAGCGGCTGGATGCGCGATCGCGCCTCAGGAATCGACGAGCGCCCGGTGCAGCCGGACACGGAGGACAAGTCCATCAGCGCCGAGGATACCTTCGAGCACGACATCGGTGATGGGCCGGTCCTGCAGCGCGAGCTGGCGAAGCTCGCGGACCTGGCCGCCACCCGCATGCGGGCACGATCCCTGGTCGCCGGCTGCGTCGGGGTGAAGATCCGCCGCGGGGACTTCACCACTTTCACGCGCCAGCGCGCGGTCGCCCCACCGACCAGCGAGGGACGCACGGTAAGCGCGGTGTGCGCGGAATTGCTCAGCCGCTGGCTGCTGGTCAACCCGGGCACGAAACTTAGGCTGCTGGGCGTGGTCCTCACTGAGCTGACCCCGGCCGCGCAGCTGGGCCTGTTCGAGGATGCGCGCCAGGGCGGGCGCGTGGACGCCGCGCTGGATGAGGCGCGCGCGCGCTTCGGCGCCAAGGCGCTGCGTCGCGGCAACACCATCGAGTAGCATCGCTGTATGTACCTCACGTTCTTCGGCCTCAACGAGAAGCCGTTCGCGATCACCCCCGATCCGCGCTACCTCTACCTGAGCGAGCGGCACGCCGAGGCCCTGGCGCACCTGCTGTACGGCATCAACGAGGCCGGCGGGTTCGTGCAGCTCACCGGCGAGGTCGGCACCGGCAAGACCACCATCGTGCGCTCGCTCCTGGCGCAGACCCCGAAGAACGCCGAGATCGCCCTCATCCTCAACCCGAAGATGACCCCCGCGGAGTTCCTGCTCACGATCTGCGAGGAACTGGGCATCGGGGTGCCCGACTCCGCGCTGGGGAGCCTCAAGGACCTGGTCGACATCCTCAGCCACTATCTGCTGCGCGCGCACGCCGCCGGGCGCCGGGTGGTTCTGGTCGTGGACGAGGCACAGAACCTCTCCCCCGAGGTGCTCGAGCAGGTGCGCCTGCTCACCAACCTCGAGACCAATACGCAGAAGCTAATGCAGATCATCCTCATCGGCCAGCCGGAGCTGCGTGAGCTGCTCGGGCGCAACGAGCTGCGCCAGCTCGCGCAGCGCGTCACCGGCCGCTATCACCTCAACCCGCTGTCGCGGGAGGAGACCGCGGCCTACGTGCGACATCGCCTGCGGGTGGCTGGGTCAACGACCGACATCTTCGCCCCGTCGGCGCTCAGCGAGGCGTTCCGCCTGTCCGAGGGCGTGCCGCGCGTCATCAACGTCATCAGCGACCGCGCGCTGCTGGGGGCCTACACCCTCGACCGGCACCGGGTGACCTCCGGCCTCATGCGCCACGCGGCGACCGAGGTGTTCGGGCGACGCTTCGCGCCCGGGTGGCTGCCCTGGGCGATAACCGCCGGCATCGCCGCGGCCCTCACCCTCGCCACGGTGGCGCTGTGGAACTTCCAGCCCTGGAATGCCCACCGGCCGGTCGCGCAGGTCCCCTCCCCGGCCAGCGCGGAGACGGCGCTGACGCCCGCCAGCGCGGCGGCCGCGACGGCGGTCCCGATGGCCACGGCGACCGCGGCGCCTCACCTGGCCGATTTACTGACGCAACACGCCGCCGATACCGACACCGACACCGCCTTCGCCAGGCTCTTCGCCCTGTGGAACGCGAAGTACCAGCCCGGCAGCGTCGATCCGTGCACGCAGGCCTCTCAGCAGGGACTGGAATGCGTCGCTGAGCGCGGCTCGTTCGGACAGCTGCGTCTGTACAATCACCCGGCGATCCTGCTGCTCACCGATCCCTCCGGCGCGAGTCACCAGGTGGTGCTCACCGCCCTCGGCGATGAAAAGGCCAGCCTGCAGCTCGGCGGCACGCAGGCCGTGCCGATTGGCGAACTCACCCGTTACTGGCTCGGGGACTTCGTCATGCTCTGGCGTCCGGCCAACTCGCCCGTCAAGACGTTGTCGACCGGCATGCGCGGGGCGGACGTACGCTGGCTGCGACGGAGCCTGCAGCGGCTGCGCGGCGCGCCGGGCGATGCGCCGGCGGGTGATTTATTCGATGCGCAGCTGGCCTCCCAGGTGCGAGACTTCCAGCGCGAGCACCAGCTTTCGGTCGACGGCATCGCCGGCGTGCAGACGCAGATCGCGCTGGCGAGCGCGGTGGCGGGCGCCGGCGTGCCACTCCTGTCCGCCATTGAAACTCCTCACGGTGGGTGATCGATGTCATTCATCCTCGACGCACTGAAAAAATCCGAGAGCGATCGCCAGCGCCAGAACGGGCCGGCGTTGTTCGAGGTCAAGGTCGCGCCGCGGCGCATCGGCCTGCCGCTGTGGGCGATCGCCATCGGGGTGCTCCTGGGCATCAATCTCATCATCGTGGTGTGGATGTTGCTGCGGCACCCGGCCGCGCGCACGGACGCCGTAGCCGCCGCGACGCCCGCCGCGGCCCCGGTGACCCCGGCTGTCACCGCGCCGGTCGCGCAGTCACAGGCGGTGCCCCTGCCCACCCCATCGGTGGTGGGTCCCGCGGCGCCCGCGGCCACGGTGCCGACGCCTGTGGCCAACGCGGCGCAGGCGCAGGGCTTCCCGCCAGCATCATCCGCCGCGACCCCGGGCGGGGACGCGAACCCCGAGGACCTCGCCCCGGCCGCGGAGCCCGCCCCGATGTTGGGCAGCCACGTGAAGCGCGGCACCGCCGACGGTGTGCCGCTCTACCAGGACGCCGCGGTGGTCCCTGGCACGCACATCCCGGCACTGCGCCTGGACCTGCATGTCTACTCGGCACGTCCCGCGGAACGCTTCGTGATGATCAACATGAAGAAGCTGCGCGAGGGGGATGCGCTGCCGGAGGGGGTGCGTGTCGAGAGCATCACACCCGACGGCGCCATCCTTTCCTACTCCGGATCGCGCTTCATTCTACCCAGCCAGTAAGCCCGGGCGGGCCCTCTCAGGGGCTGTTTCTTGGCGGTTGTTAGCTGCTCCTGGGTCCCTGATGCGGGACCGGGCCCTGACACATATGACCAGTTTCACAGAATCCGGGCGCCACCAGCGACAGGCCACCCGGCTTGCGTCATCGTCATTCTGTCGGCGGGGCATGAGCGCCCGACGGGCAGGTTTTCGAAGCGGTGACAGTCGTGGCCACGAGTACTCCAGCGCATGCCTCGAAAGGAACGGCGCCGCAAGGCACCGCGCCCGGGCCGTTCGCTTCGGAGTCGCCGCCGCTGATCGTCCTGAGCCAGGACGAGAAGTTTCTCGCCCTCCTGCGCAAGGTGTCCGAGCCCGGGCACACCGTACGCGCCGCGGGCTCCGAGATCGATTTCTCCGCCGCGCTCATGTCCCACCACGCAGGTGTCGCCGTGCTCGACGCCGCAGCGCTCGCGACCCCGCCGGCGCAGCTCGCCGCGCGCCTGCGGGCGCAGTTCCCTGACCTCGTGCTGATCGTCGCCGGGGGCGCCGCCGAGCAGTCCGCGCTGGCCGCCCAGGTCACCGACGGCGCGGTACACCGTTTCCTCCACAAGCCACTGTCCGAACAGCGCCTGCGCCTGTTCGTCGAGTCGGCATGGCGACGCCAGCAGGAGGGCGACAGCGGCCGCCGGGAGGCCGCGGCCCCGCCCCCGCGACAGGCGAGCAAACCCTGGTGGCTGATCGCGGTCGCCGCCGCGGTGCTTGCGATCCCGGTCGCCTGGTTCCTCACGCGCTCGCCCGGCGGCCACGGCGCCGCCGCGAATGAGGCGGCCGACGATCCGCGGCTCGAGAGCCTGCTGCAGCGCGCCGATGGTGCGCTGGCCAGCGGCGCCCTCGTCGCCCCGCCCGGGGAGAACGCGGCGGACCTGTTCCGCGAGGCGCTGCGCCTGAGTGCCCGCGACCCACGCGCGGTGAACGGCCTCGAACAGGTCATCGACCGACTGCTGGCGGACGCGGATGCGCAGCTGCAGGCACATCACCTTGAAGCGGCGCAGCAGCTCGCGGACGCCGCGCGCGCCATCAGCCCCAATCATCCCCGGGTCGCGTTCCTGTCGGCGCAGATCGGGGCGCAGCGCGAGCGCCTCGTGCTGTCCAAGGCTCAGCGCGCCGCGGCCAGCGGCGATGTCAGTTCGGCACTGGCCGTGCTTGATGACGCGACGCGCGGCGGCGCGCACCGCTCGACACTGGTCGATGAGGCGCGCCAGCAGCTCGCGCAGAAACAGATTGATGCGCGCATCGCGGACTTCCTCACCCGCGCGCGCGGCGCGCTCGCCGCCGGCGCGGTGGTCCAGCCCACCGAGCAGAACGCGCGCTTCTATGTGGAATCGGCGCGCGCGCTGGCACCCAACAGCCCGGCCGTCCAGCAGGCGCGCGCCGAGCTCGCCACGCGCCTGCTCACCGAAGCCCACCAGTCCGTCTCGGCCGGCAACGCTGACGCGGCGGACAGCTGGATCACCGCGGCCGCCGATGCGGGCGCCGATGCCAGCGAGGTCGCGGCGCTGCGGGCCTCGGCCCAGCCGCTGCGCGCCGCCGGCCACGCCGAATCTGCCGCGCTCCCAGAAGTCACCGCGCGCGCATCGCAGTCCAGGATCGCGGAGCCGGCCACCGACAGCGCGTTGAAGGCCGCGGAGACCGGCACGGCCAGCGCCGTCCCGGAGACCACCCCGACCAGCGCCGCGCCAGCGCCCGCCGCCGCGCCAGCACTTGCCGCCTACGTCAGCGCCAGCGACCTCACCCGTACGCGCTATAGCGCCCCGCGGTTCCCACCGGCCGCCAACGAGCGTGGCATCGAAGGCTGGGTCGACTTGCAGTTCCTGGTTCGCACGGACGGCACGGTGGGGGACGTCGCGATCGTGGGCGCCGAACCAGTTGGGGTGTTCGAGCAGTCGGCGCTGGATGCCGTGCGCCGCTGGCGCTACCAGCCGGTATTGCGTGACGGCCTGGCCGTCGAGCAACGCGCCAGAATCCGCGTGCGCTTCGCGGTGCAGCGGTGACCGCGAACCGCAGCGCACCGCCCGCGCGCCTGCTGGTGGTGGATGATGACGTGCGCTACGGCGAATGGCTGCGCCATCACCTCGACGTGGTGTGCCCGCAGGCGAGCGTCAGCATCCTGAACCTGTCCGAGTTCGAGCGCTGGTGCACGCTGTTCTCCGGCCGCGACTGCGACCTGCTGATACTCGGCTGTACGTTCGGCGCGGGGCCGGACGATCCGGCCGCGCTCGGACTCACCCTCTTGCGTCGGCTGCGCGACCAGCCGGCGACCCCCGCGGTCATCGCCCTCGCCGCGGACGGCAACGAGCTCACCGCGGTCCGGGCGCTGCAACTGGGCGCCGTGGATTACCTGCCCAAGCGCCTGCTGACAGCTGAGCGGCTGCGCGCCGCGGTGCACATCGCGCTGCGCCGCGTGGAGCGTCGCGTGGCGCGCCGCCTCGCGAGCCTCGCCAACCTCTCGCGCGAGCAGGCGCTGCAGGCCCAGGCGGAAGCCGCCGTGGCCGCCGCGTTCGGCGAGGAGCCGGTGGATCCGGCCCTGGCTCCCAAGGATGCCGTCGCCATCAGCTCCTCCGCGCCGGCTGAGGGCGCGGCGCCGGGCGAGACGGGCGAGGCGCTGCAGCCCGCGGGAGTCGCCGCCCTGCTGGCCGCGGGCAACGCCGAAGTGATACCCGGCTACACGCTGCGGCTGAGGATCGGCGAGTCCGAGAAGGCAATCGTCTACCTTGCCACCTGCAGCCATCGCGGCCACAACGTCGCGCTGAAGGTGAGCAAGACACTGAGCGAGGGGTCCGCTGGCAGGCAGTTCCTCGAGCGCGAATACACCGCGATCATGGCGGTGCGCAGCCCGCTGGTGGTGGAGATCTACGACTACGGGCTGCACGCGGGCCTTGAATACCTCGCGATGGAATACCTGCCGCGCGGGGACCTGAAGGCGCGCATCCAGCGTGGCGTGAATGAGCAGGACACCCTGCGCTACCTGACGCAGATCGCCTCGGCGCTACAGGTGGTGCATGAGGCCGGGCTCGTGCATCGAGACCTCAAGCCACCGAACGTCATGCTGCGCGAGAACGATGGCGTCGCGCTCATTGATTTCGGGCTGGCGCGCTCGCTGCAGGGCAACACCGCCAGCACGCACACGGGCGTGTTACTCGGTTCACCCTATTACATGAGCCCGGAACAAGCGCTCGGCGAGACCCTGGACGCGCGCTCCGACTTCTACAGCCTGGGCGTCATCTGCTACGAAATGCTCACCGGCGACAAGCCCTACACGGGTGGTACCGCGATGGAAGTGCTGCAGCAGCACGTCAGCGCGCCGATGCCGACGCTGCCGCCGGAGCTGTCGCGCTACCAATCGTTCCTCTCGCGCCTGCTGGCGAAATCCCGGGGCGATCGCTTCGCCACGGCCGCCGAGATCATCGACGCGGCCGCCGCGTTGCGTGACGGGGCGGCCGGGGACGCCCAGAGCAGCGCGGCCTAGCTGGCGCGCGCGCTGTCCGCGCGCCGCTGGAATCCACGCCCGAGGCCGAGCGCCAACACCGCCCACACCGCGGCGACTCCCGCGCCGAGCCAGCCGATCGCCGAGGGGCCCACGCCCATCCCACCGGTGAGTGCCTTGTAGAGGGAACCACTCAGGGCGTCGCCGCCGCGATAGGCGAACGTGTCGATGAGGCTCTTGGCCTGGTATTTCTCCTCGCGACTCACCACCGTGAACAGCGAATCGCGGCACGGCCGCGTGATGCCATAGTCGGCGACCCGCCGTACCGAATACACCCCTATCAAAACGGCGAAGGTTGGCACCAGCGCGAACAGCGCGTAGCCGAACACCATGATCAGCGGCACCGCCACCAGCATCGCGCGCATGCCAAGCCACTTGAATAGCCGGCTGAATAGCAGGGCCTGCAGCAGGAGAGAAGCGAGCTGCACGTAAAGATCGATGCCCGCGAAGAAACGCGTGCGCTCGTCGGCGTTGTGGAACACCTTGGCGACGAAGGCCGCCTGCTCGAGGTACAGGAACGTCGATACCCAGGTCATGAACAGCACGAACACCGCGATCCCGAGAAGGTACGGTGAGCGGGCCACCTGGGCGAAGGCGGCGAATATGCCACCGCCGACACCACGGCCCGCCTCGGCCCTGGTGGCCGCGGTCTGTGGTTGGCTCGCCTGCTGTGCCCGCTGCCAGCGGATGACCTTCGCCATGAACACCAGCGACAACAACAGCAGGCCCGCGGACAGCGGCAGGAGATTGATCGCGCCGAGCGGCACGGCGAGAAAACGGTCGATGAGGGGGCCCAGGAGTCCGCCGGCGCTGGCGCCGGCCCAGATGAAGCCGAACAGGCGCACCGCCTGCTCGCGGCTGAAGACATCCGCCATCAGGCTCCAGAAGGCCGCCACGACGAAGAGACTGAACACGCTGGTCCACACGAAGTAGGTGCGCGCGATCCAGGTATGGTCATCCTCCATGCGAAACCAGATCCAGAAGAGCAGCAAATTGGCGGCGAAGAAGCCGTACACCCAGGGCAGGAACACCGAACGCGGGAAACGCGAGGTGAGCCAGCCATACACCGGCTGCAGCAACAGCATGGCGAGGAACACGCCCCAGAACAGGTAGGGAATCTTGTCCAGCCCCGAGGTGATGCCAAGCGCGTCGCGTACCGGGCGCAGGATCGTGTAGCTGGCGAAGGTGCACAGCAATGTCGCGAAGGAGGCCAGCAGCGCAGGCGCCTCACCGGGCTGCAGGACGACCAGGCGACGCAGGAGTTGGTTCATGACATACCACGTCGATGTTGTGACCGTCGAAATCCGCAGCGTTCGATCATTTTGGCGTGCCGCCGGAGTTAAAGTAATCCACCACCACGCGCGTCATCGCGCGCAGGCCGACGGCGATGCCGGCCTCGTCGATGTAGAAGTAATCCGAGTGATTCGTTGGCGCCGTCTCCGGATCCTGCGTCACAGGCGTGATGCCCACGAAGAAGTAGAAGCCGGGCACCTTGCGCGCGAAGAACGCGAAGTCCTCCGCCGCGGTCAGCAGCGGCATCTGCTCGACATTGGCGGCGCCGACCACCGCCTCGAGCGAGGGCAGCACGCGCTGGGTCAGGGCGGGATCGTTGTAGGTGACCGGATAACGCTCAGGGCCCAGGATGAACTCGGCCGTCGCGCCATTGGCCTGGGCGGTGTGCTCGATGATCAGCTTCATGTGCTCCAGCACGCCGGCACGCTGGGCATCCGAGAAAGTGCGGATGGTGCCGAGCATGTTCACCTCGGCCGGGATGATGTTGGAGCGGATGCCGCCCTTGATCGCCCCGACGCTCACGACCGCGGGATTGGCGGTGATGTCGACATCCCGGCTCACCACCGTCTGCAGCGCGCCCACGATCTGCGCCGAGGTCACGATCGGGTCGATCGACTGCCAGGGACGCGCGCCGTGGGACTGCCTGCCCTTGACGTTGATCTTGAACGAGTCGACGCCCGCCATGAGCGGTCCTGATCGGTAGCCGATCCGCCCCACCGGCACGCCCGCCCAAACGTGCATGCCGAACACCACCTGCGGCGGATGCTTGTCAAACAGCCCCTCCTTGAGCATCAGTTGCGCACCGCCCTCCTCACCCTCAGGCGCGCCTTCCTCGGCCGGCTGGAAGATGAAGAGGACATTCCCGGGGAGGCTCGCGCGCTCGGCGGCGAGGGTCTGTGCGAGCCCGAGCAGCATGGCGACATGCGCGTCGTGGCCACACGCGTGCATGACGCCCACGGTCTCCCCGCGGTAGGTGGTGCTGAGGTGTGAAGCGAACGGAACGTCCGTCTTCTCGGTGACCGGCAACGCATCCATGTCGGCGCGCACGGCGACGGTGGGGCCGGGCAGGCCCCCCTTGAGCAGGCCGATCACCCCGGTGTGGGCGATGCCGGTCTCCACCACGAGCCCGAGCTTGCGCAGCTCGTCCGTCACGATCTTGGCGGTGCGCGTCTCGCGGTTGCCCAGCTCCGGGTGGGCATGGATGTCGCGCCGCCAGGCGATCACCCGCGGCAGTTCCTTCGCGTTCAGCTCGTCGAGGCGCGACGGGTCGAGCCCGGCGGCGGGCGTCCGGGCGAGGAGGGTCGCCGCGATCGCGCTAATCAGAATTGTCACGCGTTGAGCTCCTGAGAGTCTGGGACGAGCCGCGCTAGTGTGCCACAGGGGCCGCGCGTGCAAGGCGCGTGAGCTTGACGCGACTCGCGTGAGCGGCGCAACCTGCCGTGGCGCTTGAACCGCCGGGGGGGAAACACCGATGAGAAGAAGAGATTTCTGCGCGACTGGCCTCGCCACGCTTGGCGCCAGCGTTTTCCCGTACCGTCGCGTCTTTGGCGCGGATGCCGCGAGCTCCGTGCCAATACTTGGAATCGATGGGCGCCAGCTCACCCTGAGCGCGAGCGACATCCAGGACCTGCGCGCCGGGCTGCGCGGTGAACTCATCACCGCGACATCCCCGAACTACGATAGCGCGCGCCGCCTGTGGTTCCCCACCTTCGACCGCCACCCGGCGCTCATCGTGCGTTGCGCGGGGGCCGGGGACGTGAGGCGTGCCGTCAGTTTCGCCACCGCCCATAAGCTATTGACAGCGGTGCGCGGTGGCGGCCACAGCATCTCGGGCCAGTCCTCTGTCGACAACGGGCTGGTCATCGATGTCTCACCCATGCGCATGGTCGACGTCGATCCCGTCGCCCGGCGCGCGCGGGTCGCCTCCGGCACGCTGCTCGGGCAGCTGGACATGGAGGCGGCCGAGTTCGGGCTCGCCACCACCGCCGGCACAGTCGCCGACACCGGTGTCGCGGGCCTTACCCTGGGGGGTGGCATCGGTCGCCTGGCGCGCAAGTTCGGGCTGACCTGCGACAACGTCTTGGGGTTCGAGCTGGTGACAGCGGACGGCAACTGGCGCCGTGCCAACGCCACCGAGAACCCGGACCTGTTCTGGGCGCTGCGCGGCGGCGGCGGCAATTTCGGCGTCGTGACCTCGTTCGAGTACCAGCTGCACGAACTCGCCCCCGTCATCTACGGCGGCACGATCACCTTCCCGTTCGAGGGTGCGCGGGCGCTGCTGCGTGGCTACGCGCAGATCATGGCGACCGCCCCCGACGAACTTGACGTGGACGTCGATCTGCAGTCCGCCCGCAAAGGGGGGCGCGAGATCGCGCTAACCGTGTGCTACTGCGGACCGCTCGCCGATGCCGAACGCGTCGTCGCGCCGCTGCGCAAACTGGGCAAGCCGACCGAGGACAAGCTAGGACCCGCCAGCTACCTCACGCTGCAGGGCAGCGCCAACATGCCCGGGCTGAGCGATGCGGGCGCCTACATCAAGGGCGGCCTGGTGCCATCGATCACCCCGGCGCTGATCGACGCCGTGGTCGACTACCTCGAGCACACAACTTTGGACACGTTCGACCTAGGCTTCGAGAGTCTGGGCGGAGCGATCAAACGGGTGGCCCCCACGGCGACGGCCTACTGGAACCGCGGGGCGACCTTCAACCTGCTCGCGCTCGGCTACTGGAAGTTGCCCGGGGACGGCGCCGAGCGCAACACGGAGTGGGTGAAAGGGGCGTGGAAAGTGATAGAGCCCTTCTCGCAGGGCCACTACGTGAACATCATGACCAGTGATGCGACCGAGAATCGCGCGCACTCCGCGTATGGAGACAATGTCACGCGGCTGACGGCGATCAAGAAGCGTTACGACCCTGACAATTTGTTTCGCATGAACGCCAACATCAAGCCCGTCTAGCGCGCCCGGCTTGGCGCACGCGTGGCATGCGGCCGCGCTTGACACTCCTGCGCCATAAAGGTGCAATGCTTCCGGCCCGAGTTGGTGGGTCGTGGGGTCGCGAGCGGAAAGCAAGAATCCATGCATCTTGTCGATACGACCGTGTTCTATTCCCCCACCAGCGGTGGGGTTAAGCGCTACCTGACCGCGAAGCACGCCTGGCTCAAGGCGCATACCTCCTGGGAACACACGATCCTGGTGCCCGGGCGCGAGGCGCGCATGGAACGCGGCGCTGTCTCCACGATCCAGGGTTACCCGGTACCCGGGACCTTCAACTACCGCCTGCCGCTGAACCCGCGCCGTTGGGTGCGCCTGCTGGATGAACTCGAGCCCACCCTCATTGAGGCCGGGGACGCCTTCCACCCGGCCTGGTGCGCGGCACGCGTGGCGCGCCGGCGCGGCATCGCACTCACCGCCTTCTACCATTCGAATCTGCCGCAGATCATCAGCAAGCGCGTCGGCGGCTCGCTGACGACGCCGGCGCTGCGGCGCTACATCCGCTGGGTATACCAGCGCTTCGACGTGGTGTTCGCGCCCAGCCGGCTGATGTGCGCGTACCTGAACGATCTTGGCGTGCGGCACGCCGTGCACCAGCCGCTGGGCGTGGATGCGCAGATTTTCAACCCCGCGCGGCGCAACGCCGACCTGCGCGCGCGCCTGGGGCTGCCCGGGAATGCGCGCCTCCTCATCTACGCCGGGCGCTTCTCCGGGGAGAAGAACGTGCCGGTGCTGCTGCAGGCGTTCGCGCGCCTGGGCTCGCCGTACCACCTGCTGCTCGTCGGCGGCGACCGCGAGGCCCGTCCCGCGGCCAACGTGACCATGATTCCCTACCGGCGGGACAGCGTGGAGCTGGCGCAGTGGCTCGCCTCGGCCGATGCGCTCGTGCACGCCGGAACCAAGGAGACCTTCGGTCTGGTGATACTGGAGGCCATGGCCTGCGGCCTGCCGGTGGTCGCGGCGCGCGCCGGCGCCTTCCCGGAGTTGATCGACGAGAGCGTCGGGGCGCTGGCCGAACCGTACGATTCGCAGAGCATGGCCGCCGCTATCGCCGCGCTCTATGACCGCGACCTCGCGGCCATCGGGGCCGCGGCGCGCGACCGCGTGGTCAGGCAGTTCACCTGGCAACGCGCCTTCCACACGCAGATGGCCACCTACGCATCCCTGGTTGGCGCGCAGCGCCAGCGGTTGCCCGAAGGACAAATCCTCTCGCCCAGTCCCTGAGGTGTCGGCGGCTTACCCGCGCGGATGCTAGCGCACGATCAGCAGCACCCCGCAGAAGAGGAAAGCCGCCCCGATCACGCGCGCGAGATTGATCGGATGCTGGGCGAAGCCAAGCCAGCCGAAATGATCGAGCACCAGGGATGCCACCAGCTGCCCGAGCACGATCAGCGCCAGCAGCGCCGCGGCCCCCAGGCGCGGACCCACGATGATGCTGGAGGCGACGTAGAAGGCCCCGAGCACGCCACCGAACCAGGCCCACATCGGTACCGCGCCCAGCTGCGCGCGCGCCGGCCACGGCGCGGAGGTCACGAGGATGTACAGCAGCAGCGCCAGCGAGCCCACGACGAAGCTGATGAGCGCTGCCACCATGGGGCTCGCCAGTGCCCCACGCAGCGTGACATTCATGCCCACCTGCAAGACCAGCCCGACACCCACGCCGAGGGCGAGGAGGTACAACAGGCTCTGTTGCATCAGGAACGTCCCCGCAGTGAGCGCAGCAGCGCGATTCCGGCGCGATTGCCGGCCAGGATGAGCACGAGCTTCCAGAAAATCCGCTTGGTCAGCGGCACCGGTCGTGGTGGAATCGCGCGGTAGAAGGCCTGGGCGGCATCGACGTGCACGTGCGCGGCAGGCGCCGCGAGCGTCCACTCTCCCGCGGCGCTACTGATGCGGAAGTGCCCTGGCGCGCCCGCCTCGATCACCGCGTCGCGCAATGTTCCTGGCAAGCCCTCTGGGGCCGCCGCCGCGAATCCGACCGTCAGTGGCCGCGGCGGTTGCGTCGCGCCGGTCCCGCGCAGTACCAGTCGCAGCGCGCCGGGCGCGCGCTCGCACGTGACGGAGCCGGCGAAGCGCGCGAGTGGCTCAGACATGTCGCGCCGCATCGAGGCGGGTCCGGTCCGTGACCAGATTGGCCGACGGCGACGCGCCGCGCTCCGGCGCCGGGTATTCGTGGGCTGTCATTGTTTTAGCTCCTTGCAGACCGCCGGGGGATTGTACGATAGCGCGCGTGAAAACCATCCTGCTCGAACCCCGACGCGACCTCACCCTCACCCACGCCACTTCGCTGGTGGTGGGCATCACCATCGGCACGGGCGTGTTCCTCAAGTCCGCCGCCATGGCGCAGGCGGTCGGCACACCTGCCCTGGTGCTGGGCGCCTGGGTGGTCGCCGGCATTGTGGCGCTGCTGGGCGCGCTGTGCTTCTCCGAACTTGGCGCGATGCTGCCGGACGCGGGCGGGGAGTACGTCTACCTGCGCGCCGCCTTCGGCGAGGTGCCGGGCTTTCTCTACGCCTGCAACAGTTTCCTGCTCGGCGGCGCCAGCATCGCCGCCTACGGCGCCGCGGTGGCGATCTTCGTGTCCGACATCCACGCCTTTGACCACCAGTGGTTCTCGCATACCTTCACCTTCTTTGGCAGCGCGTTCACCTGGCAGTTCGGCACGCGCCAGCTGATCGCGATGGGCGTCATCGCCATCTTCGCCGCGATCAACTGCGCCGGCGTCATGCTGGGCGGGCGGGTGCAGACGATCCTCACGGTCGCCAAGGTCATCGCGATCCTCGGCGTGGTTGGCGGGGTGTTCCTGTTCTCCGGAACGCCTGATACCGGCAATCTCACGGCTCCCGCGCACACAGCGACCGGGGGCTTCGCCGGCTTTGGCGCGGCGCTGTTCGCGGCGCTGTGGGCGTACAGCGGCTGGCAGTACCTGCCGATGGCCGCGAGCGAGGTGCGTGAGCCGCAGCGCAACCTGCCGCGCGCGATCATCGGCGGCACGCTGCTGGTGCTGGTGATCTACCTGCTGGTGAACAGCGCCTACCTGTACGCGCTGCCTTTCTGGCAGGTCGCGACTTCCAACTCCACCGCCTACCCCGACGCGCCCTCGGTGGCCGCGCGCGCCGTGCAGACCTTCCTCGGCACGCGCGCCGCGCCGGTCGCCTCGCTGATATTCCTGATCTCCACCGTCGGCTCGCTCAACGGCACCATCCTCACGCGTGCGCGCGTCTCGTTCGCCTCCGCGCGCGATGGCCTGTTCTTCTCCGCCTTCGGGCGCCTGAGCCCGCGCACGCGCGTGCCGGTCACCTCCCTGGTGCTGCTGTGCATCTGGGCGGCGGTGCTGGCGGCCTCGGGCACCTTCGACCAGCTCACCAACATGGCCGTGATGAGTTACGCGATCTTCTGGATCCCGGTGACGTGCGCGATCATCGCGCTGCGCCGCAAACGCCCTGACCTCGCGCGCCCGTTCCGGCTGCCCGCCTATCCCTGGGTGCCGCTGACCCTGATCGTGATCATGGTCTGGATCGTCGTGAGCGCGCTCATCACCACGCCTAGGGAATCGATCGCCACGATCGTGCTGATCCTGCTCGGGCTGCCGCTGTACCCGTTCTTCCGCCGCCGGGGGCCGGGCGTCCCGCTCACTCCGACTCCAGCTCCCAGAGCGTGATCGGCGCGCCGCGGCGCAGCCAGAAGCCCAGCCCCGCCTCGCGGAACTGACGCCGCAGGCGCTTGCGGTACCACTGCGCGCTGCGCAGATGCACGTGGGTGTCGGTGCGCTCGGGGTCGGCGTTGTGCTTCAGGTCGTGGCTGGTGAGGGCGCTGAAGTAGAGCACTCCGCGACACAGGCGGCCGAAATTGGCGAGTGCGCGGACCGCCGCCCTGTCGTCCAGGTACTGCAGCACGTCGTAGCAGATCACAAGATCAAAGGGCGCCCGCGCGGTGTATCGCTCGATGCGCCCGTGGGCCCAGCCATAGCGATCGCACAGGTACTCGCTGGTCTCAAGCCCGGTGTAGCGCGCGCGCGGCAGCAGCCGCTTGAGAGTGGAACGCAGCAGGCCGGTGCCGCAGCCGGCCTCGAGAATACGCCGCACCGGCACGCCGGCGTGCTCGGTCATGGCCGCGATCAGGCGCGCGCGCGCGGCCATCTCGCCGCGGTTGGCGACCGCGGTCGTCGGGTCGTAGTAGAAGCGGCGGTAGTAGTCGCGATCGAACTTCACGCCACTAACCTACAGCCAGATGTGACGCGCCCCGACGCGGCGGCGGCCATCCAGTTCATCACACTCATGTGCTCGAGCCTCGCGGTTGAGCGCCAGAGAACCGGTGGCGCGCTCTTGAATATGTCCTCACGAGGGATCGCGAGGCAACCGGAGTGAACGATCGGCGGCGCATGGTCCTACGAAGCCAGCTGATCGCTGGGAAGCCCTGCGGCCGGGTACCGCTGGGAAGCGCATGCCCGGCACGAGAAGGGACGGCGCCCGGTCACTGGGTCGCCGCGACGCGCGCAAGGGTCGCGCCGGCTGCCGCACCGCAACCGGCGCGGCCAATTGCGCGGGCGCGGGCGGGACGGCACACTGCGCCATCGGCAGGTGTCGGGAAGGAACAGGTGATTATCCATGAGGTGCGCGGTATGGATGGCGGGCACAGCGCTCGCGGCGGCCGTTCTCGGGGTGGCGGCTGCCGACCCGGCGGGGCCGGCCGGCTCGGTGGCGGCGGGCAAGTTCACGCTCGCAAGCCCTCAGATCAAGGCGGGCGGCAAGATCGCCGACGCGCAGGTCTTCAACGACTTCGGGTGCAAGGGCGCCAACCTCTCCCCGGAGCTTTCCTGGACCAATGCGCCCAAGGACACGCAGAGCTTCGCGCTCATGATGTTTGACCCGGATGCGCCGACCGGCAGCGGGTGGTGGCATTGGGTGGTCTACAACATTCCCGCCGCCACGACATCGCTGCCCGCCGATGCCGGTAACACCAAGGGCATGCTCCTGCCGGGTGGGGCGGTCATGGGACGCACGGACTTCGGCACGACTGGCTATGGGGGCCCGTGCCCCCCACCGGGCAAGCCCCACCACTATTACCTGCGGCTATACGCGCTGAAGGTGCCCAAGCTCGACCTGCCCAAGGATGCCACCGCGGCCTTCATCGGCTTCAACGTGCGCGCCCAGTCACTGGGGACCGCGGAGCTCATGGGTCTTTATGGCCGCTAGTGGCACGCGCGAGCGGCGCCCGGCCATCTGGCCGTGGCTGGTCATGCCGCTGGTGGTGCTCGGGGCCTTCTACGCGCTGAACCGCGTCCACCAGCACTCTGGCCCCATGGTGTCCCCGCCGCCAGTGCAATCGGCCCCCGCCCCCGCCCCGGGGCAATAACCCCCCGGGCGCCCCTGTGGCGTCGCGGGACCGCCGCGGCTAGGATGGCGGCCCTTTTTCAGGCCCGCCCCGCAAGCCCATGCCCCGTATTTCCGGACAGCCAAAGGCCAGGGCCAAGCTCAAGGCCAGCCCGCGCGGTACACGGGTGCCCAAGGTTGGATTCGTGAGCCTGGGCTGCCCCAAGGCGCTCGTGGATTCGGAGCGCATCCTCACGCAGCTGCGCGCGGAGGGCTACGAGGTCGCACCGACCTACGAGGCCGCCGACGTGGTCGTGGTCAACACCTGCGGCTTCATCGACTCGGCCGTGGATGAGTCACTCGATGCCATCGGCGAGGCGCTGGAACGGAACGGTCGGGTGATCGTCACCGGCTGCCTCGGGGCCAGACCCGAGCGCATCCTCGAGCGGCATCCACGCGTGCTGAAGGTCACCGGCCCCCACGCCTACGAGGAGGTGGTGAGCGCGGTGCACGAGCATCTGCCGCCCAGGACCGATCCATTCCTCGACCTGCTGCCGCCCCAGGGCGTGCGGCTCACACCGCGGCATTACGCGTACCTGAAGATCGCGGAAGGCTGCAACAACCGCTGCAGCTTCTGCATCATCCCGACGATGCGCGGGGATCTGGTGAGCCGCCCGATCGATGAGGTGATGCGCGAGGCGGAGCGCCTGGTGAACGCGGGCGTGAAGGAGCTGTTGGTGATCTCGCAGGACACCAGCGCCTACGGCGCGGACCTGCGCTATGCGCGCGGCAGCTGGCGCGGCCAGGAGTACGCCACGCGCTTCATCGACCTCGCGCGCGCGCTGGGCGAACTCGGCGTGTGGGTGCGCATGCACTACGTCTACCCGTACCCGCACGTGGACAAGGTGATACCGCTCATGGCCGAGCGCCGCGTGCTGCCCTACCTCGACATACCGTTCCAGCACGGCAGCGCCAGCGTGCTCAAACGCATGCGCCGCCCGGCGCATGCGGTCGACACCCTCGCGCGCATCAGGGCCTGGCGGGATGACTGCCCGGACCTCACCCTGCGCAGCACGTTTATCGTGGGTTTCCCGGGGGAGACCGAGGCTGAGTTCGCCGAGCTGCTGAAGTGGCTGGACGAGGCGCAGCTCGATCGCGTGGGCTGCTTCAAATACTCACCCGTCGAAGGCGCCACCGCCAATGCGCTTCCCGATCACGTCGCGCCAGAAGTCCAGGAGGAGCGCTACGCCCGTTTCATGGAGCGTGCCGCGCGGATCAGCGCCCGCAGGCTCGCCACGCGCGTCGGCCGGGAACTGCGGGTCCTTGTGGATACGGTCGACGGGGATATCGCCGTCGCGCGCAGCGAGGCGGATGCCCCGCAGATCGACGGCGTGGTGCGGATCGAGGGTGGGGGGAAGCTACGCGAGGGAGACTGGGCGCGGGTGCGGATCACCGGCGCCGACGCCTACGATCTCACCGGTCACCTCGCGCCCAAATAGGGCGCTCGGCGACCGGTGATAACCGCAAACTGACTTCAGCCCGAAGGCATCCCGAGGGACTGCGCCAGGGCGGTGGCCTGTTCCTTGACCGCGGCCGCCTTGCTCATCGCGGCGCTGTAGGCGCCCGAGCTGGCCGAATTCATCGCCTCACTCCAGGCAGTCTTGATCGTCTCCAGCCCCGACTTGGCGTTCGCCAGCGCATCCTTGGTCACCCCGGCCGGCAGGTGGTGGGACTTGCTGAGGATGTCGACGCGGCTCTGAATCGCGGCGACCATCTTCGGCACCTCGGCGCTGGTGGAACCCCAGGCATCCTTCGCCTTCGCCATGGCGGCCTCGGCTTCGGACGCCTTCGCGGCGGCGGACTCCTTGAGCGCGCCGATGGCGGTGTTCAGCGGCGGAACGCCGGCGAGCACGCCCTTATAGTCACCCTTGGCGAGTGACTCCTTGACGGCGGCGAGCTGCGCGTCGGTCGCGGCCAGCTGGTCAGGGACGTACTTCTGCGCCGTGTCGCGCACCGCGCTCAACGCGGACTCGGCGCCGGCCACGGCCTGCTCGGCCGCGCCCTTCTGGTTCGAGCAGCCGATGATGACCATCGCCATCAGCGCCGCCATGAGCCACGTCAATTGCTTCTTCATTTTCAATATCCTCTGTTGCGGTTAATCGTGGGACGAGACTTCAGGGAATTCGCAGTGTCTGGCCGGGAAAGATCTTGTTCGGATCTTTCAGGACATCGCGATTGGCCTCGAAGATCTGGTTATAGAGCGAGGCGTCGCCGTAGTACTTTTTGGCGATCTTTCCCAACGTCTCGCCGGACTCCACGACGTGGGTCTGCGTGTAGGGGTTTTCCTTTACCAGGGTTTTCTCATCCGCCATGTATCCTCCGGATCGTGTGTTCATCGGTACGCTCAGGAGCAGCGCGCGGCGGCTTACGAGTTCGTGCGCCGTATCTTATTGTTGGCACGGCGCAGGGAGCCGCGGCGACCGGACCGCCCCTGCAATTTGAGGCGAAAGACTAGCACGAGCCTCGCCCGCCCACTCAACATCGGCGGTGGCGACCCGTAAGTGATTGTTTTCGGCCGGCCCGTGCTCAGTCCGGCGGCCGCACGCCGCGCCCGCGAACCGCATCGTCCACGCTTGAATAGTCCAGGGTGCCGGCGCGCAGCTGGCCGATCCCGGCGCGCAGCAGCGCCTCGCGCGCGGACTCCTTGAGGCGCGCCACGCGCAGCTCCCCGCCGCGCTGCGCGAACCAGGCGCAGAACTCGGCCAGGGCCTCCAGCGCCGTGCTGTCCAGGTCCGGGGATTCCTCGAGGCTCAGCACCAGGAGCTTCGCCCCCGGGTCGCGCAGCACCCGCTCGCGTACCTGCGCCATGACTGGCTCAGCGTTGGCGAAGAACAGGGGCTCCTCGGGTCGCAGCACCAGAATCCCGGCGGGCGTGACGGCGGCGGGGAAGCGCGTGGTGCTCACGTAGTCGTGGTCCCCCACGAGGCCCAGCACCGACAACCGGGGGCGAGCGAGCGAGCGGATGAGCATCGCGATGCTGACGGCGATCGCCGCGAGGAGGCCGTTCATGACACCCAGGAGCATGACCGCGAGGATCGCGATGATCACGAGCGTGCGGTCGCGCCGCCACCGGAAGTAATTGGCGAATACGTCCAGCCGCAGCGACTTGCTCACCGCGTGGATGACGATCCCCGCCAGCGCGGGCCCCGGGATGCGCTCGATCCACGGCAGGAACAGCAGCACCAGCAGACCCACGACGCAGGCGGCGGCGAGCCCGGCGAACCGCGAACGGGCACCGGCCGCCTCATTCGCGGAAGTTCCCGAGTAACCCGCGCCGACCGGGGTTCCCTGCAGCAGCCCCGAGACGATGTTGGCGACACCCAGCGCGAGCAGGTCGCGGTTGGGTTGCACGGGCTCTTCGTGCTTGAGCGCGTAGGTGCGGATCGAGCCATAAGACTCGGCGAAGAGGATGAACATCAGCGCCAGGGAGAATTCGACCACCGCCAGCCAGTGCGTGCCGGCGGGCAGCGTGAACGTCGGCGCCGCGAGCCACAGGTGGATCGGCCCGGTCAGGACCACGCCCCGCGCCGCCAGCGCCCCCGATGCGAGGATGCTCGCGATGATCACCACGAGCGCGCCGGGGACGCGCGGGATACGCTCGAGCGCGAAAAGCCCGGCGAGCGCGGCCAGCCCGCAGGCGAGACTGGGCATGTGCCACGCGGACACCCCGCGCCCAATCTCAATTGACAGCGGGAAAAATCCCGTGGCCTGCGTGTGCAGCCCGACCAGGTGGGGCCACTGCTTCACCGCGATCACCAGCGCGAGCCCGAACGCGTAGCCACGCAGCACCGGGCGGGCGATGAGGCTCGAGATCGCTCCCAGCCGCAGGCTCGCCGTGAGCGTGAAGGCGATGCCGGTGCCGATCACGAGCAAGGAAGCGAACGCCATGCGCACCAGGGGATCCGGGCCGCCCAGGAACAACGTCGCGGAGGCCAGTACCGCGGCGGATGATGAGGTCGCGGTCACGATCGCGAATCGGCTGCGGCCGATGAGTCCGTAGCAGAACAGGCCCGCGAAGAGCGCGATCACGCCTGCCTGCGGCGGCAGGCTCGCAAGTCCTGAGTAGGCCACCGCCTCGGGAAGCAAGAGCCCCGCGATCGACAGGCCCGCGAGCAGGTCGGCGAGCGATGCTGTTGTTCTCATTGTCGGCGGATCGTACCGCAAAGCGGCCGCGGCGCTGCCCGGTGACTGCGCCCGGCAGGCCTCCGGAGCACCTAGTTCCTGAGGAAGTACGGCACCGTCGTCAGGGCTGCGCCGATGATCACCAGCACGATGGTGCTGGGCACGAAGTAGGGAAAAACCATCAGGACCACACCGCAGACCATCGGCACGACGCCGCGCTGCTTGCGTCCATAGGTGAAGAAGCCCAGCCCGACGCAGCTGAACAGCAGGCCCCACAGAAGATTCGCGGTGCTCAACGCCACCTCATGAAGGGGGCGTACCCTATTCGACGGTCACGCTCTTGGCGAGGTTGCGCGGCTGGTCCACGTCCGTCCCCTTGAGGATCGCGGCGTGGTAGGCGAGCAGCTGCAGCGGGATGGTGTACACGACCGGCGCCTGGAAATAGGTGACGTGGCGCGGCATCTCGATGACGGTAACCCCATCACTGGACTTGATCCCTGACTCCGGATCGGCGAACACGATGAGCTCGCCGCCGCGCGCCCGCACTTCCTGCAGGTTCGACTTGAGCTTCTCGAGCAGGTCGTTGTTCGGCGCCACCGTCACGACGGGCATGTCGGCGTCCACCAGCGCCAGCGGTCCGTGCTTGAGCTCGCCCGCGGGGTAGGCCTCGGCGTGGATGTAGGAGATTTCCTTGAGCTTGAGCGCCCCTTCCATGGCGATCGGATAGAGGGCGCCGCGACCAAGGAAAAGCGCGTGCTGCTTGTCGGCGAAGCGCTCCGCGAGGCGATGGATGACCGGGTCCAGCTGCAGCGTCTTCTCCACCAGGCCGGGCAGCTCGATCAGGCGGGTAACGAGCCCGCGCTCCCGCTCGGCATCAGCCCCGTGGTGCTTGGCGAGCGCCACGACGAGCATGCCCAACGCCGCGATCTGCGTGGTGAAGGCCTTGGTGGAGGCGACGCCGATCTCAGGCCCCGCGCGCGTGAGCATGACGAGTTCGGACTCGCGCACGAGCGAGCTCTCCGGCACGTTGCAGATGGACAGCGAGGAGAGGTAGCCGGACTGCTTGGCCAGGCGCAGGGCGGCTAGGGTGTCGGCGGTCTCACCGGACTGCGAGATAGTGACGAACAGCGAGTTCGCCGGCACCAGCGGGTTGCGGTAGCGATATTCGCTGGCGATATCGACCGCGCACGGCACCTTGCAGATCTGCTCGATGAAATAACGCGCGACGCTTGCGGCGTGGTAGCTCGTGCCGCAGGCGACGATGTGCACGTTCTGCGTTCGGCGGAACACCTCAGTCGCCGCGGGACCGAAGGCGGCCTCGAGCAGGCGACCGTTGGCGACGCGCTCCTGCAGCGTGTCGGCGATCGCGCGCGGCTGCTCGTGGATCTCCTTGAGCATGTAGTGCTGGTACTGCCCGCGCTCGGCGGACTCGGCCGACAGCTCGCTTTCGCGCACGGGGCGCTCGGCGGTGTTGCCGTCGCGGTCGATGACGCGCACGCTCTGGCGGCGCACCTCGGCGACATCGCCCTCCTCGAGGAAGATGAAACGGCGCGTGACCGGCAGCAGCGCCGCCACGTCCGAGGCGACGAAGTTCTCGTCCACGCCCAGGCCGATGACGACTGGGCAACCCTCGCGCGCCAGGATGAGGCGCTCGGGCTCGTGCTCACTCACCACCACGAGCGCATAGGCACCCTCAAGTTCAGCCACGGTGGCGCGCACCGCCTTGAACAGGTCCCGCACGGTCCGCAGGTGGAAGTGGATGCGGTGGGCGATGACCTCGGTGTCGGTCTCGGAGGAGAACTGGTAGCCGCGCTTCTCGAGATCGGCGATTCGGCCAGCGCGTTTGCGCAGATGCATGTGGGGCCCGGTCAAGGTGGCGATGCCCGCGCTATCGTAGCCGCGATATTCCAGCCGGCGTAAGCCTTCGACGAGAATGGGTTCCGCTTCGCGTTGACCGATGTATCCAACGATGCCACACATGCGACTTCCTCCATGAATGTCGTTCTGCTCTGCCAAAGTTATACGTTTCGCGCGCAGCGAAAAACAATCCCAGTTCGGGTAGGAAAAAGGGAAGTGGGGAGAATGGGAGAAGGGGAGAAGGGGAGAAGGGGAGAAGGGGGAAATACTCCTCACTCATCCACTCGAAATTTGCTGGGCCGCAGCCCCTCGTTTCGTTGCGGGCTTGTGCAACAGCACTTCGGCCGGGATGCCCAGTCCGGTGATGAGGTTTCGGATCATCGTCAGGCTCAAGGGTCGCTGCCCGCTAAGAACCTCCGATACCTTGCTCTTGCTGCCGAGGTACGGCACCAAGTCCTTGGGCTTCAACTGGTCTTGCTCCATCCGGAAGCGAATGGCCGCGACCGGGTCCGGTAAGGCGATCGGAAGCTCGGTTTCCTTATTTTTCCACAAGAAAGAGCAATAGCTCAAGTTCGTCACCTTGAACGGTGCCGGGCTTGGCGGCGTGCCCAGAACGGCGCCGGCCTGCGTTAGGTCGGCGTCCAGTTCACGGCTTGTCACCACTTTGCCCGAGCCGGCGGAAAACGAGACGCCGGCCCCCGAGCTAGGCGGCGTTTCCACCGGCGTTGCCATCGGCAGCGCGGGAGTAGCGAGAGGGATCACCCCAGCGCCGACCGGCCCAGCAAAAGTGGCGACGGCAATCGCCATCGGCGGACCCGTATCCAGCGAACTGGTTTTGTCCAGCACCTTCGCCAGGCCCCAGTCCATCACGTAGACTTCGCCGAAATCGCCGACCATGATATTGGCCGGCTTCAGATCGCGATGCACGACGCCACGCGAATGAGCGTACGCCAGGCCGTTGCAGACGTTGACCAAGATATTCAGCAGTCGGCTCAGCCCGTATTCCTTCTCGGCCTCCGCCGGCTCATCGCGCAACATCTTGAGGATTTGCCCAAGGCTGCGGCCATTGACCATTTTCATGGTGAAGAAGATGCGCTTCTGGGCATCGACGCCGAGCTCGTGGATCGGCACGATGTTGGGATGTTCGAGCTGGCCGGTGATCTGGGCTTCTTCGACAAAGCGGATCTTGTTCTGCGCGTTGGATTGATCGAGAAGATACTTGACGGCGACCTCACGGCGAATGTCGCAATCGACGGCGCGCAGCACCGCCCCCATGCCGCCGCGGGCGATTTCTTTGTCGATGACGTAGCGAGCGCCGTCACCGCATTTGCCGGCCATGAGGCTCGGCAGCGAAGATTTTCCCGCCGCGGCGCCGCCGAGCGTCACGCCGACCTCGACTTCCGCCTGGGCGAGACTGCTCGCCGGGCCATCGATTTTTCCCGCTAAGGGCACATAGGCAACGGTCTGGTCCGGCGCCGGCACGACCAGCGCTTCTTTGCAGGCTGGACAAGTCGTCTTGCGCCCGGCGAACTCCGCCAACACGTTGAACTTCATGCCGCACTTGGTACACGAAAACGAGATCCGCGCCTTGGCCTGGGGCGCCACCGTTTGCGGGTGTTCCGGCGCCGGCACCACGAGCGGCTCCTTGCACCCCGAACAGGTCGTCTTGCGCCCGGCGAACTCCGGCTTGAGATGAAATTGCTTGCCACATTTAGGGCAGGTGAATGCGATCATGGTTGCCTCGACGAACGAGAACGATGGGTGGCGTTCAGTTTACGAATGCGCCAAATCAGAAGCCAATCCAGTGTATCAGCTATCAACGATCAGCTTTCAGCCCTGGTCCGTATGCCTTGACCTTTGGGGGCCGAGGCGTATCTCAGCGGAACCGGATTGACCTTCTTCTCACGGGCAAGGTGCATGATGCAACACACCATCGGCGTTCCCAAGGAAATCAAGACCGACGAGTACCGCGTGGCGATGATTCCGGTCGGCGTCGAAGAACTGACCCGCGCCGGTCACAAGGTGCTGATCCAGGCCGGGGCAGGGCAGGGGAGCGGCATCGCGGACGAGCAATATTCGGTCAACGGGGCGGAGATCGTTGCCAGCGCTGCGGAGATTTGGGGGCGGTCCGACTTGATTGTCAAGGTCAAGGAACCGATGTCGGCGGAATGGCCGTTGCTGCGGAACGGGCAGATCGTTTTTACCTATTTCCACTTCGCGGCCGACCGAGGCTTGACCGACGCCGTGATGAAATCAGGCATCACCGCCATCGCCTACGAGACGATCAAGGATAAGAACGGCAGCTTGCCGCTCTTGACGCCGATGAGCGAAGTTGCGGGACGCATGAGCATCCAGGAAGGGGCAAAGTTTCTCGAGCGCCCTTTCGAAGGGCGTGGCATCCTTCTGGGCGGCGTGCCGGGGGTTTTGCCCGCGAACGTCGTGGTTCTCGGCGGCGGCGTAGTCGGCGCCAACGCAGCGAAGACGGCGGCGGGGCTGGGCGCCAACGTCATCCTGCTCGACGTCAATCTCGATCGTCTGCGCTATATCGACGACATTATGCCCCCCAACGTCACCACGCTTTACAGCGATCGGCACAATATTCTCGATTCGATCTCGAATGCTGATTTGTTGATCGGCGCCGTGTTGATCCCCGGCGCCAAAGCGCCGCGCCT
>JANYBG010000004.1 GCA_025360865.1 Pseudomonadota bacterium | reverse complement strand
CATGCCGCCGGCGGCCCCGGAGCGGTGGGTTCCCTCTACCGGGACAAGGATGCGTTCGCCTCGATCGTCGCGACGCTCAAAGCGACGGGCGAGTTCGCCGACGTTGTCTTCGGCGTCACTCCCGCTCTCCGGCCTGGGGGTGCCGACAGCGCCCCGGTGGCCGTGGTCGCCCCCGAGTCCAAGATCCGCGCCAACGCCCAGTACGATGCGGCGACCCAGCTGATCAACCTGCAGCAGTGGCCGCGCGCGATTACCGTGCTCGAGGACTTCCGCCACACCTTCCCGCAGAGCCCGCTGCAGACGGAAGTCACGCGCAAGCTCGCCGTCGCCTATTCATCCGCCAACCGCCCCGGCGAGGCCGCCGCGGAATTCGAGCGCATCGCCGCCACCCCTGGCGGTGATCCCGCGGTCCAGCGCGAGGCCCTGGTCCAGGCGGCCGACCTCTATGCCAAGGCGGGGAATCCGGCCAAGGCCTCGGGGATGCTCGAGAAATTCGTGGCCACCGGCCCGCCGCTGGCCGACGCGCAGGAGTCCCGCCAGCACCTGGCCGAGTACGCCGACAAGGCGGGTGACACCCCGCGCCGGGACCGCTGGTATCACGAGATCATCGGCGCGGATGCGCAGGCGGGCGCACAGCGCACCGTGCGCTCGCACTACCTCGCCGCCAAGGCGCAACTGGCGCTGGCGCAGCCGGCGCGCGACGCCTTCCGTGGCGTGCAGCTCACCGCGCCGTTGAAGAAGAGCCTCATCGTGAAGCGCAACGCGCTCGAAACCGCGATGGACGGCTACAAGCGCGCCGCGGAGTTCCAGGTGGCGGAAGTCACCACCGCGGCGACTTACGAGATGGCGGACCTGTACCGCGTGCTCGCCAAGGACGTGCTCGCCTCGGAGCGGCCCAAGGCGCTCAAGGGAGATGAGCTCGAGGAATACAACGGCCTGCTCGAGGAGCAGGTGTTCCCGTTCGAGGAGCAGGCGATCAAGGTGCACGAGCTCAACGCGGCGCGCGCCAAGGAAGGCGTGTACGACGAGTGGGTCAAGAAGAGCTTCCAGGCGCTCGCGCAGCTCAAGCCCGCCCGCTACGGCAAGACGGAGCAGACTCAGGAGGTCGTCGCCAACATTGAATAACGGGGCGCACAAGACGCACAGGGGCATCCGGGTACTCGCGCTCGCGGGGGCAGGCAGCGCCGCGCTTGCCATGGGCGCCTGCAGCCTCGCGGCGCGCCAGGATCCCGCGCCCGCGGGGCACCCGGTCAGCGCGGCCCCACAGCCGGTGGCGCCGGCGGCGGGCACGCCCCCGGGCACCGTCCCCACGGCCGGCGTGTCCACCGCGTCGCACCCGGAGGTGCCTCCCGCGGCGCGCGCCGACTTCAGCCGCGCGGTGCAGCTCATGCGCGCCGGCAACACCGGCGGCGCGGAGCAGGCGTTCAAGCAGCTCGCCGCGCAGTACCCGCAGTTCGCCGCCCCGCTGGTGAATGTGGGCCTGATGCAGCGCAAGCAGGGCCAGCTGGAACAGTCCGAGGCCTCCCTCAAGGGCGCCGTGGCGAGCCAAAGCGGCAGCGCGGTGGCGTGGACGGAGCTAGGCGTCACCCAGCGGATGCGCGGGGAGTTCACGGACGCCGCGGTCTCCTACCAGAAGGCCATCGACGCGGATGCGCTCTATGCGCCCGCCTGGCGGAACCTCGGGGTGGTCCAGGACCTCTATCTGGGGGACCCGGCGCACGCGCTCGCCTCGTTCGAGCAGTACAAGCGGCTCACCGGCGAGGAGAAGCCGGTGAGCGGATGGATCGCGGAGCTGCGCCAACGCCTGGGAATCAAGCGGCCCGAGGTCGCGGCGCCCCCGAAGGACAGCGCGGCGCCGGGGCCTGGCCCGGCAACCCCGGCGGACGCGCCGCCGCAGGCCCCGCCCGCCGCGGCCCCCAAGACAGGAGCCTGAGCATGCGCACTCAAATGGCCGGACGGATCGCCGGGGCGCTCGCCACCGCGATGCTGCTCGCCGGCCCCCTCGCGGGCGCCCAGGAGTCAGCCGCCCCGCCCGCGCCGGCACCCCGCGCCACCCCCCGCCCGGACCAGCTCGAGCCGGGCGTCGACACGAGCAAGCCCACGGACGCGGCGACGACCGCGGCGCCGAGCCCCAGCCCCACAGCGGCAGCGGCCGCGCCCGCCGCGCCGAAGAACGCGACCCCGCCTGCGAGCGCCGTTTCGCCCAGGGGGGCTGCGCGCAAGGGCACGGACCGGCTGAATCTCGACACGACGGATGTTCGCGGTAACCACGAGTTGCCCAAAGTCATGTATATCGTTCCGTGGAAGCGTTCGGACCTGGGCGATTTGGTCGGCCGCCCGCCGAACAGCCTCCTGGATGAGGTGCTGCAGCCCCTGGACAGGGACGTATTCAAGCGGGAGACCCGCTATTACGACGCCCTGCGGCCAGCGCGGGCCGGGGCAAAAGCGGACGCGGCGCAGGGTTCAGATGCGAAGCCCTGAAATATCCGCGGCGCGGCATCAGGGTTGAGAGCTGGGTCGCAGCTTTTTGGGCTTATGTCATTCAGTTTCCACAGTAATTGGGCGTGTGTGGCCAACTTTTTGAGCGGGAGTGTCAGATGGGTTTCTGGAACACAATTGTTCGTTTCTTCCAGGGCGGCGGGGAATTCATGTTCCCGATCGCCGTCGTGTTCGTGGTCGGTCTCGCGATCGCCATCGAGCGTTACATCTATCTCACGGTGACCGCGGCGCGTAACCGCACCCTGTGGAATGAGATCGTCCCGTTGCTCGGCCAGGGCAACTTCCGCCAGGTGGCGCAGGCGACTTCCAAGTCGGAGTCCGCCATCGGCCACATCCTCAACTACGGCCTCGCGCGCATCCAGTCCGCGCGGCGTCGCGATGACATCGAGAAGGCGATGGAGGAGAGCCTCATGGAAGTCGTGCCGCGCCTCGAGAAGCGCACGCACTACCTGGCGACCTTCGCCAACCTCGCGACGCTCCTCGGCCTGCTGGGAACGGTCATGGGCCTCATCCGCGCGTTCCAGGCGGTGGCCACGGTCAACCCGGCCGAGAAAGCCAACCTGCTGTCGGCCTCGATCTCGGTGGCCATGAACTGCACCGCGTTCGGCCTGATGACGGCGGTACCGCTGCTGTTCGTCCACGCGTTCCTGCAGACCAAGACGACGGAGCTGATCGACAGCCTGGAGATGGCCTCGGTCAAGTTCCTGAACGCCATCACCGAGCGGCAGACGCCCGCCACCGCGGCGGCCTGATCCCAGGTCCTCTGAGCGTTCTGTAAGGACTGAAGGTCGCGCATGCGTCGTTCGTACCAATCCCGCAAGCTCGAGCGTCACTCGCGCAAGCAGGCCGAGTTGCTGCTGGTGCCGATGATCGACATCTTCACGGTGCTCGTGACGTTCCTGCTCATGACCGCGGTGTTCTCCCGCACCGTGATCCTGCAGCTGAACCTGCCGGCCGCGCAGGCCGAGTTCAAGGAGCCCCCGCCGGGCCTGGTGCTGGAGATCATGGTGCGCCAGAACCAGCTGGTGGTCTCGGACCGCAACTCAGGCCCGCTGGCCAGCATTCCCGACACCGCCAAGGGCCACGACTACGAGACGCTCACCGATTACCTCAAGCGGGTGAAGGCCAAGTTCCCCGAGAAGACCGAGGCCACGATCCTGCTCGAGCCGCAGACCCCCTACGACCAGGTCGTGCAGGTGATGGACCACGTGCGCGTGTTCGAGCAGGGCAAGGGCGCCGACGTCGTCCAGGCCGAGCTTTTCCCTGACATCTCCATGGGCGATGCGCCGATGGGCGATGCCGCGGCCGCAGGCGCGCCGGCCGCCGGAGCGCACCCATGAGCACCTCGACCCGCGCCCGCCGCATGGCGCAGCACCACATGCGCAACAAGGCCGACGCGCAGCTGAACCTCATTCCCCTCATCGACATCCTCTCGGTGATGGTGGCGTTCCTCCTGGTGTACTCGACCGAGGTCGAGGTCATCCAGAACGCCAAGGGCATCGAGATACCGCAGTCGATCGCGCAGACCGCCCCGAAGGAGTCCGTCGTGGTGATGATCACCAAGACCGACCTGTTCGTGCAGGGCGAGTTCGTCACCTCGCTCGCCGATATCCGCAAGTCCAACACCGCGCTCGTCGGGCCGCTGCTCGCGGCCCTCAAGCGACCCCTGCTGGTCGGCAAGGAAATGACCGAGCGTGACCTCGCCAACCGTGAGATCACGGTCATGGCCGACAAGGTGCTTCCCTACGACGTCCTGAAGCGTGTCATGGCCACCTGCACGGCCGCGGACTACGGCAAGATCTCGCTCGCGGTCATCCAGAAGGAAAAACCGGTGGCCGTCGCCGGCTTCAAGCCCGGTTGAGCACGATGCAGCTGGCACCCTATTACCGCGAATTTGAACTGCCCTGGGAGGGCGACCCGGAATCGAGCACGCGCTTCCGCAAGATCCTGCGCGTCGGCCTCATCCTCCTCGCCCTGTTCAGCATCCTGTTCCTCGTGCTCCCGAAACCGAAGGTGTCGACGGTCCCGGACATCCCGCAGCGCCTGGCGAAGGTGATGCTGGAGGAACAGGCCAAGCCGCCGCCGCCGCCGCCCAAGGTGCAGGAGAAGCCGAAGATCGAGCCGAAGGTGATCACCCCGGTGGCCCCGCCGATCGACCAGAAGCAGAAGGCGCACGAGAAGGCTCAGAAGCAGCTGAACCAGGTGAAGGACGAGCTGGCCGACCTGCGCGACATCATGGACACCAAGCCGCTGGAGGCGAAGAACCTCTCGGGAGCCGTGGGCGCCGATGCCCACGCGGAACGCTCGCTCATCACCTCCAAGGTCGGGGTGGGAAGCGGCGGCATAACCTCCGCGGACACCAGCCGCGGCTTTGGCACCGGCGCGGGCTCGCTGACCGGACATGACACGACCGCGGTGACCTCCGGGGTCGCGAGGTCGGGACTTAACTCGCGCGCGCCAGCCGTCAGCGGCGGGGGTGGCAGGGCCGCCCGCTCGCGCGAGGAGATCGAGCTGATCTTCGACCGCAACAAGGGGCGGCTCGACAGCATCTACGCCCGCGCGCAGCGCGAGAACGCCGAGCTGCAGGGAAAGCTTGTGCTTGAGCTGACCATTACCCCGGCGGGCGATGTCACGGCCTGCCGGGTTATATCCAGCGAGCTGAAGGACCCGGCGCTGGAGAGCAAGATCGTGGCCCTGGTGCGTAGCTACAAGTTCGAGGCGAAGGATGTGGATACGATCACGGTGACCAAGCCCCTTGAGTTCTTCCCCGCATAGTGCTGAGGTAATGAGCAGGCCGGGATTGTGAACCTCAACTCAGAAATCCAGTTCTACGCGGAGCTGCGCCTGGTCGACAAGGCGCGGCTGCTGAACCTGTTCCTTCGCGAGCTCGCCGAGGAGGCCCGCGGCACCTACGGCCCCGGCGCCGACCAGGTGCACGACGCGGCCCACCTGCGCTTCGTCAACGAGATCTACCATCGCCTGACCCGTGTCATCGAGCAGCTGCTGGCCGAAGAGGCCACGCGACCGGCCGACGATGTCGTGCTGCGCATGCTGCTCGCGCCGCGCGCCGACAAGATCGCCGAACGACTGGTTTTCAACGCCTACGCCCGCGCCATCCAGGGCTTCGAGAGCTACGACACCACAGTGCTCATGGGCTCCTAGGCCGCGCCCGGCCCAGCCCTTTTCCCCTCCGCCCCGTTTGCCCGCGCCGTGCTAGGTTTGGCCGGGTGTCGGCGGGTGAATCATGAGAATGAGCAAGTGCCGTGTCCCTGGCCTGCTTCTGGCATGCCTCCTGCTGGGTGCCGGCAGGGTCGCGTTCGCGGCCACGGTGCTGCGCCCGGCTCAGGTGTGGACCGCGGGGGAACCGGCGCATGCCGGCTGGGTGGTCGTGATCGATGGCGAGCGCATCGCAGCCGTCGGCCCCGCGGCGACCGTGGCGATCCCGCCGGGAAGCGAGGTGATCGATCTGCCGGGGTCGACGCTCCTGCCCGGGCTCATCGATGCGCACTCGCATCTGCTCCTGCACCCCTACAACGAGACCCCCTGGAACGACCAGGTGCTCAAGGAGGCGGTGCCCTACCGCACGCTGCGCGCCGGCGTGCAGGCGCGCGCGACGCTCATGGCCGGCTTCACCACGCTGCGCGATCTTGGCACCGAAGGCGCCGATTACGCGGATGTCTCGCTCAAACGCGCCATCAACGACGGCCTCATCGATGGCCCACGCCTGTTCGTGGCGACGCGCGCCATCGTTGCCACCGGCAGCTACGGTCCGGCGCCGCGCGGGCTGCGGCCGGACGTGTGCTGCGCGCCCCAGGGAGCGCAGGAAGCCAGTGGCGTCGATGCGGTGATCGCCGCGACGCGCGAGCAGGCTGGCCGCGGCGCCGACTGGATCAAGGTGTACGCGGACTACCGCTGGGGACCTGAGGGCACGCAGCAGCCGACTTTCTCGATCGAGGAGCTCAAGGCGCTGGTGGACACCGCGCATTCCTCTGGCCGACCGGTGGCCGCGCATGCGGCGACCGCGGAAGGCATGCGCCGCGCGGTGCTGGCGGGCGTGGACACGATCGAGCATGGCTACGGTGGAACCCCGGAGATCTTCCGGCTCATGGCCACGCGTGGAGTCGCCTACCTGCCCACGCTTGAGGCCGAGGCCGCCTACGCCGAATACTTCGATCACTACGGCGCCGGTTCGGCTGAGCCCACAGCGGGAATGAAGCAGGCCGCCGGCGCGTTCACCGCGGCGCTCGCGAGCGGCGTCACGATCGGTTGCGGCAGTGATGTCGGGGTGTTCGCGCACGGCACCAACTTCCGGGAGCTCGTGTGGATGGTGCGCGACGGGATGACCCCGGTGCAGGCCCTGACCGCGGCCACCGCGACCGATGCGAAGATCCTGCGCCAGCCGCGGTTGGGAGGCCTGCACCCGAACATGCTGGCGGACGTGATCGCGGTCGAGGGAGACCCGACACGCGACATGCGCCACCGAGCACGTGGTGTTCGTCATGAAGGGCGGCCGCATCTTCCGCCGGCCCCCGCCGTAGGGCACGCGCCTAACGCGCGGCCGCCGCCAGCTCGTCCAGCGCGGTCCCGCTGAGGCGGAAGGTGGTCCACTCATCCAGGCGCCGCGCCCCCAGTCCCAGGTAGAAGCCGATCGAGGGCTCGTTCCAGTCAAGGACCGCCCAATCCAGCCGCGCGCAGCCGCGCTCGAGCGCGGCGCGGGCGAGCCAGGCGAGCAGTTGCCTGCCAAGGCCCCGGCCGCGCGCCTCGGGCCGCACGAACAGGTCCTCGAGGTAAATCCCGGGCTTGCCCCTGAAGGTGGAGAAGTTGTGGAAGAAGAGCGCGAACCCCAGGGGCACCCCTTCCACGCAGGCGAACACGACTTCCGCGTACGGCTTGGGTCCCGCGAGCGCCGCGGCGAGGTCCGCCTCGGTGGCCACCACCTCGTGCTCGAGGTGCTCATAGACCGCGAGCTCGCGGATGAAGCCCAGCACGAGCGCCATTTCGTGCGCGCCGGCGGGCCGGATGCTGATCGTCCCGGGGGTGGGGCTCATCCGGTGCTCTGCAGGCCTTCCGCGATCCCGCCCACGCTTGCCAGCAGCGCGGCGAACAGGTCGTTGTCCGCGCGCGCCCCGGCGCGCCAGCGGCGCAGAAGGTCCACCTGCATCAGATTCATGGGATCCACGTAGGGATTGCGCAGTCGGATCGAGCGCTGCATCGTCGTATCCGAATCCAGCAGCGCCGCGCTGTCCTTGATGGCCAGTACCTGCTCACAGGCGAGCTGGTACTCGGCGCGGATGCGCGCCGGGTAATCCCCCAGCGCCGCGGGATCGAGGGCCTCGTAGTAGGCGGCGATGTCGAGGTCGGCGCGCGCGAGCGTTGTCTCCACATCGTCGATGAGGTTCCTGAGGAAGAACCACTCGCCGTGCGCCGCGCGCAGGCGCGCGAGCCCGAACTCCCTCACCGCGAGCGACAGCCCGCGCCCGGCGCCGTACCAGCCGGGCAGCATGAAGCGCGCCTGCGACCAGGCGAACACCCACGGCACCGGCAGCAGGGCCGCAAGCCCGGTGCGCGTGGCGCGGTGCGCCGAGCGCGAGCCGATCTGCATGCGCTCGATCACATCGATCGGCGTGACCGTCCGGAAGAATTCCTCGAACCGCGCGGAGGTGTCCACGAGCTCGCGATAGGCCATGCGGCTCTCGCGGGCGAGCAGGGCCGCGATCTCCAGGTGCGCGGGCGGCTCGGTGGCCGCCGGCGCGCGCTGCGTGTCGAGGGTGGCGAGCGCGAGCGCGTTGAAGGCGCGCTCGAGGGTGCGCATGGCGATGGGACGAAGTCCGTAGCCCTGCTTGACCGTCGAGCCCTGCTCGCGGATGCGCAGCACCCCGTTGATCGCCCCGGGCGGGGCGGCCCGCACGATCGACTCGATACGACCGCCGCCGCGCGCGGCGCTGCCGCCACGGGCGTGGAACAGCACGGGCTGCTCGCCGGCCTCGGCCAGCACGCGCGCCAGTTCCGCCTGCGCCTGGTGGGTCAGGAAGCGCGAGGCGCAGGCGCCGGCCTCCTTGTTGCTGTCCGAGTAGCCAATGAGGACGCATTGCCTGCGGCCGCGCGCTTCAAGGTGGCGCCGGTACAGCGGGTCGGCGAGCAGCTCGCGCATCGTGGCGCCGCAGGTGCGCAGGGACTCCTCGGTCTCGAACTGCGGCGCGATGTCCAGCGCCACCTCCCCGGTGCGCTTGTCGTAGGCGGCCGCCCAGCGTGCGAGCAGCAGCGCGGCGAGCATGTCATCCGCGGCGCTCGCCCCGCTGATGATGAAGTAACCGATCGCACTTGTCCCGTAGCGGTGCCGCCCTTGCATGATCGCCTCGAACACCGCGAGCGTGCGCTTGCCCAGGGCATCGAGCGCGACCACCGGGCCCCGGTCCTTCTCGAGCGCCTCCGCGAGGGCATCGCGACGCTCTCCGCGCGCGCGCGTGGCCCACGACGGGTCCCCCAGACCCTGCGCCAGCACCTGGTGCAGCACCTCGGCGGGCTGGCGCACGTCGAGCGTCGCCAGGTGGAAACCGAAGGTGTCGATGCGGCGCAGCAGGCGCTCCACGTGGAAGAGCCCGGCCTTGGCGCCGCGGTTGGCTTTGAGGCTGCTGGCGATGAGCGCTATGTCGTCGCGGAACTGCCGCGCGCCATCGTAGCCGCGCGCGCTCCCCTCGTAGGCGCTGCGCAAGCGCTCGCCGACCTGCGCGAGGAAGACGCGGTAAGGCATGCGGTCGTGGCGCGCCGGGGTGATCGCCTGCGCGCCGGGCAGGAGCGTCACGTACTGCTCGATGCGCTTGGTGAGCTCCGGGGCGACTGACACGCGGCTGGCGCTCTGCGAGAGCCGCTGCGCGAGCTCCTGGCACTCGGTGAAATAGTTGTTCACCACCACGCGATTCTGCCGCGCGAGCGTGTCGCGGATGGTCTTGGCGTGCACGTCCGGGTTGCCGTCCATGTCGCCACCGGCCCAGGAGCCGAAGTGCAGGATCGAGGGCACGCGGATCGTGCCGGGCCGCGTGCCGTAGACCTTCTCCAGGGCCTGGGCGATCTCCTCGTAGAACGCCGGCACCACGCGATAGAGGATCTCCAGCAGGTAGAAGAGGATCTGCTCGCGCTCGTCCGCCACGGTGAGCCGCTCGCGCGGCAGCTCCTCGGTCTGCCAGGCGGTGGTCAGCTCCATGCGCACGTTGTCCCAGATGCTCGCCGCCTCATGCGGGGTGAGGGAGGGATCGAGGCGCTCGAGCAGCCGCTGCGCGATACGCTGCTGCTTGCGCAGCAGGGTCCGGCGGCTGGCCTCGGTCGAGTGCGGGGCGAATACCGGCTCGATGGACAGCCCGCCGAGCAGATCGATGACCTGGGCGGCGGTCAGCCCCCGCGCCTTGAGCGCCGCGATCGCATCCTCCACGCCCCCGGGCTGCGAGCGCTGGCTCTCCTTGAGGAAGTAGTCGCGCCGCCTGCGGATGCGGTGCACCTTCTCGGCGACATTGACCGCCTGGAACCAGGTCGAGAACGCGCGCACCAGGTCACGGGTGAGCGCCGGCGGCCGCCCGCGCACCAGCGCCTCCAGCTGCGCGCGCGCTCCGGGCTCGCCGTTGCGGCCGCGGATCGCCGCGACGCGTTCGGCCTCGACCTGCTCGAACAGCGCCTTGCCGCCCTGCTCGAGCAGCACCTCCCCGACGAGGGCGCCCAGGGCGTGCACGTCATCGCGCAGCGGCTCGTGCTTGAGCGGGAAGTGGATGTCGCCGCGGTTGAGCATCTATTCGTCCCAGGTGTTGGCCTTGAGGTCCTCGCGGTCACGCCGCGCCGGCACGACGCAGAAGCGCTGGCCGGTCGGGGCTTCCATGACCTGCCAGTCGCGGACCGCGCCGATACGGCGGGCGCCGAGCTTCTCCAGGCGCCGCACCTCGGCCTCGACGTCGGTGGACTCGATGTCCAGGTGCACGCGGCTTTCGTGGGCGACCTTCTGCACCTCGATGTCCAGCGGCGTACCCTCGAGCCTGCGATACAAGGTCTCACCGGCCTGGCTAGAGGCCTCGACCCGAAGCCCGAGCGCCTTGCCCCAGAAGGCCGCCGCGCCTTCAAGGTCGTCCGTCTCGCAGTCGATGATGAATCCGGAAAGGCGGCTCTGGTGCATTGGGGGGTCCTGCGGGCGGGGGCCCGGCGGCTGGGCCGGACTCTATATAAGTGTTCTATCGGGCATTTTAGCGAAGCGCGGGCCGCCGCGGCCCGCGAAGTTGCCGCTTAGCCGGCCAGGAGCACCGCCTCGGCGCGCTCCAGTTCCTCCGGCTGGCCGTAGATGACGACGATGTCGCCGTCGCGCAGCACCGTGTCCAGGCCTGGTGCGCGCCCGAGGATCCCATGGCGGCGCACCCCCGTGAAGGTGGCCTCGACCCCCCGGCCGCGCACGTCCTGGAGTGTCCGGCCGATCGACCAGGCCCCCGGGGGCACGACCACGGACTTGATCTCCTCGCGGTGCTCGCTGGTCTCATCGATCGGGCGCGCGTTGCCACTGCGCACGATGTTGTGCAACACCGCGTAGCGGTTGTTGCGGATCTCCCCGAGCATGCGCACCACGCGCGACACCGGCACGTGCAGCAACATCAGCACGTGCGATACCAGCATGAGGCTCGCCTCGAAGGTCTCAGGCACCACATCCGTGGCGCCGGCGTCCCGCAGCTCCTTCAGCCGCGCGTCATCCCGCGTGCGCACCAGCACCGGCACGTCGGGGCGCATCGAGCGCACGCTGCGCAGGATCCCGATCGAGGTCGTCGGGTCCGAGAAGCTGATGACCACCGCGCTGGCCGCTTCGATGCCGGCCTTGGCGAGCAGGTCCTCGTCGGCCGAATCGCCGAACATCACCGGATCCCCCAGTTGGCGCGCGGCGCGGATGCGCGACGGGTCGAGATCAAGGGCGATGTACTCGAAGCCCTGTGACTCGAGCACGCGTGCCACGTTCTGGCCGACACGCCCGAAGCCGCACAGGATGACGTGATCACGCAGCGCGATGCCGTGGGTCGCCTCGTCCTCGCGCTCGCTCGCGGTGCGCGCCGGTCCCTGCTCGCGCAGCAGGAAGCGCGCGACGCGCTTGTTGTTGTTGAGGATGACGGGGCTCAGCACCATTGACAGCACCATCGCCACCAGCAAAGGGCCGCCGACGCGCTCCGGCAGCAGGCCGGCCTGCAGCAGGATCGTGCACAGGGCGACCCCGAACTCCCCGCCGATCGACATGACGATGCCCGTGCGCAGCGCCTTGAAGCGCGAGTGGGCGAACGGGTAGGTGACAAGCGCGGCCAGCAGCGCCTTCACCGCCACCATCGTCACGAGCATCAGCAGCACAGCCAGCAGCTCGCCCGGCAGGCGCAGCAGGCTCAGGTCGAGCAGCATGCCGACGGAGATGAAGAAGACGCCGAGCAGGAGGTCGCGGAAAGGGCGGATCACCGACTCGATCTGGTGCCGGTACTCGGTCTCAGCCAGCATCATCCCGGAGAGGAAGGCGCCCAGGGCGAAGGAAAGCCCGGCGGAATGCGACACCCAGGCGGAGCTGAGCACCACCAGCAGCACGGTGAGGGTGAAGAGCTCGCGCAGGCGGCTGTGCGCGATGACGTGGAACAGCGGACGCAGCAGCCAGCGACCCGCGGCGAGCACCGCGACGATCGCGAGCATGCCGCCCAAAACGGGCACGAGGCTCTCGCTCAGCCGCGGGCGCGCGCTGCCGGCCATGAGCACCGAGGCCAGCGCCAGAAAGGGCACGAACGCCAGGTCCTGGAACAGCAGCATGCTGAAGGCGAGGCGCCCGTGCGTCCGGTTCAGTTCCGAGCGCTCGGTGAGCTGCTGTAGCAGGATCGCCGTGGAACTCATCGCCACGGCGCCGCCGAGCACGACCGCCACCAGCCACGGCACTCCGAGGAGGTCGCCGACGCCGGCGAACACCGAGGCGGTGATCAGCACCTGCGCGCCGCCGAGCACGAACACCTCGCGGCGCATCGCGATCATGCGCGGCAGCGAGAACTCAAGTCCGAGGGTGAAGAGCAGGAACGCGACCCCGAGCTCGGCGAGCAGGCGCGTCGTGCCGGAGTCCGAGATCACACCCAGCGCGTGCGGCCCGAGCAAGAGGCCCACCACGAGGTAGGCGGCGCTCGTGGGCAGCCCCATGCGGCGCGCGAGCGTCACCAGGAAGACCGAACCTGCGAGCAGGATCAGGCACTGGGAGAGCGGGCTGAACATGGGCCCAAGTTAGACCGTGCGAATGCGCGCGTGCAACGTCCGCGCGCGCCGCGGCACCCGGGGGCTCTAGGGCTTCGTGACGATCCGGCCGTCCCCGCGCGACCAGTTGGCCACCCCGGCGGGCAGGGGGATGCCCTTGGACAGGCGCGGGTCCGCCTGCGGGGGCAGCGCCATGAGTTTCAGGGGCAGCACACCGGCCCAGCAGCCAAGCGCGTAGTCATCTTCCGCATCCAGCGGTGGTCCACTGCGGATCTTGGCGGACACCTCGTCAATGGGCAGGCCAAGGACCGTGGTGGCGTTCAATTCCTTGGCGCTCGGTTCACGTACCTCCGCGGCGCGCCCGGGCATCACGCGGTTGACGATCGCGGTGAGGACCGCGCGCTTCTCGGTTTTGTCGGTGACCGCGGTGGCGGTGCCCAGGACCAGTACCGAGCGGTAGTTCATCGAATGGTGGAAGGCCGAACGCGCCAGCACCAGCCCATCCAGCAGCGTGACGGTCACGCAGACACTGACGCCGTGGTCGAGGGTCTTGAGCATGCGGCTGGCGACCGAGCCGTGGACGTACAGCCGCTCGCCGATGCGAGCATGGACCGTGGGCACGACGTAGGGCTGGTCATCGACCTGGAAGCCGACGTGGCAGTTGAAGGCCTCGTCGAGGATGGCGTTGATGGTCGCGCGCTCGTACGTGCCGCGATCCCGGAGTCGAGCGAGCTGCGTGCGTTTCGTCGGCTTGATCAGACGCCTGACCGCCGGGTGCTGGGCAGGCCCGCCGCGCCGATCGCATCCTCGATCAGCTCATCCTGGTCGCAGCCGCGGCAAGTCATGCTCGTGACAGCGTGCCGCGCGCTCAGCGGCGCGTGCTGTATCGCCGCCTGTTGGCCTGCGTCCATGCGGGGAATTTGAACCCGCTCGGCGATGACCGCAAGGCCCGCCGGGTTCCGCGAAAGAAAAGCCCCGCCGGGTCCGGCGGGGCTTCCAGGTGCGCTTGTGACGCTATTACTTGGCCGGAGCCATGTCATCAGCGGCGGAGGGCGAGCTCTTGGGGGTGCTGCTGCTCTTGCTCGAGCCGCTGTGATGCGAGTGGTGCGAGCCGCTGTGGTGCGAGCCGCTGTGGTGCGAGCCGCTGTGGTGCGAGCCGCTGTGGGTGGCGGGCATGGCGGCCGGGGCCGGTTCGTCGGCGGCGAAGGCCGGGACGGCGATGACGGCGAGGGCGATGAAGGGGACGAGCTTCTTGAACATCGATGTGATCTCCAGCAAAGAGTTAAGGAATCCAGGGCACCCCTGGCGGGAGCCTGACCGGCTCATACGCGTCGCGCGAGCGCCATCAACGCTCATCAGCCGGGCAGGCTCGCCCAAGGCCAGGGCGCGCGTATTATGGGACCAAATCCCGCGCCTCAACGGCGAATGACCACAACGTAATGTTGCGGCCAACACAGGCGTATCTTGTTGTTATTGGAGACTATATTCCGCGCCCTATGGAAAGGGCCGGAGCGCTCAGTCGCCCTCGAAGCTCACCAGACGGCGCACGGGCACGCCCTGCTCCTTGAGCCGCCCTGATCCGCCCAGGTCCGGCAGGTCGACGATGAAGCAGGCCGCGACGACTTCCGCACCCTGCGAGCGCAGCAGGCGCGCGGCGGCCGATGCGGTTCCGCCCGTGGCGATCAGATCATCCACCAGCAGGATGCGCTCGCCCGGGAGCACCGCGTCACGGTGCATCTCCATCTCATCGATCCCGTACTCCAGCGAATAGGCGACGCTCACGGTGGCGTGCGGCAGCTTGCCCTTCTTGCGGATCGGCACGAACCCGGCCGACAACTGGTGGGCGACCGCGCCGCCGAGGATGAAGCCCCGGGCCTCGATGCCGGCCACGCGTTCGATGCGCCCATCCAGCCACGGCTGTACCAGAAGATCGATGGCGCCGCGGAACACCCGCGCATTGCCCAATAGCGTGGTGATGTCACGGAACATGATCCCCGGCTTCGGGTAGTCGGGGATCGCGCGGATGGCCGCGCGGATCTCGGTCAGTGTCAGGTCCATGCGGGCATTTTACCCACGCGCCTCAGTGACGCTGCCACACGAGCGCGCGATTGTTCGCCGGCATGGCGTGATCGGCCGCCAGTTCGAAGCGCTGCGCCCGCGCCAGCGCGTCCACGGCCTCGAAATCGCGAACCGCGCTGTCAGGATCGCCCGCTCGCAGCCACGCGTCGAACTCGGCGTTGCTGGGGCTGGTGTGCCGTCCCTGGTAGCGAAAGGGTCCGTAGACGCACAGCACACCTGCCGCTTCGAGTGTCGCGCCGACGCCGCGGAAGAACGCCCCGACCGATTCCCAGGACATGATGTGCAGCGTGTTGGCGCTGAACACCGCTTCCCTCGGGCCCGCGGGCCAGGGGAACTCCCGGACATCCAGCGCCAGCGGCGCGCGCAGATTCGCAAGAGCAGCCAGCCGCACGCGCTCCCCGAGCGCCGGCGGCACGGGGGCGACTTCGCTGGGCTGCCACGTGAGCCAGGGCAGATGCGCCGCGAAATGCACCGCGTGCTGGCCGGTGCCGCTGCCGATCTCAAGCGCGGTGTGGCAGGCGGCGAAGGCGCCGCGCAGCACCTCGAGAAGGGGTCCCTTGTTGCGTTCACAGGCCTCGGAAAGCGCGAGCATCGGGCGAGTCTGCGACAATGGCGCCATGCAAGCCATAGACCTCCTGCTGCGACGCCAGTCGGCGGGCAAGCTCACCGACCCGGCACCCGGCGCGGCGGCCCTGGAACTGATGTTCGAAAGCGCCGTGCGCGCACCCGACCACGGGCGGCTGCGGCCGTGGCGATTCGTCGTGATCGACGCGCCCGCGCGCGCAGCCTTCGGGGATGTGCTCGCGGCCCATCTTCAGCGCACCCACGCCGCGGTCGGGGAGGAGACGCTGCGGCGCGAGCGCCAGAAGGCGTTCCGCGCCCCGATGATCCTCGTGGTCGCCGCGCACACCACCCCGGGGGTGAAGATCCCGGTCATCGAACAGCTGCTCTCGGCCGGGGCCGCGGCGGAGGCCATGCTGCTCGCCGCGGTCGCGCTGGGATTCAATGGCATATGGAAGACCGGCGCGCCGGCCTACGATGACACGGTCAAAGCGGCCCTGGGCCTCGGGACGAGCGATGCCATCGTGGGCTTTCTCTACCTGGGCAGCGAGGCCGCGGCGGTGGAGCCGGCCGCGCCGCGGGAGTGGCGCGACCTGGTGCGTCGCTGGGAGCCCGTGCCCTAAGGCGACCAGCCGAGCGCTTCGCGCGCCAGGGCGAGGTTCGCCGGGAGGGGTAAGTCGCGCGCCGGCCGCGCAAGGCCTGGCGCGCTGAACTATCATCCGCCGCTACGCATCCTCTTAAGGCACTCCCCATGAGACTACTGTCCGCGATCGTGATATCCGCCGCCCTTGCCACCACCGCCGCCTGCGCATCGAAGGCGGTCCAGGAGAGTAAACCCATGCCCGCCGCCGCTCCCCCCGCGGCAAGCGCCGCGGCGCCCGCGCTCCCCAGGGCCGCGATCGGCGACTTCGGCATTGACCTCACCGCGGGGGATCCGACCGTCAAGCCCGGCGATGACTTCTTCGCCTATGCCAGCGGCGGCTGGGACAAGAAGTTCGAGATCCCCGCGGACAAGTCGAGCTTCGGCCCCTTCGACAAGCTGGATGACGTGTCCAAGGTGCGCGTGCGCGGCATCATCGAGAAGGCCGCCGCGGCGCATGCCGCCAGCGCGACGCCCGAGCAGCAGATCGGTGACTTCTACGCGGCTTACATGGATGAGGCCGCGATCGAGGCCAACGGGCTCGCGCCGGCGCAGCCTGGCCTCGAGCGCATCAGCGCCGCCAAGACCCGCGCCGATCTCGCGCGCATCATGGGCACGATCGGCTTCGCGTCGCTGTTCGACACGCAGCTGTCGGCGGACCTGAAGGACCCGGATCGCTATTCAGTGACCATCACCCAGTCGGGACTGGGGCTGCCGGACCGGGATTACTACCTGAAGGATGATCCGCAGCTCAAGGCGCTGCGCGACAAGTACGTGGCCTACATCGCGCAGATGCTGACCCTGGGCGGCAGCCCGGATCCGCACAACCAGGCGCGTCAGGTGATGGCTTTCGAGACCGCTACCGCCAAGGTGCAGTGGCCCATCGAGAAGCGCCGCGAGGTCGAGGCGAACTACAACCCGCGCACGAAGGCGCAGCTGATCGCCTACGCGCCCGGTTTCCCCTGGCAGGACTTCCTCGACGCGCAGCAGCTCGGCGCGCGCCAGGACCTGGTGCTGGGGGAACTCACGGCGATCAAGGATCTCGCCGCGCTCTTCAAGCGCACGCCGCTGCCGACCATCAAGGCCGTCCTGACGTTCCATTACCTGGACAGCAACGCCTCCGTCCTGCCGCAGCGCTTCGACAAGGCGCGCTTCGCCTTCTACGGGCAGACGATGCGCGGCCAGCCCCAGCAGCGCGAGCGCTGGAAGCGTGGCGTGGACGCGGTGGACGGCGCGGTCGGGGAATCCGTCGGCCGGCTGTATGTCGCGCAATACTTCCCGCCCGAGTCCAAGGCCAAGATGCAGCTGCTGGTCGCGAACCTGCTGGCGGCGTTGAGCCAGCGTATCGACGCGCTCGACTGGATGAGCCCGGAGACCAAGACTCGCGCCCACGAGAAGCTCGTCGGCTTCACGCCGAAGATCGGCTACCCGGATTCGTGGAAGGACTATTCCACCCTGGTCGTCAAGCGTGACGACCCGATCGGCAACAACCACCGCGCCCAGCAGTGGTGGTGGGACTACCAGGTGGGGCGGCTGGACAAGCCGGTCGATCGCGCCGAGTGGGGAATGACGCCGCAGGAGATCAACGCCTACTACAACCCGTCCAACAACGAGATCGTCTTCCCGGCCGCCATCCTGCAGCCACCGTTCTTCGATCCGAACGCTGACCCCGCCGTGAACTACGGCGCCATCGGCGCGGTGATCGGTCATGAGATCGGCCACGGCTTCGATGACCAGGGGCGCAAGTTCGGCCCGACCGGCGTCATGACCGACTGGTGGACGGCCAAGGATTCGCAGGTGTTCTCCGCGCGTACCGCGCGCCTGATCCACGAGTTCTCCGGCTTCGAGGCGCTGCCCGGTCTCAACGTCAAGGGCGAGAACACGATTGGCGAGAACATCGGCGACCTCGGCGGCCTCAACATGGCGCACGAGGCCTACGTCTTATCGCTCAAGGGGCAGCCCGCGCCGGTCATCGACGCCCTCACCGGCGACCAGCGTTTCTTCCTCGCCTACGCGCAGGTTTGGCGCGAGAAGTACCGCGACGGCACCTTGCGCGAGATCGTGATGGCGGACGTGCACAGTCCCTCACGCTTCCGCGTGAACGGTCCGCTGCCCAACCTCGATGTCTGGTACTCCGCCTTCGACGTGAAGCCCGGCGACAAGATGTACATCGCCCCGGCGGATCGCGTCAGGATCTGGTGACATCTTCACAGCGCGGGTTTGACGACCGCCAGCACCACGATGCCGACCAGCAGGAGCGACGGCAATTCGTTGAACACGCGATACCAGCGCTCCGAGTGCGCACCGGCGCCGGCGCGCAAGGCCAGCATCAGCTGGTAGCACCAGGCGTGGTAACCGAGGAGTCCCGCGACCAGCAGCACCTTGACGCGCAGCCAGCCCATCGCGAGATAGCCTGGCGCGCCGACCACCATCGCGGCGCCCAGCAGCACGGCCAGCACCGCCCCGATGCTCATCATGATGAACAGCTTGCGCTCCATGACGCGGAACCGGCTGATGCCCGCCGCATCCGTCACGCCCACGTGATAGACGAACAGGCGCGGCAGGTAGAACAGGCCCGCGAACCAGGTCACCACGAACACCACGTGGAATGCCTTGAGCCATAACATCGCCCGATTGTAACCAACGCGGACATCCGCCGCGCTCGGCTCTGGCGATCTCGGGCGCTGGTTGAGCGCCGGCCGGGCGAAATGCCCGCCGCGGGGCCAGCACGGGTCATGCTGAGATGGTCAAAGCCGCCGATTCAGGCCAGAATCGCCACGCATGGCCGCCACGAATCCGACCCCCAAACACATCCTCGTCCTCGATGTCGGCGGCACCCACGTGAAGCTGCGCGTCGATGGGAGTGGGACCATCCGCAAGTTCGTCTCGGGGCCCGACATGACTCCGGCGAGCATGCTGAGCCAGATCGGCGAGCTCGTGGGCTCACTCAAGTTCGACGCGGTTTCCATCGGCTACCCGGGTGTCGTGGTGGGCGGGCGCATCGCCGCGGAGCCGGTGAACCTGGGCCCCGGCTGGGTCGGTTTTGATTTCGGCAAGGCCCTCGGCAAGCCCGTCAAGCTGATCAACGACGCGGCGATGCAGGCCATCGGCAGCTACGCGGGCGGTCGCATGTTGTTCATGGGGCTGGGCACCGGCCTGGGCGTCACCCTGATCATCGATGGCGTCGTCGAGCCGACCGAGCTCGGCCACCTGCCTTACAAGCGCGACAAGAGCTACGAGGACTATGTCGGCGAGCGCGGCCGCAAGGCGCGCGGCAACAAGAAATGGCGCAACACTGTCGCCGAGATCATAGAGCACCTGAGGATGGCGCTCGGGGTCGACTACGTGGTCCTGGGCGGCGGCAACGCCGTGCGCCTGAAGAGCCTGCCAGCGGGCGTGCGGCTCGGCGGCAACAGCAATGCGTTCGACGGCGGCGTGCGCCTGTGGCGGCAGGCCGGCGGTCCGCTCAAGGTTCCCTCGCGACGGCGCGGCAGCGGCGCCTGATGGGTGTCGCGCCGGGTGCTCCCGGACTCGCGCCAACCTGGTGCAGCAGCGCCAAGGAGATCGTCGGCTGCTCGCTGGGTTCCTCACGCCTGTGGTTCACGGTCGGCGGCGGGATCATCAACGAGGTGTATTACCCGCGCGTGGATCTCCCGCAGATTCGCGACCTGGGCTTCATCGTCGCTGACGGCGCCGGTTTCTGGGTCGAGGTCAAGCGCCTGTGGCGGCACAGCCTCGACCTCGCCGCTCCCGGCGCCCCTGCCGTGCGCATCGTGCACCATCACGAGCGCTTCGAGTTGAGCCTGCGCGTGACTCCGAGCGAGCACCGCGACGTGCTGATGATCGAGGTGCGACTCACCGGCGATGCCGCCCTCAGGCCCTACGCGCTGCTCGCGCCGCACCTGGGCGGCACCGGCGCCGGCAACATCGCGCGCGTGCTCGAGTATCGCGACCGGCGCGTGCTGGCGGCCGAGCAGGGCGGTTTCGCGCTCGCGCTGCTCGCGGTGGATAGCCAGCAACGGGACGGCTGGGGGCGCGTGAGCGCCGGCAACGTCGGCATCAGCGACGGCTGGCAGGACTTCGCGCGCAACGGCGCGCTGAGCTGGGCGTACGACAGTGCTGGACCGGGCAACATCGCCCTCACCGGCGAGCTGCCGCGAGAGGCCGTGCTGGCGCTGGGTTTTGGCGCCGACACCGAATCCGCGGCGACGCTGGCCCGCACGGCTCTGACCGAGCCGTTCTCGGCGTCATGGGAACGCCAGATGACGGCGTGGACGCGCTGGCACTCGCACGCGGCGCCCGAAGCCTCGCTCGCCGCGCCGCTGCCGAGGGAATGCGCCGCGCAGGTACACCTCTCGACGATGGTGTTGCGCGTGCACCAGGACAAGACCTTCCCCGGGGCGATGGTCGCGAGCCTGAGTGTTCCCTGGGGCAACACGCGCGAGGAGCGCGAGGGCTACCACCTTGTGTGGCCACGCGACTTGTGCGAGAGCGCCGGCGCGCTGCTGGCCGTGGGCGCGACGCGCGAGGCGCGCGACACGCTGGGCTACCTGCTCGCGACGCAGACCGCGGATGGCCACTGGAACCAGAACCAGTGGCTGAGTGGCAAGGGCCACTGGTCAGGCGTGCAGCTGGACGAGACCGCCTTCCCCGTGCTGCTGGCCGCGGCGCTCGCTGAGCGCGCCGCGCTCGGCGGCAGCCGCGTCGAGGACATGGTCACGCGCGCTCTCGGGTTCCTGGTGCGCCAGGGCCCGGTGAGTGACCAGGACCGCTGGGAGGAGGATGCGGGCCTCAACACCTTCACCCTCGCGGCCTGCATTTCCGCGTTGGTCGCCGGCGCCTCGTTCGTCGCCGCCGACGCGCGCGAGCTGGCGCTCGAGGTCGCCGACTACTGGAATGCGCAGCTCGAGGAGTGGACGGCCGTGCGCGACACCCCGCTCGCGCGCCGCTATGAGGTACCCGGGTACTACGTGCGGGTCGCCCCGGCCGCGGCGCTCACCGAGGATCGCTGTAGGCCTGAGAGCGTGCTGCCGATCCGCAACCTCCAGGTGGATCCCGGGCTGCCCGCGAGCGCCCAGGTCGCCGTGGATTTCCTGCAGCTAGTGCGCTTCGGGCTGCGACGCGCGGATGATCCGCTCATCGTCGCCACCGTGAAGGTGGCCGATGCGCTGCTGAAGGTGGAGACGCCCTCCGGTCCGTGCTGGCACCGCTACAACGAGGACGGCTATGGCGAGCACGATGACGGCAGCGCCTATGATGGCACCGGCCGGGGAAGGGCCTGGCCGCTGTTGACCGGCGAGCGCGGGCACTACGAGCTGTGCGCCGGGCGCGACGCGCTGCCCTATCTCGCCGCGATGACCCGCATGGCCTCCGAGGGCGGCATGCTGCCGGAGCAGATCTGGGACGCCGCGCCGATTTCCAGCCGTGGCCTGAGCCCGGGGCGCCCGACAGGGGCGGCGATGCCGCTGGTATGGGCGCACGCGGAATACCTCAAGCTCGCCGCCTCACGACTCCTGAAGCGGCCCTTTGATCGTCCCGAGGCGGTATGGGAGCGCTACCACGGCGAGCGTCCGCGACTGACCCGCGTGGTCTGGACCGAGCGGGCGCCCGTGGTCCAGCTGCCCGCGGAGTGCGGGCTGACGATCGCGCTGCTTCAGGCCGGCGCTGTCCGCGTCGGCTTCGACAACTGGCAGGGCGCCCAGGAACTCCCGACAGTCGCCAATTCGCTCGGGCTGCACGTGGTGAGGATCGACGCCGCGCGCCTGGGTGGCGCCCGCGGGGTGGACTTCACCTTCCGGCGGGGCGCTGAGTGGGTGGGAACCGATTTTCACGTGCTGGTGAGCGCGCCGCCCCCGCCAGTGGGCTGAAGCGCGCGTGCCCTTCACACTCGCGCATCCGGCGGCGATTCTCCCACTGCGCGGCTCGCGCTTCCTGCGCACCGCGCCGCTCATCCTCGGGGCCATGGCCCCGGACCTGCCTTACTTCGTGCCGTGGAACCTCGGCCGCTTCATGCCCGAAACGCATGACTTCGAGGGTTCGTATACGACCTGCCTTGCGATTGGCTATGCGATGCTGGCGACGATATTCGTGCTGCGCCGGCCCTTCACCGCGCTGCTTTCCCCACGCGCTCGCTGGTTGTGCCTGCACGCGCTCGCGCCTTACCGGCGCGGCCCGGAGGAGTGGCTGTTCGCGGGCATCGCCATCGTCGTGGGGGTCTGGTCGCACCTGTTGTGGGATTCCTTCACGCACCTGGACGGCTGGGTCGTGCACCGCGTGGCGGCCCTGAGCGCGCCGGTGGCCATCGGCGGGCACACCGGGCCGGTATGCACGCTGTTGCAGTACGTAAGCTCGGTGTTCGGACTGGTCGTCATGGCGGCGTGGTATTCGCGCCGGTGGACCCCGCCGGTGGTGCCGCACGACCCAGCGGCGCCGCGTTCAGCGGTCGGCCCGATACTGATTCTGATCGCGACGGCGGCCGCCCTGATCGGTGGCGTGCAGTCCATCGAACACTACCGTCACTACCACGAGATCTATCGGACGGTGAGCATCCTGCTGACCCACAGCCTGGCCTGGTTCGCCGCGCTTTACTTGGTCGCCGGTACCATCGTCACGCTCGAGCGGCACGGTGAGGCGGAGGAGCCTAGGTAAGGTAGCCCCACGCGAACAGCGCCGCTCCCGCGGCGCCGGCGATGGCGCCCAGGTAGGGGAAGAAGCGTCGCTTGGAGAGGAAATAGAGCGAGGAGAGCACCAGTCCGAGCTCCAGGAAGCCCTCGCTCGTGTCCAGGCGCAGCGCGCGGTGTTCCTGATGCACGCACTCAGCCTCGCGCGCCTTGGCCTCCTTGAATATGTCCTCGGACTCGCGCACGTAGCGGTCCCGATCGGCGTGGAACTTGGCGATCATGGCCGCCACGCGCGCCGGATCATTGTTCAGCGCTTCCGCGAGCTGCGCGCCGACGTCCAGCAGGTGTTCCCGCCCCTTCTTGGCCTCGTAGAAGGCCCATTGGTCGTTGGCCTCGGTGCGCGTGATGATGGCCGCCGAGTGCGCCCGGTGCGCGCTGATGGTCGCAAGAGCCAGCACGATGCCGATGACGCCGACCATGACGCCGACGCCGCGGCCGAAGTCATCCGTCTCGTGGCCGTGCCCTCTGTGGATCTCAATCTCCGCCATCGCCCGTCTCCATCAAGCCGCAGATCACGGTGGATCTTACGCAATTACGCGCCGGCCCAGGAAGGCCGGCGCTCAGCGACCCAGCGGGCGGGCGAACTCCTGCGCCCAGTACACCCCCGCCGCGTCGTTTGGGTTCACGGCGAAGGCGACGCCCATGCGGGTGTACGCCGGCCGCATGAGGTTCGCGCAGTGCTCGGGGCTTCCCAGCCAGCCCTCGACCACCGCGTCGGCGTTCATGACCCCGCGGGCGAGGTTTTCGCCCGCTTCGACCCAGGCGTAGCCGGCGCGGCTGATGCGTTGTTGCGGCGAACTGCCATCGCGCCCGGTGTGGTCCATGAAGGCGTACCGCGCCATGTCCTGCGCGTACGCCAGCGCGATTCTCTCCAGCGCCCGGTCGCGGGCAAGCGGCGCCGCGGCGGCGAATGACTCGCCGCCGCAGCGGCGCGCGCGCGCGCGCGCCACGTTGACGAGCTCGAGGACGCGGGCACCCACGGCCTCGCGGTCCGCCCCCCGGGGCGGGGCGAACGGCTCGGCCAGCGCGACCCATACGCGGCTGCCCTCACGCCACGCGCCGATCTCGCGAAAGACCGGGTTCGTGGCCTGCGCGCAGTAGTGCGTGCTGATAATGGCGCCGACGTCCCCGCTGGGGGGCACCCCGGAGATGCTGACCGAGAATGAACTGACGGCGTGATAGTCGGCGCGCAGCAGCGCATCGGCGAGCGGCAGCCCCTGCCCCAGGGCGTGAGCCACCTGGTCGAGCGTCGCGTCAGCGCGCAATGGCGGCGCGCTCGCGCCACCGACGCAGCCCTGGGCGCGCAGCGTGTTGATCACCGCCGCCACGTCGGCGCGCGCCGGGAGCGGCGCCAGCAGCAGTCCCGCCAGGGCCATGGACCGCAACTGGCGTCCGCGGCGCGGCTCGGTCATTGTTATGGCATGGCGTTGCGCGAATCTCATGTGGGGCAATCTACAGCCCGGGGCTGGCCGTGGCGACCGGGGAACCAGTTCCGGCTCCTGCACGAGAACGGGGAGTTCTTCTCACGCATGCTGGCGGCGATCGATGCGGCGCGCGAGTACGTCCTGCTGGAGATGTACCTGGTCAATTCGTGCCAGATCGCGACCCGGTTCAGCGACGCGCTGATCCGCGCGCGCGGTCGCGGCGTGCGCGCCTGCGTGCTGTTCGATGGCTTTGGCGCGCTGGGATTCAAGGCGGCTGACCGCCGGCGCCTGACCCAGGCGGGCGTCGAATTGCGCTTCTTCAATCCGCTGCGGTTGCGGAACCGCGTCGCCGCCAACCTGCTGCGGGACCACCGCAAGCTGTTGCTCAGCGATGGCCGGGTGGCGTTCGTGGGCGGCGCCGGACTTACCGATGAGTTCGCTCCCCGCGCGCGCAAGGGCGAATGGCGGGAGCTCATGGTCGAGATCACAGGACCGGTCGTGTGTGACTGGCAGCAGGTGTTCGCCGCGACCTGGGAGCGCTGCGGGGAGCCACTCGGGCTTGCCGACCCGCCAGCGCTCCCGGAGCGCGACGGCGCCTCCGGGCGGGTGTCCGTGAGCGAGGCGCGCGCGCGCTCGGATCTCTCCAGCGAGGTGCTGCGGCGGATCGACGCCGCGGCGACACGCGCCTGGATCATGAGCGCTTACTTCGTGCCGTCCCGACGCCTGCGCACGGCGTTGCGACGCGCGGCGCGCCGCGGAGTTGATGTGCGGCTGCTGTTGCCGGGGCCGCGCACGGATCATCCCTGGGTACGCCACGCGGCGCGGGGCTTCTACGAAAAATTGCTGCGCAACCGCGTGAAGATCTGGGAATACCAGCCGAGCATGCTGCACGCCAAGATGGTCCTGTGCGACAACTGGGTGTCGCTGGGCTCGGCGAATCTTGATCGCTGGAGCTTTCGCTGGAACCTCGAGGCGAACCAGGAGATGGACAGCGCCCCGGCGGCGGAGGCGGCCCGCGCGGTCTTTGAACGCGACTTCATCTCATCGCGCGCAGTCAATCGCCGCCACTGGCGACGGCGCCACTGGCTGGATCGCCTGCGCGAGCGCATCGCAGGCTCGCTCGACCGGATCCTGGACAGCTGGCGCAGACCCTAGGGCGGGGTCGCGGGGGTCGCGCGCGTGGAGAAAAGTTCCGTCGTACGCACGAACGCCAGCAGGAACGGCTCCATCACCCGCATCTGCGTCTGGTACGCGCGCACCGCGGCGAGCTTGCGGTCCTCTTCCTCCGGCTCGAGCGCGAAGGGTAGTGGCGAAAGCGCGGCGCCCCGCGGTGAGGGGGTCAGCGGCACGCCGAGCAGGAGCCCGCGCGGACTCGGCCAGCCCTCACCGCCGTGCACCACCCAGAAGCGCAGGGTGATCCCAGGCGCGTGGCGCGCGCCGAGTGCGATCGCGGCGCGGCCCGCGGCGGCGTGGTCGGAATGCTCATCAAGCGGACTCGGGGCGAGGATGAGGGTCGGGCGGGCGCGCTCGACCACCGTGTCCAGGTCCTGCTCCAGGCTCGTGCCGGTGTATGGATGGCCGGGAAACAGCGCCTCAGCGTAGGGCACCGCCGCGGCATCGGTGAACTTCGAGGTATAGGGCAGCGCGCGGTTCTCGCGCAGAAGTCGCGCCACGGCCCCGTCGGGGTAGCCGAGGAACAACTGTCCCCCGGGCGGCACGCCCAGCAGAGCGGTCGCGGCGCGCGCCTCGCGCATGCGCGACTGGCCGAACTCGCGCATCTTGCGCGCATCGAAGAGGGTCTTCTCCACCAGCAGCATGCCCAGCGCCGAGCCGTCGCCGCTGGTGACCCACACGATGGTGACGCGGCCGCCGGCGCGCAGCACGCGCTGGATCACGCCCCCGCAGCACAACGTCTCATCATCCGGGTGTGGTGAGATGACCAGGAGCGAAGTCGCGGCATCGAGGGCGGGCAGGGCCGGGGACTGCGCGCGGGAGCCCGCGCCATGTCCCGCCAGCGCCAGTGCGGCCAGCGCGATGAGCGGGAACGTGAGCCTGCTTGAGGACATGCGGTGCTCCGGGGATGCGCGAGTGTCGCACGCCGAGCGCCGTTTTCGTTAGAGTGCCGAACCGCGCGGGCGAACGCACCGCCAATCACGAAGGACGCCGACATGACCGTCACGCCCCCGCTCGCCTACCAGGACCCGCGTTTCGTCGAGTCCGACGAGGGCCGCCCGATCCGGATCGTCTCGGAGTACCTCGCGCCGATGAAGACCTTCGGGGAGCAGGGGGTGACCGCGACGGTGGTGTTCTTCGGCTCCGCGCGCATCCGCGCTGGTGGCCCGCTCGGGCGCTACTACGATGAGGCGACGGAGCTTGCGCGGCTGGTCACGGAGTGGAGTTGCGGGAGCGGGCAGAGGCTTGTGATCTGTTCCGGGGGCGGCCCGGGGATCATGCAGGCGGCGAACCACGGCGCGGCGCTGGCCGGTGGCCGCAGCGTGGGGCTCAACATCGGGCTGCCGAACGAGCAGCACCCGAATCCATTCATCACCCCGGAGCTGTGCTTCGAGTTCCATTACTTCTTCATGCGCAAGCTGTGGTTCGCGCACCTGGCGCGCGCTCTGGTCGCCTTCCCCGGCGGTTTCGGCACCTTCGACGAGTTGTTCGAGATCCTCACCCTCGCGCAGACCCGGAAGCTCGACCGCTCGATCCCGGTCTTCCTCTACGGCTCGGATTACTGGCGTGAGGTGATCAACTTCGACGCCCTGGTGCGCCACGGCACCATCGCCAAGGAGGACCTGAAACTGTTTGAGTTCGTCGACGAGCCGCAGGCCGCCCTCGAGTTGCTCAAGCAACGCATCAGCCTCGAGGACCTTCCGGCCGCGAAGCCCGCGTTCGCCCGATCGCGCTGCGGTCCCTCGCCCTGACCGCCGCGACTCGGCGCGCCGGTGCCTCCTCCCGCCGCGAACCCACGCCGCAGTGGTCGCGGCGCTGCGTAGAATGCCGCCCAGGTGTCAGGCACCGGAGCTGACATGTCCCGTCCAGTGATAACGAGCGTCCTCGCGTTCGCGGCCTGCGTCGCGAGCGCGGTCGCCGGCGCGGAAGTCCCGGCGTGGCTCGCCCAGAGCAACCAGGATGCGAACGTCCTGCTCGAGGTCCAAGCGAAGTACGCGCCGGAGGGCGCCTCCGGACTTGGCGTCGAGCGCTACGACTCCGAGGTTCTGGACCTGCGGCCGCGGGTCGTGGCCCGTGAGAGCTTGGACCTGCGCGCGGTGGAGGCGCGGTACGGGCAGCTGCTCAAGAGCGAGACCGACCCCCGGGTGCGCGATGACCTCGAGATCCTGCTCAAGGCCGCCTGGGACCAGCGCGTGACGCTCGAGCTGGATGACCGGCTGATGCTGCCTTACTTCGACCTGCCGCAGGGGATCTACAGCAGCTACTGGATAAGCGCACCTCGCCTTCGCGATACCCCGCGGCGCTGGTGCGCCTGCAGCGCTACGTCGGCGCGGAGAAGGGCGACCAGCTGCCGCCTGAGATCTACGCGGACAACCTGAAGCAATACGGGGTGGCCATGGATCCCCGCGAGCTCATGGACCGGGCGCTATTCGCCTTCGCGCAGACCCGTGATGAGATGCAGACGCTGTCAGCCTCGATCGCGCGCCAGCGCGGCTGGAAGTCGGCGGACTATGCGATGTCTTGCGCGAGCTGAAGAAGGAGCGCATTCCCAACGACCAGCTGCTGAAGGTATACCGCGCCCGGCTCGCTGGCATCGAGGCGATCATCCGTGAACACAGGCTGGTTACGCTGCCCCAGCGCGCCGCCGCCATCCGCCTGGCCACGCTGGCGGAGTCGGCCGCCGTTCCCGCCCCGCACCTGAATATCCCCCGGCTGATCGGCAACACCGGCGAACCCGCCGATTTCGTGATCCCGACCTCGAACCCGAACTCGGACTCCAAGGCGGAGATGGACGACTTCAACTTCGATGCGATCACCTGGGACCTAACGGCCCACGAGGCGCGCCCGGGGCACGAACTGCAGTTCGCCGCCATGCTCGAGGGAGGAGTGTCCACGGCGCGCGCGGTGTTCGCCTCCAACAGCGCCAACGTCGAAGGCTGGGCGCTCTATTCAGAGGCGATCGTCAAGCCCTTCCTGTCCCCGGAGGCGCAGCTGGGCGTGCTGCAGGCGCGCATGACGCGCGAGGCGCGCGCTTTCCTCGATCCCATGATCAACCTCGGCATGCTCGACCCGGCGCGGGCGAAGAGCATTCTCATGGAGGCCTGCTGGCGCAAGGCCTGCTGCCCCCGGACCTGCTCGAGAAAGCCGTGCGGGCGAACTACGTCGCCCCGCGCCGGGCGCGCACTAGGGCCGGCGCCGCCGGAATTTCACGCGACCGCGATCGTCGCGTCGATCTCCGCGGCCCAGCGCATCATGCCGCCCTCGAGGTTCGCGGGCGAGCGCACGTTCGCGCGCAGCGCCAGCGCGCACGCGGACATGCTGCGCATGCCGCCGCGGCAGATGAACACCGGGTCTGAGTCCGGTGCCAGCCGCGCCAGGTACTCTGGCAGCTGGTTCAACGGCACGTGGACGACGTCCCTGATGTGGCCAGCCTCGAATTCATAGTCCTCCCGCACGTCGACCAGCAGCGGCGCCTTCGCGCCGGCGGCCGTGATCAGTTCATTCAGGTCCGCGGGCGAGAGGCGCCGCACCGCCGGTGGCACATCGTCATCGCGCATGGGTACTTCGTCCTTAAGTTCGGTGATCGAGGGGGTATCGCCACACACGGCGCAGTCGCCGCGACGGGCAACGCGGAATTCGCTGAAGCGCATGTCGAGCGCATCGTAGGTGAGGAGGCGGCCCACCAGGGGCGCGCCGATCCTGGTGATCAGCTTGAGCGCCTCGGTGGCCTGCAGGGTCCCGAGCACCCCCGGCAGCACACCGAGCACGCCGGCGGTCTCACAGTTGGCCACGACGGCGTCGGGACCTCCCGGGAACGCGCAGCGGTAGCACGGTCCCTGGCCCGGGACATAGGTCAGGATCTGGCCCTCGAAGCGATGGATCGCCGCGGCTACCAGTGGCCGGCCCAGGAGCACGCAGGCATCGTTCACGAGGTAGTGCGTGGCGAGGCGATCGGAGCCGTCGATCACCACGTCGTACTGTTCGATGAGGCCCATGGCGTTGCCGGCGGCCAGCTCCACCTGGTGCGGCCTCACCCGGATCCCCGGGTTGAGCGCGGTCAGCCGCGCCGCCCCCGCCGCGGCCTTGGGCGCGCCGAGCGTCGCGGTATCGAAGAGCACCTGGCGCTGCAGGTTGGAAAGCTCCACCCAGTCGCAGTCCACGAGGCCGAGCGTGCCGCAGCCGGCCGCCGCCAGGTACAGGGCGGCGGGCGAGCCGAGGCCTCCGGCGCCGACCACGAGTACCCGCGCGGCCTTGAGTCTCTCCTGTCCCGCGGCGCCGAACTCCGGCAGCGACAGGTGGCGCTGGTAGCGCTCACGCTCGGCGGGGGAGAGGCTCATGGGGGAGTGGGTGTTGGCACGATCCTCAAGCATCCGCGCCGGCGCGCGCCTCTGTCAACGGCGCCCAGTTTCACCTGCGGGCGCGCGCGGCGTATGCTTTCGCGCCCGCGATCACCGCGGCGCGGGAAGGATTCGTCATGCTCCGGAAGTTCCGTTCATTTCTCGGTGTGGTATCGCTCACCGGCCTGGGGATCGCCACGGCGGCGGCCGCGCGGCCACCGGTCGCCCAGCCGGTTCCCATGCGCCACACCGGGGATGCGAGCTTCGCCGCGCTCGAGCATCAGTATGTGACCTACGTGCTCGGGCAGTTCCCGGTGATCGCGACCTACCTCGGGGGTTCGGCCTTCGATCCGGCCCTGGCCGGTGTCGATGGCACGCTGCGCGACTATTCGCCCGCGGCCCTGGAGAGGGAGGACGCCACGCTGGCCGAATTGCGCGCGCGCTTCTCCGCCATCGCCCCGGCGACGCTCTCCGCGCGGCGGCGCATCGACCGCTCGGTGGCGCTCGCGCAGATCGCCTTCCTCACGCACCAGCACGAGGTGCGCCACTACCAGCAGGTCTCGGTCGATTCGTACGTGGATGAGCCCTTTCGTGGTGTCGACTGGCAGATCCAGGGCATGACCTCCACGGGCGCCTCGACTTACGGCACGGATGCGGAATGGCAGGCGGTCATCGCGCGCGCGCGGGCGGTGCCGGCCTACCTCGCCACGGCCGAGCGGCAATTGGCCGACGGCATCGCCGCGCACCACACCCCCGACTGGCGCGTTCTGCGTGACTTTGGCCTGCGGAGCGCGGGCGCGGACGCGGAGTACTTCAGCAAGACCCTGCCGCAGCTCGCGGCGTCCGACATCGGGCCTGCGCACCGCGAGACGCTCCTGCGCGATCTGGGGGCGGCCGGGGCGGCCGCGGCGGCCGCTTACATTCACCTGCGCGACTACCTCAATGGCGCTTTCTTCACCGACGCGCGCATCGAGGGAAGCGCGGGCGTGAAGCCGGAATTCCGCGCCGATCGCTACGCCCTCGGCGAGGCCGAATATGACTGGGCATTGCACAACAATCTGCGGGTGGCGAGCACCGCGGCGCAGCTGTACACCGCGTCGTGGCCGGTCGTCGAGGCCACGCGCGCGCAGATGGTCAAGCTCGCCGAGCAGATCGCCGCCGCCCACAACTGGCCCGTCGCCGGCGCCAACCCGGTCCACCAGGTCTTCGAGCAGCTGAGCCAGGACGCGCCCCGCACGGATGCGGAGATGGCCGAAGGCTACCGCAAGACCGGCCAGCGGCTGGTCGCCTACGCGCGCGAGACCGGCCTGTTCGACGTGCCGGCTGACTATCGCCTCGACGTCACGATCACGCCACCACCGCTGCGCTCCTCGATCGAGGGAGCCGCTTACTATCCGGCGCCTCCCTTCAAGTCCAGTGGGATCGGGCGCTTCTATGTGACGCCGACCGACGATAACGTCGCGGAGCTGCGCCAGGAACACAACTACGCGGCGATGCCGGACCTCGCGGCGCACGAGGGTTTCCCCGGCCACGACTGGCACTACAAGGTCATGACCCAGTACCGCGACCGGATAGCCGCGGTGCGTTGGTTCACGCCCGGCGCGGTGGAGGACTCCTCGTCGATGTGGCAGGACTCGATGGCGGCGGAGGGCTGGGCGCTTTACTCGGAGTCGCTGCCCGCGGAGCCGCGGGAGAAGGCGCCGCACGGCATGTACACCCCCGAGGAACATCTGTACCAGCTGCGCGGCCAGCTGTACCGCGACCTGCGGGTGCGTGTCGACACCGGGATACACACCGGCCGGCTCGCGTTCGAGGCGGCGGTCACGCTGTTCTCGGAGGTCGTGGATTTCCAGCCCGGTTCCTGCGAGAACCCACAGGCGCTGAGGTCGGACGCCAAGAGCGCCAGCTGCAGTGGCGCGCGCGGCGCGATCACTCGCTACGCGCGCTGGCCCACCCAGGCGATCACGTATCGGCTGGGGAAAGAGGCGATAATCGCGCTGCGCAAGCGGGCCCAGCAGGCCGAGGGCGCGCACTTCTCGGCGAAGCGCTTTCACCTGGAGTTCATGAAGCAGGGCACGATCCCCGCGGGTTATTTCGGCGAGGAGTTGCTGCGCACCCTGCGCGCGGGCGAGCCGCGGTAGTCCCGGTGCCCGCCGCTAGCCGCCCGAGCGGCGCGCCTCGTAGCCAAGCTTCACGAGCTCGGCGACCAGGCGATCGCGATGGTCGCCCTGGATCTCGATGTCGCCGTCCTTGACCGCGCCGCCGGCGCCGCACAGTTTTTTCAGTCGCGTGGCGAGCTCGGACAACGCGCTCCCTTGCAGGGGAAGCCCGCTGATCACGGACACTCCCTTGCCGGCGCGCCCGGAGACCTCGCGTCCAACCCGTACGCGCGGCGTGGCCGTGCCGGGGCGCGATGCGTTAAGTCCGCTGTGCCCAGCGCTGATCGGGCGAGGGGGCTTGCTTAGAACGACGCCGCGAAAGGTGTGTTTGGGTTGCACGCGTAGAGTTACCGGTGTGAGGCGACTACAATCCTGCCCAACTCACACACGGCGCCGCAACCTTTTGCCAGCCGCAGCTCCAGAGGCCGCCTCATGACCCCACGGTCGCGCTTGCACGTCCCGTCCCCGCCCGCGCGTCCCGGGCAGGAGCCGGATTTCAGTTACCTGAGCCTGTCGGCCGCGGGCGCGGTGCACCGGCCTGAATTCACCGCGCCTGCCGGGGACATCGAGGACCTGTCGAAAGAGCTGGTGCGGGTGCTGGGGGATGACCACCTCGCGGTGGGTCCGTGGAACCCGCACCTGGAGCCTGCGGAGTTGCAGGTCGGCCTGCGGCACATGCTGCTGACGCGCCTCTTCGACGACCGCATGCAGAAGATCCAGCGCCAGGGCCGCATCTCTTTCTATATCAAGTCCACGGGCGAGGAGGCGGTGGCCGTCGCGGCCGGGATGGCGCTGCAGCCCGGGGACATGCTGGTCCCCTCGTACCGGCAACAGGGCCTGCATGTGGTGCGCGGGCGCGATCTGGTCGAGCTGATGTGCCAGTGCCTGTCGAACACCCGCGACATGTGCAAGGGCCGGCAGATGCCGATCATGTACCACTGGGGCAGCGGCAACATATTCTCGATCTCCGGCAACCTCGCCACCCAGTACCCACAGGCGGTCGGCTGGGCCATGGCGGCCGCGATCAAGGGTGAGGACCACATCGCCGCCAGCTGGATCGGGGAGGGATCGAGCGCCGAGGCCGATTTCCACCACGCCATGACCTTCGCGGCCGTCTACCAGGCGCCGGTGATTCTCAACCTGGTCAACAACCAGTGGGCGATCTCGACGTTCCAGGGGTTCGCCGGTGGCGAGCGCCGCACGTTCGCGCAGCGCGGTCCCGGATACGGGATCCCCGGCATCCGCGTCGACGGGAACGACTTCCTCGCCGTCCACGCGGTGACGCAATGGGCGGCGCAGCGCGCCCGCCAGGGCGGAGGGGCGACGCTCATCGAGCATGTCACCTACCGCGTCGCCGCGCATTCCACCAGCGATGATCCTTCCCGCTACCGTCCCAAGGAGGAGTGGAAGGCCTGGCCACTCGGGGACCCGGTCGCGCGCCTGAAGGCGCACCTCGTCGCCCTGGGCGAGTGGTCCGAGGAGCGTCACGCGAAGCTTGAGAAGGAACTCGAGGCACACGTCACGGCCTGCTGGAAAAAGGCGGAGTCCTTCGGGACCCTCGCCGGCGGTCCCTCGCTTGACCCGCTGACCATGTTCGACGACGTGCTCAAGGAAATCCCTGAGCACCTGGTGAAGCAGCGCGAGGAACTGCGCGCGCTGCAGACCGCGGGCGCGATTGGCGCGGCCCCCGCGCACGCGCGGCAGGACTGACATGGCGCGCATGAACATGGTGCAGGCGCTGAACTCGGCGATGGACGTCATGCTGGCGCGCGACCCGCGCGTGGTCATCCTCGGCGAGGACGTCGGCTACTTCGGCGGCGTCTTCCGCGCCACCGAGGGATTGCAGCGCAAGCACGGCGAGCACCGCGTGCTGGACACGCCGATCTCCGAAGGTGGCATCATCGCCGCCGCCATTGGCATGGGCGTCAATGGGCTCAAGCCCGTCGCCGAGATACAGTTCGCCGACTACATCTACCCCGGCTTCGACCAGGTCGTGAGCGAACTCGCGCGCCTGCGCTACCGCACCGCCGGGGAGTTCACGTCGCCGGTCACGATCCGCACTCCCTGCGGCGGCGGGATACGCGGCGGCCAGACTCATTCGCAGAGCCCCGAGGCGATCTTCACTCACGTGTGCGGCATCAAAGTCGTGATGCCCTCCAACCCGTACGACGCCAAGGGGCTGCTCATCAGCGCGATCGAGGGCGAGGACCCGGTGGTGTTCTTCGAGCCCAAGCGCATCTACAACGGACCCTTCGACGGAGATCCGCACAAGCCGGCCGTGCCCTGGAGCGCGCATCCCTTGGGAGAGGTCCCGGAGGGACACTTCACGGTGCCCCTGGGGCGCGCCGCGGTGGTGCGCCCGGGAACCGCCGCCACCATCATCACCTACGGGACGATGGTTCACGTCGCGGAGGCGGCGGTACGCCAGGCGGGCATTGACGCTGAGATCATCGACGTGCGGACCATGGCGCCGCTGGACGTGGATACGCTGTGCGCCTCGGTCTGCAAGACCGGCCGCTGCGTGGTCGTGCACGAGGCGACCCTGTTCGGCGGCTACGGCGCGGAACTGGTGGCGACCGTGCAGGAGCACTGCTTCTGGAACCTCGAGGCGCCGATCCAGCGCGTCGCCGGCTGGGACACCCCATACCCGCACGCGTTCGAGTGGGAATATTTCCCCGGTCCCGCGCGGGTCGCGGCCGCATTGAAGAAGGTCATGGAGGCCTCGTGAGCAGGTACGTCTTTAAGCTGCCCGACCTGGGCGAGGGCACCGTGCAGGCGGAGATCGTCAGCTGGCGCGTGAAGCCCGGCGACACCGTGACGGAGGACGAGGTCATCGTCGAGGTGATGACCGAGAAAGCCGCGGTGGAGGTGCCGGCCCCGGTCAGCGGCCGCGTGCTCTCGACCACCGGCGCTCCCGGGGACATGGTGCCGG